>NZ_JBOFMC010000066.1:0-11943 GCF_051658185.1 Shewanella sp. | reverse complement strand
GCGAGAATTTTGGAGCGGCGCTGGTAGTTATACAGCTGCTTTTTCTTCTGCGGCAACGCATCCACATCTTCAATCACAAAGCCGTGCTCTAAAAACCAGTGAATGCTGCGGGTTGTTAACGCAAACAAGCGGGAGTAACCGCGGCTACGGGCCTGACCGATAATGTTTTTAAGCAGTAAACTGCCACGATCAGCATCGCGATAATCAGGATGCACCACAAGGCAGGCAAACTCCCCAGCGTGATCCTCTTCAAAGGGATACAGCGCCGCACAGCCAATCACTAAGCCATCACGCTCAATCAACATAAACTGCTCGATTTCAATCTCAAGCTGCTCACGGCTTCGGCGCACCAAGACGCCCTGCTCCTCTAACGGACGGATCAAATTGAGAATGCCGCCAATATCGCTAATCGAGGCGCGGCGTAAACGCTCGGCGCTTTCGGTCACAATTTGTGTACCAATGCCTTCGCGGGAAAACAGCTCCTGCAGTAAGGCACCGTCATCAAGGTAACTGACCAAATGGCAACGAGGTACCCCATTGCGACAAGCGTCAATACTGGCTTTGAGGAACGCCATAGTACCAATACAAGCTGACCCCTGCTCTGCGAGCTTATTAAGAATGTTTTGCGCATCATTTGGCATTAACTCGGCGATCACCTCCCCATTGCGATCGAGGATGCCGTTTTGTGCGCTAAAACCGATCATCTTGTCGGCTTTAAGCTTAATGGCCACTTGGGTCGCGATCTCTTCCGCGGTCAAGTTAAAACTCTCACCGGTCACAGAGGCGGCGATCGGCCCCATTAACACGATACAATGATTATCGAGTTGCCGTTTCAAGCCCTGCACATCGATCCGCCGCACTTTACCGCTCAGGCAAAAATCCACGCCATTATCGACGCCCAGCGGTTGAGCGATCACAAAATTACCACTGACTAAGTTGATTTGCGCGCCCTGCATGGGCGTATTACTTAAACTCATGGATAAACGGGCGGTGATATCAAACTGCAACGCGCCAGCGACCTGCTTAATCACTTTGAGGGAATCCTCATCGGTGATGCGCACACCACCATGGTAAGCAGGCTCAATGCCATTGGCGGCTAAGGCGGCATCGATCTGCGGTCTCGCCCCATACACCAGCACCACTTTAATGCCCAAGCTATGCAGCAAGGCCACATCATTTAGAATGGCGCGAAATTGGGGTTGCGCCAACGCCTCCCCCCCCAGCATCACTACGAAGGTTTTGCCTCGATGGGCATTCACATAGGGAGCCGAATGCCGAAATCCATCAACCAATTCAGTGGTACGCACGCGTTATTTACACCTCATCTCGACGCTAGCCATGTTAATTCAACATGACTGCAATGCTTTGTTAATTTTTGCGTATGGTATTGCATTTTAATTCACATATAAAGAATTTATTTTCACATAAATGCGATTTTATTACGCTAAAGTGCTTAGAATTGCAATAACCAACCGGATAACCAGCATCAGGCGGTTTCTGCGGTTTCCAGAGTCAGGAAAGGACTAGAGTGTGCGCGGCCAACGTCACAATGGGATGACAGTTTCCTAAAAAATGGGCAAAAAAAAGCCCCTTAGATAAGGGGCTTTTCTCGAAACAGGAAACCAAGATTACTTGATTTTTGCTTCTTTGTAGATAACGTGCTGACGAATAACGGGATCAAATTTTTTGATTTCCATTTTTTCTGGCATGTTACGCTTGTTTTTTTCAGTTGTGTAGAAATGACCAGTTTTAGCGCTTGAAACTAATTTGATCTTCTCACGATTACCTTTAGCTTTAGCCATGATCTATTACACCTTCTCGCCACGGGCACGAAGTTCAGCAACAACAACTTCAATACCTTTTTTATCGATCAGACGGATACCTTTAGTAGATACACGTAACTGCACGAAACGCTTTTCTTCTTCTAACCAAAAACGGTGGTTTTGTAGGTTAGGTAAAAAACGACGACGGGTCGCGTTTTTTGCGTGCGAACGGTTGTTACCAACCATCGGCTTCTTGCCAGTAACTTGGCATACTCTTGACATGTCAATCTTCTCCAAAAACAATTTTAACGCTCGAGCATTAATGTACCTCGTATGGCCGTCGCCCGAGGCACAAAGAGGGCGCATTTTATACACGATCACAGAGTGAAGATCAAGTGTTAGATTAATTAATCCAGCCTCGTTCCGCAAAAGAAACTATCTCTCGATCACCTACAACCATATGATCCAGCAAGGATACGTCTATGGTTGCTAACGCATTTTTTAATCGCTCAGTTATTCGTCTGTCAGCCTGACTGGGCTCGGCAATACCAGACGGATGATTGTGACACACTATAACGGCAGCTGCCTTTTTTTCAAGCACTAAGCTCACCACTTCACGCGGATACACTGAGGCTGAATCTATGGTGCCGCGGAATAATTCAACAAACTGAATTACTCTATGCTGGCTATCCAGCAGCAAAATTGCGAACACTTCATAGGAACGATCGGCTAATTGTCTCATTAAATAGTCCCGAGTTAAATCGGGATTTGTCAAAACCTGACCTCTATGCAGATTTTCTTGGGCGACACGCCGCGCTAATTCAGCCGCAGCTTGAAGCTGGGCGTATTTTACAGGGCCTACGCCCGGAAGTCGACACACCTGACTTTTGGGGGCACAAAGTAGGCTTCTTAGCCCGCCAAATTCTTGAATGAGGGCGCGAGCCAAATCCACCGCATTCAGCCCCGACAGGCCATTACGTAGTAATACCGCCAGTAATTCCGCATCAGACAAATGGGCCGCCCCCTTTTGCAAGAGCTTATCCCTTGGTCCCTCTCCTGTTGGCCAGTCCTTTATCGTCATAACACCTCCCTGTGATTACACACGCTGACTTAATTGCAGCTTACTGAGTATGGTTGAGTTTTTTTGAACTAGGATAGTCACTCACATTCGCTGCTTTGTGATATGGTTGGCGGCATGATTTCAATCTCGGATAATGTCTGTGAGTCTGACCAATAAAAACATTCTACTGGGGATTGGCGGCGGCATCGCTGCCTATAAAAGCGCTGATTTAGTCCGCCGTTTAAAAGAGCGCGGCTGTGATGTTCGTGTCGTCATGAGTCAGAGTGCCATGGAATTTATTACCCCGCTAACGCTGCAAGCGCTGTCTGGGCACCCGGTCGCCTCAAGCTTGCTCGATCCGGCGGCAGAAGCGGCGATGGGCCATATTGAACTGGCGCGCTGGGCGGATTTAGTGATTATCGCTCCCGCTACGGCGAATTTACTCGCGCGCCTTACGGCCGGTATGGCCGATGAGTTAATCACCACCGCCTGCCTTGCCACCGAAGCTCCCATTGCACTGTGCCCAGCGATGAATCAACAGATGTATCGCAATGCCGCCACCCAAGCCAATTTAGCCTGCCTTGCTGAGCGAGGATATACGCTGTGGGGCCCTGCAAACGGCAGCCAGGCCTGTGGCGAAATCGGCCCAGGGCGAATGTTAGAGCCGCTGGATATCGCGATAATGGCTGAGCAATTTTTTAGCCAAAGCGCAACGCCAGCCGTTGCAGCGCCCAATCCAACCGTTGCAGCACCCAATGATGACACATCCGCCAAGCCGCTATTAGGGCAAGCGGTGCTGATCACGGCTGGCCCCACTCGGGAAGCCATCGATCCGGTCAGGTATATTTCCAACCACAGCTCCGGCAAAATGGGCTTTGCTCTGGCAACAGCCGCCGCGCAACTAGGCGCTGCTGTGACGTTAGTCTCAGGACCGGTAAATTTACCCACCCCTGAGGGCGTGACCCGCATCGATGTAGAATCCGCGCAAGAGATGCTTGACGCAGTATTGGAACACGTTGATAAAAAACACATTTTTATCGGATGCGCCGCTGTTGCTGACTACCGGGTGCAGGCGCCTGCCAGCAGCAAAATCAAAAAGGCGACCGAAGAAATGCAACTTGCGCTGGTGCGCAATCCTGATATCTTAGCCACGGTTGCACATCTACCCCATCGTCCTTTTACGGTAGGATTTGCCGCCGAAACCCATGATGTAGAAGCCTATGCCCGCGATAAACTCAAACGTAAAAATTTGGATATGATCGCCGCAAACGACGTTTCCGTTGCCGGCCTCGGTTTTAATGCCGATACCAATGCACTACGCGTGTTTTGGCCACAGGGCAACCAAGAATTCCCTGCAACTGACAAACTCACGCTGGCACGGCAATTACTTTCGTTGATAGTGAAAGAAAAACAAAAAACATGAAAACGCCCATTGAATTAAAAATCCTCGACTCTCGTATTGGCTCTGAATTTCCACTCCCAGCCTATGCCACCCCCGGCAGCGCTGGCATGGATCTGCGCGCCATGATAGATACCACCATGACCATCGCACCCGGTGAAACTCGGCTTATTCCCACAGGGATTGCCATCCATGTAGCCGATCCGGGGCTGGCGGCGGTGATCCTGCCACGCTCAGGCCTTGGCCATAAGCAAGGGATTGTGCTTGGCAATTTGGTTGGGCTTATTGACTCGGATTATCAAGGTCCGCTCATGGTCTCTTGTTGGAACAGAAGCAACACGCCATTCACCCTCGAGATTGGCGATCGTCTCGCCCAACTGGTGTTTGTTCCCGTGGTGCAAGCGCAATTCAAACTCGTTGATGAGTTCGACAGCTCAGATCGTGGTGAAGGTGGATTTGGCCATTCTGGCACCAAATAACCCTCTGATCGTTATTGAGCGAAGGATACTGCAATGGCTGTAAGCCCCAAAATTAATCGTCGTGAACACATTTTGCAATGTCTAGCACACATGCTAGAAACCAGCCCAGGCCAAAGGATCACCACCGCAAAGCTCGCGGCGCAAGTGGGTGTCTCCGAAGCGGCGCTGTATCGACATTTCCCCAGTAAGGCACGGATGTTTGAAGGGTTAATTGAGTTTATTGAAGAGTCGCTGCTGTCGCGCATCAACCTCATCATGGATGACGAGAAAGACACGATGAAGCGCTGTCAATTGGTACTGCAATTATTGCTGATCTTTGCCGAGCGTAATCCGGGGATCTCCCGAGTGCTCAATGGTGATGCATTACTCGGTGAAAACGAGCGACTACGCAGTCGTATTGGCAACTTATTTGCCAAAATTGAAACCCAGTTAAAGCAAATATTACGGGAAAAAACCCTGCGAGAAGGCAAAGGCTTTAACTTAGATGAAGCCATCTTGGCCAATTTACTGCTCGCCTTTGCCGAGGGGCGTATCGCCCAGTTTGTGCGCAGTGAGTTTAAACTCAAGCCAACCACCCATTTTGATGAACAGTGGCGTTTTATCCAGCATCAACTATTGCAAAGTTAATTTCAGATTAGCCAATAACATACAAATAGCCGATACCGATTAAGTCTATCGGCTTTTTCATCGGCTAAACGCGCGTTTTTCAGTATGAATTCGCGGCAATTCGCGCTATTCTGCCCCACCTTGTTCTTGCCCTGCGAGAACATCCCGAATATGAATGCAAGGTAGGAGCACCAGTACCTGCATCGGTTTCCAATGATAGCCGCTACGTCTTAGTGGAGGATAAAATGGCACTCAGTGAAGCAGCAGTAAAAGTACAAGCCGCCCTGCAGGAACGTGGGCTTGAAACCCCCATGCTCCCCAACACTTATAGCCGTGAAGAGCGCAAAGAAAAGATTGAACAACACATGAAGGAAATCCTGACCTTAATGGCACTGGATTTATCCGATGATAGCCTCGCAGAGACACCGCGCCGCATCGCCAAAATGTACGTCGATGAAATCTTTTCTGGCTTAGATTATGCCAATTTCCCCAAGATCACCGTGATCGACAATAAGATGGGCTTCGATGAAATGGTGCGAGTGCAAAACATTAGCCTCACCAGCACCTGCGAACATCACCTCGTGACCATTGATGGCACTGCGACGATTGCATATTTACCAAGAAAGAAAATTATCGGTTTATCAAAGATTAATCGTATCGTGCGCTTTTTTGCCCAGCGCCCACAGGTGCAGGAACGGTTGACACAGCAAGTGCTCGTGGCGCTGCAAACCCTGCTGGAAACTAAAGATGTGGCAGTAAAAATGGATGCGGTGCATTACTGCGTTAAATCCCGCGGGGTGATGGACTCCACCAGCTCCACCACCACCACGGCACTGGGCGGCGTGTTTAAATCCAATCCCGCCACCCGCGCCGAATTTTTGCAGCAATAACACCTAGGAGCCTAGGTTTTAGGCTCTAGGCTCTAGGCTCTAGGCTCTAGGCTCTTCAGCTTAAATCCCGTATTGCTCGCGGTAACGGCTGACCGCCGCAAGCTGAGCTTCCATTCCTGGTTTTTCAGAAAGGTAGCTAATTAAATCAGCCAATTTAATGATGGCGACAATACCGCAGCCAAAATCGCGCTCAACCTCTTGAATAGCCGATAGTTCGCCTTTGCCTTTCTCTTGTCTGTCCAGCGCGATCAGCACCCCTGCCAATTGCGCCTGATGAGCCTCGATAATTTCCATCGACTCACGAATAGCGGTCCCAGCGGTGATCACATCGTCCACCAGCATCACTCGGCCTTTTAACTCACTGCCTACCAAGTTACCGCCTTCGCCGTGATCTTTTTTCTCTTTGCGGTTAAAGCAGTAAGGGATATCGATATCATGGTGTTCACATAAGGCCACCGCCGTGGTGGTGGCGATCGGAATACCTTTATAGGCCGGGCCAAAGAGCAAATCATATTCAATGCCCGAATCCACCAAGGCCGCAGCATAAAACCGACCTAACCGCGCTAAATCACGACCCGTATTGAATAAGCCCGCATTAAAGAAGTAAGGACTGATACGGCCCGATTTCAGGGTAAACTCACCAAACCGCAATACCTGACGCTCTAAGGCAAATTCAATAAACTCACGTTGATAGGCTTTCACACTCTCTCCTTACGGCTTTATTTTGTTATCGGGGAAATATTGTTAGTTGTTTATCGGTCATCTAGGGATAGCCTAACGGCTGTCCATCACCCTAAGCTTGCTCGCGCTGCCCTACAGCCTATTCGCCGCTTGGGGGCCACGCGCATAAGCCAATAAAAAGCCCCATGACGGGGCTGTTATCGCAACGGGATCAATTTAATGCGGCTTTTTGCACATCGACAATTTCGCGAATACTGTTCTTCGCTAAGCCCAAAAGCTCAATTAACTCTTCATGGCTGAAGGGTTCGCCCTCGGCGGTGCCTTGGATCTCAATGATCTTGCCAGTTTCGGTCATCACGACATTCATGTCGGTTTCAGCGGCGCTATCTTCAATATACTCAAGATCGCTTATCGCCTCACCCTTATAAATTCCAACACTCACAGCAGCAATCAAGAATTTAAGCGGATTGGCTTTAATAATCCCCTTCGAGCGCGCCCAATTAAGCGCATCGACTAACGCCACGCACGCACCAGTAATTGATGCGGTGCGGGTGCCACCGTCGGCTTGGATCACATCACAATCGATCACAATCGTGTTTTCACCCAGCGCTTTCATATCCACACACGCACGCAGCGCACGACCGATAAGACGTTGAATTTCTTGGGTACGGCCAGATTGCTTACCACGAGCCGCCTCACGATCCATACGGCTATGGGTCGAACGGGGCAACATGCCGTATTCCGCCGTCACCCAGCCTTGACCTTGACCCTTAAGGAAACGTGGCACACCCTCAGTAAAGCTGGCGGTACAAAGCACTTTGGTTTCGCCAAACTCCACTAACACAGAACCTTCGGCATGAGCCGTAAACTGGCGAGTGATAGTAATGGGACGAGTTTGTGCTGGCGTTCTGTTACTTGGACGCATGCGAGATTCCTGTATTGTGAGTCATTGACCAATTTTGGCTGGATATTATAGGGGCTTGCGCCCGAGGATGCCATGCCTAGGGCAATTTCCTGACACACGCATCACACCCAGACACCGCCCGATTTGCCGCATCTCTTTAAACCTTGCGCCATTGACTCTATAATCGCGCTTCACTATGCCGATTACACCATTAGGACAACCCATGATCCAAAGCATGACAGCCTACGCTCGCATCGAGCACAAAGCACAATGGGGCACCGCCTCCTGGGAAATTCGCTCAGTCAATCAACGCTATCTCGAAACCTATCTCCGTTTACCCGAGCAATTTCGCAGCTTTGAACCCGTACTGCGCGATCGCCTACGTAAACGCTTAAACCGCGGCAAAGTTGAAGTCAACCTGCGCTACGAGCTGGCCGACAACAATAATAACGAACTCAAGCTCAATCAGGACCTTGCCAAACAGTTGCTCACGGCGGCCAACTGGCTAAAACAAGAGGCCGGGCAAGGTGATATCAACCTCACCGACATCCTCGCTTGGCCAGGCGTGCTCGCGAGTGCCGAACAGGATATGGACGCCATTGGTGCTGATTTACTCACCGCCTTCGACGCCGCCATCGATCAATTTATTGAAGCACGCGGCCGTGAAGGCAGCGCCATCAAAGACATGCTGTTAAGCCGCTTAGATGGCGTGAGCGAGCAAATCGCCATCGTGCGCCAACACATGCCAAAAGTGATGGAATATCAACGGGAAAAACTCACCAACCGCCTTGCCGAAATCCAAGGTGAACTCGACCCTGCGCGCATCGAGCAAGAAATGGTGCTACTGGCGCAAAAGCAAGATGTCGCCGAAGAGATGGATCGCCTCGAAGCCCATGTGGTTGAAGCCCGCCGCATCCTCAAAAAAGGCGGCAGTGAAGGTCGTCGCTTAGATTTTATGATGCAAGAATTTAACCGCGAATCAAACACCCTTGCCTCTAAATCCATCAGCACTGACATCACCTCAGCCGCCGTTGAGCTCAAAGTATTAATCGAGCAAATGCGCGAGCAGATCCAAAACGTTGAATAATGTTTTTAGCTGTTGACACCCGTTAAAAATGCATCATAAAACCAGGCGCTTGCCTGGTTTTATGTTTTATATGTTCGCAATTGTTGGCTATTGTCGCTGCCAAAATGGGACTAAAGTGGTGACTAACATGGCTTAGCATCACTAAAAACGCTTAAAGATGCACAACATTTCCTGAACAGCCACAGTGACGTCAGTCCATCAATAATAGGCAAATTACCGCCTGTATTAAGACGGCTGTGCTTAGACAAAAAGCCATCGGGGATGGACTGCATATCCGCGTTTAAACAGAGGGACGCTTACTGGGAGATAGGATATGACGTTAAGGTAAGCGGCGCGCCATAATATTTGCAAGCGGTGTTTACGGGCGATGTTTACCTGACCATGCCCTGAGTGGAATCAAAAGCACAAGCCACCAAAATCAACCTGTTAGCCGAACAAGGGGCTGACGCTCTCGCACCACGTGAACGCCAACAAGCAGAATCGATTGTCACGGTTACCGAGCGATTTACCCTGGGTATCAGTCGGTGGCAGCATGCCTAAAGCATCCTGAAATCCCCATGCGTATTACGATACCGATGCGCCTAATCGATCAATGCGCATCGATGCCAATTAGACCAATGCGCAAGCATGCTAATGATAACCCCACCCTAGCCCAATAAAAACTCCCCTCGCCGTGCTGCGAGGGGCTAAATAAGTGATGTAAACCACTCACTCATTAGGTTTTAAATTTACTTAACAGTAAATTCAGATCATTGCTGCTGCGATTCAGCATTGAGGCTTGTTCTACCACGCTAGAAAGCCCCTTATCTGTCGTCAACGACAAATCGTTCACTCGCATCACATTGCGTTCAATTTCTTTCACGGCTTCAGCCTGCTCAGCTGTCGCACAGGCAACCTGATCGGCCTGCGAATTAACCGAATGAAAGGCTTGCGTGATAGAAAGCAGCGCTTCACTGATCTGAGCAATTTTATTTACGGTGTCGTTTGCACTCGCACGGTTTGTTGCCATGGTATTTGCCACCGCTTGGGTGTTACTTTGAATGCCATCAATGATTTTATGAATGCTCAAGGTAGACTGTTGAGTTTTGCTCGCCAAGTTACGCACTTCATCAGCAACCACGGCAAAGCCGCGACCGTACTCACCCGCGCGCGCAGCCTCAATCGCAGCGTTCAATGCCAACAGGTTGGTTTGGTCGGCAATTTCTTTGATCACCTGCAATACGTCACCGATTTGCTTGGCATCAGAAAGCAGGGCTGTTACACCACGCTCAGATTGGGTCAGTTCACTGTCAAGTTTGAATACCTGTTCGCTGGTTTCTTCAACCAGCGCGCGGGCATCAGACACCTTAACTTCGGCCTCTTGGACATTTTGACGAGTAATTTCAGCATTCTGCGCGATGTCTTTCACCACATGATCCATTTCATTGGTCGCGGTCGCGATAACGGCGAGTTCATCGCGTTGGCTCGCCATGTTTTTAGCCGCATATTCTAATGAGGTGGTCACTTGATGGGTCGCGCTTTTCACATCCGCAGAGACTAATTTTGACTCGTTAATCAGTTCGCGGATCTTAGCATTGTAATTGTTAAACCCTTCCGCCAGTTTGCCCACCTCATCTTCTGAATTAACCATCAGTTGTTGAGTTAAATCGCCCTCACCTTGAGCCAGCGATACCAAACTTTCGGAAATATCGTTTACGCCCTTCAGCGACTGATTGATAACGAACATCGCCGTCGCCCCAACCACACCAATCACTAACAAGGAGCCCATCACCACGGTCCATAACAAGGAGGATAACTGTTCATCCATAATGGCGTTGGGCACCATGATAGCCACATGCCAATCTAACTTTGGATGATCAAGTTCCACAGCTTCAACATAGGTTGTGTAAGTGCCACCGTTAAACTCAACGGTATTAAAGGTTTTATTGGCCGAAGCCACTGATGCAAAGCCTTTATGCTGGCTGTCCAACTTGCTCAAGGTGAGCTTTTCAGTCTCTGCCGCAGTCATGCCTGAGAACAGGATTATTTTGCCTTCATCGTCAAACACAAACATCTTCGCTGCTTCACCGAAGGGCGTTTTACTGACCAGCAACTCTTGCAAAGACTCAAGTTTGATATCTGCCCCGGCAATGTAAGCTAGATGGCTGCCCTCATAAATCGGCATATAGATTGAACCGTTCATTTGACCAGTACGAATGTCGATCATGGTCGTCGCCCAAGCCCTTTGCTCTTTCTCACTTTTGCTCCACCAAAAGCGCGCTTTCAAGTTTGTGTTTGGATCGTGGTAACGGCCTGACTTGTCGAAATATTCTCCAGTATCACCTACCGCGTAAAACAGGCTAAAGAGCTGTGGATCGTGGCGATTCATTTCCTTAATTAACGCATCCAACTCATTGAACAAGGGATCCTGATCGACCTCTGAAATCGTCGTGCGGTGTGAGGCAAATTTATCAAGTGCAGGCAAACGAGCGAATACATCGACTTTGGCTTGAAACTTAGCAAAGTACCCCTGGGTGTTTAAGGTGCGCTGCTTGACGATACTCGCCATGCCGTTTTCTAACTCAGAACGTGCAATATCGGAAAAATGATGAAACAGTTGCCAACCCGCGATAGAACACGCCAATGCAATGATAGAAACAATACCCAACGCGACTTTTGCCGAAAGTGATTTTTTCTTTTTTATTATTATCATGTAAATTTTTACCCCAATTGAAAAAGCTCGGCTCGCATCATATTACAATGTCGCAAAATGATTGACTGTTATCTTTAAAAAAACCAAATTATGGTAATTATTGATATCAATAGGATTTTATAGTCACGCCCGGATTCACTCAAGAACTTATCGCAACAACTTCTTACTCCAAGAAAAATCCTTAACACTGGCCATAGCAATAAAATTATCACAATTACTCAACAGCTTATGTTAAATCGTAGATTATTACGGCCGCCTCCCCTCCCACCTCGCGAATAGCGGGAAAAATAGTGTTGTTTGCCACGGTTTACCGCATATTTTGACCCATCATTAAGCTCTGAACTAATGGGTTTTACCGCCTCGGTTGGTGCCGTAAAAACGG
>NZ_JBOFMC010000065.1:0-10252 GCF_051658185.1 Shewanella sp. | reverse complement strand
AGTGCGCTGGGGTTGACTCAGTGCACTTGAATTGTTTGAAAGTAGGGCTTGGTTGTGTGCACGAGGGGGAACGCGTTGCCTGACGCACGGCTAAAAAAATAATGCCAAGCAAGACTTGGCATTAAACACGGATATTGCGCTGGCCTGCACCGCAGGCATCAATCATCGGCTTACCGATTAATCGACGATACGCAGTAATTCGTTGATCCCGACTTTTCCACGGGTCTTGGCATCCACTTTTTTCACAATAATCGCGGCATACAAGCTGTATTTGCCGCAGGCTGATGGCAAGCTGCCTGAGACCACCACGGAACCCGCAGGCACGCGGCCGTAATGCACTTGGCCAGTCTCGCGGTCATAAATGCGGGTGCTTTGGCCGATATACACGCCCATCGAAATCACTGAGCCTTCTTCAACCACGACGCCTTCGACAATCTCAGAGCGCGCGCCGATAAAGCAGTTATCTTCAATGATGGTTGGACCGGCTTGTAATGGCTCAAGGACTCCGCCAATCCCAACGCCGCCGGATAAATGCACGTTTTTACCAATTTGCGCACAGGAGCCCACTGTCGCCCAAGTGTCCACCATAGTGCCTTCATCAACGTAGGCGCCTAAGTTAACGTAAGATGGCATTAATACGGTGTTTTTGCCGATAAATGAACCTTTACGCACTGTGGCTGACGGCACAACACGAATCGCTTCTGCTTTAAAGCGGGCTTCATCATATTCGGCAAATTTTAACGGTACTTTGTCAAAATACTTGGTTTCGGCACCGTCGATCACCGCGTTATCAAAAATACGGAAGGACAGTAACACCGCCTTTTTGAGCCATTGGTGTACATGCCATTGGCCATTGATTTTTTCCGCGACACGCAGTTCACCTTTATCGAGCATATTGATGACCTGTTGCACGTCGCTGCGTACGCGCTCGTCAACTGTGCTTGGTGTGATGTCGGCGCGCGCTTCAAAAGCGGCCTCAATACGTTGGCGTAAAGCCTCCATTTACTTCTCCCACTGGTTTAGTTAATTACTCTGTTGCGGTAGTGTTGGTGCTTAGGGCATGCACTAATGCCTCTGTCAGCGCCTGTTCTTGGGCTGGATTGAGCTTCAATCCATCATTGGTTTGCAACATAAAAAAGTCCTCCGCTCGCTCACCTATCGTGGTGATCTTGGCGGCGAGCAAGGTGGTGTTGCAACGGTAAAAAATATCGCCCACTTTGGCCAATAAGCCCGGGGTATCTAAGGCGATAAGTTCCATCATGCTGGTACCATGGCGGCTGCTCTCGAGGAAGCTCACCTGAGTTGGTACGTTAAAGGGTTTCATTTTACGCGACAATTTTCGAAAGCGTGGCAGCTTGGGGTTGTCGCTAGAAAGCGCCTTTTCTAGGGATTTACGGATACTTTGGATGCGGGACAGTTGACTGACTGGCTCGCCATCTTGCTCTAAAATAACAAAGGTGTCTAGGGCATAATTATCTTTGGATGTCATGATGTTAGCATCATGCACATTGATGTTTTTATTGTCGAGGACCGCCATCACAGTCGCGAATAATTTGGGCCTATCTTGGCAGTATACAAACAGCTCAGTACCGCCACGCGTGGTGTGTTTGGAAATGAGGACTAAGGGTTCATCCTGTTGCTTGTGTTTTAAAATGGCTTCGGCGTGCCAGGCCACTTGGTTGGGCTGGTGGCGTAAAAAATAATCCGCTTTAAAACGTTGCCACAGGGTATCGAGATCTTTTTCTTTAAGGCCGCGTCGTAGCAGCTCTTTTTTGGCCTTGGCTTGGTATTCGCGTACTCTAGCGCGGATATCCACGGTTTTTTCTTTACCGCGGGCGAGCACCCTTTGGGTCGAAAAATACAAGTCACGCAGCAGTGAGCCTTTCCAGTTATTCCAGGTTTTTTCGTTGGTCGCGCAGATATCGGCGACGGTTAAGCAGTACAGGTAACTTAAATGCACCGCATCGCGGACTTTACTGGCAAAGTCTGCGACGACATCGGGATCGGAAATATCCCGGCGTTGTGCGGTCACCGACATCACCAAGTGATTTTCAACTAGCCAAGCGACTAAGCGACCATCGTGGTCGTTTAAGCCATGCAGTTTGCAAAAATCCAGCGCATCTTTGCTGCCCAGCTTGCTGTGATCGCCGCCGCGGCCTTTGGCGATATCGTGAAAAATCGCGCCCAATACCAATAAGCCTTTTTTCGGTAACTGGTTGATGAGAATTGAGCCTAAGGGAAATTCTTCCTTGTGCTCGGCTTGGGAAAATCGCTCGATATTGAGCAGCAATCTGTGGGTGTGTTCATCCACCGTATAGGCGTGGAACAGGTCAAATTGCATTTGGCCTTCAATATGGCGCCAAGCGGGTAAATAGGCCGATAGCACTCCGTGTTTATGCATAAGCGATAACGCGGCAATGCCACGAGGATGTTTCAATATCTCCATAAAGGCTTGGCGGCACAGTGGATTTTCTTGCAAGGGTTGTTGCTGTGCCCGGCGAGCACGGCGCAGTGAGCGCAGCGTGGGAGCATAAATGCCTTTAATATTGGAGTTTTTGGCCACATGCACAAACAGGCGGACAATTTCTTCACCGCTGTCGAATAGATCTTCATGCAGGGCTTCAATAAAGGTACCGCGGCGCTGGTAGTGATTATCAATGGCTTGAATTTCTAAGGCCTTGGTATGGCCCAGAGTGGCTCGTTTAAACAGCTGCAACAACATTTCGTTGAGCTCCATCACCCGGCGCACGGTGCGATAGTAGCGTTTCATCATTTGTTCAACGGCGAGCTGAGTGGCATCCTCATAGCCCATTAATTCAGCCACTTGGCGCTGCACATCAAATAATAGGCGGTTTTCATCGCGTCCCACCGCCATATGCAGAGCAAAACGCAGTTTCCACAGAAAATGCTGACATTCGAGCAGTTCTTCTAATTCGGCGGGTTCTAAAAATTCGTACTGAACTAATTCTTCTAGGCGAGCGGCGCCAAAGTGGCGCATGGCAACCCAAGCGATGGTTTGGATATCTCGAAGGCCGCCCGGGCAGCTTTTAATATTGGGTTCAAGGTCGAAGGCACTCGCCTTGGCATGGCGGGCATGTTGCTCATCCCGCTTGGCAATAAAGAAGTGACTTGAGGTCCAAAAGTCGCTCTGGCGAATGGCATCATAAAGCTGGTCAAACAGGGCTTCTGGTCCTGAAAGCAAACGCGCTTCTAGCAAGTTGGTGGCGATAGTAATGTCTTCTCGCCCAAGGTTTAGGGTATCGCTGAGGGTGCGGACACTGTGGCCTATCTCAAGGCTGGTATCCCATAAATAGGCGATAAATTCGCTGAGTGTGGTTTTAGCAGCCGTAGATAACTCGCCGTCGAAGAGGAATAACAGATCGACATCCGAGTGCGGATGCAGCTCTCCTCGGCCATAACCGCCGACGGCGATCAGGGCGATAGGATAATGGTCTAGACCATGTTGTTGCCAAGCTTGTTTGACGAGGGAATCAACAAACTGACAGCGCTGAGCGACTAGCTCTTCAATCGGGGTTTTGGCCTTGAATCTTGCTAAAAGCATTTGATTCTGTTCGATTAATGATTGTTTTGCTAGCAGCGCTGTATTCATCGAGTCCCTTGTGTAAATGCGTTAGGCTATTGGCTATCCCCTGAGGCCGAATATGACGGAATGGACAGCTTAACTATCGTCTTTATAAATTAATCGTCATTAGTGATTAATAAAGCGTGGAAAATCTTCCTCATCGCGCAGTGTCAGTACTTCGACACCGGTTTCAGTCACCAGTAAGGTGTGTTCCCATTGGGCTGAATTTTTACCATCGGAGGTGGTGACTGTCCAATTATCGTGACGATCGAGCACTGTGGTGTGGCGACCTGCGTTGATCATCGGCTCAATGGTAAAGCACATACCTGGGCGCAAAATGGTGTTGTCATTGTTGCGATAGTGCATCACTTGAGGTTCTTCATGGAACCCTGCACCAATCCCGTGGCCACAATAATCTTGCACGATGGAATATTTCTCAAGGCCTGTTTTGCTGGCTTTGATGAATTTTTCGATAGTGGTGCCGATTTCACCGAGTTTTAGCCCTGGGCGGACTTTACGAATGGCTAAATACAAGCTTTCTTGGGCGATGCGGCACAGGCGTTTGTCTTTTGGACTAACGTCACCGATTAAGAACATTTTTGAGGTGTCGCCGTGGTAACCGTCTTTAATGACAGTGATATCGATATTGACAATATCCCCGTCTTTTAGAGGTTGATCATTTGGAATGCCATGACAAATGACCTGATTGATCGAGGTGCAAATGGATTTAGGAAAACCATGGTAGTTGAGTGGCGCCGAAATCGCCCCTTGCTCCTCAGTATATTTAGCGCAGATATCGTTGAGTTCATTCGTGCTGACACCCGCCTTAACGTAGGGGGCAATCATTTCTAATACTTGTGCGGCAAGTTTACCCGCCGCGCGCATTTTGTCGATTTCTGCTGCTGTCTTAATGACGATACTCATTGCGTTTTCTCTTGTGTCTTCGGTGTCTGTTGGCGCGCCATCCCGATGCAAAAATTTGTGCTTTAGGGCTGTTTGTGGTATAAAGCGCGCCGTTATGTTTAAGTCTTGATGAATTACCTGACTCGAGCATCTATGCTCTTTTGGGTGATAGCAATACTAAAGATGGCGGCCATTATACATGGCAATTTGTCTAAATACTAAATCACACACGTGTCGACACATTCTTCGGGGTGCCCTCAGTTGTTCACTGCGGGGTCGAAGACATGGGATACGTGGAGGTCTAACCCCCTAATTTTAAGGTAATAGAAATGACTACAGTTTCAATGCGCGATATGCTCCAGGCCGGTGTCCACTTCGGTCACCAAACCCGTTACTGGAACCCAAAAATGAAGCCATTCATTTTCGGTGCTCGCAACGGTGTTCACATCATCAACCTTGAGCATACTGTGCCAATGTTCAATGAAGCGCTGGCTTTCATCAGCAACGTTGCTTCAAAGAAAGGCAAAGTATTATTCGTTGGTACTAAACGTGCTGCTGGCGAAGCGATCAAAGAAGCTGCGCTATCTTGTGATCAGTACTATGTTGATCACCGCTGGTTAGGCGGTATGTTGACTAACTGGAAAACCGTTCGTCAGTCAATCAAACGTCTGAAAGAACTGGAAAGCCAATCAGTAGACGGTACTTTCGACAAGCTGACCAAGAAAGAAGCGCTGATGCGTACTCGTGAGCTTGAAAAGCTGGAGAAATCTTTAGGCGGTATTAAGAACATGGGCGGCCTGCCAGACGTATTATTCGTTATCGGCGCTGACCACGAGCATATCGCTATTAAAGAAGCTAACAACCTGGGTATCCCAGTTGTTGCCGTTGTTGATACGAACTCTGCGCCAGATGGTGTTAACTACATCGTTCCTGGTAACGACGACGCGATGCGTGCTATTCGCCTGTACACTACTTCTGTTGCTGCAGCAGCTAACGCTGGCCGTGGTCAAGATTTAGCGGTTCAAGCTGAGCAAGACGGTTTCGTAGAAGCCGAATAATAATAAGGCGGGATGAGATTCATCACCCTTATTAACCAAGATTGTTAATTGGTTAACAGGGGCCATACGGCCCCTGTTTTATATCTGCAAATTAGTCGAATTTTTAGAGAGGATTTAACAATGGCAATTACAGCTGCCCAAGTTAAAGAACTGCGCGAGCGTACTGGCGCAGGCATGATGGATTGTAAAAAAGCCCTAGAAGAAACCAACGGCGACATGGAGTTAGCAATTGACAACATGCGTAAGTCTGGTGCTGCTAAAGCGGCTAAGAAAGCAGGTAACATCGCTGCTGACGGTACTATCCTGATCAAAAACGGTGAAGGTTTCGCAGTACTGTTAGAAGTAAACTGCCAAACTGACTTCGTTGCTAAAGATGCGAACTTCTTAGGTTTTGCTAACGCTGTGTTAGATGTTGCTGCAGCATCTAAAGTGGCTTTAGAAGACTTAAAAGCACAGTTCGAAGAAGATCGTGTTGCACTGGTTGCTAAAATCGGTGAAAACATCAACGTTCGTCGCGTTGAGTACATCGACGGTGCTAAATTAGCGGCTTATCGCCACGGTGAGCGTATCGGTGTGGTTGTAACCGGTGACGCAGATGACGAAACGTTAAAGCACATCGCGATGCACGTTGCGGCGTCTAAGCCAGAATATGTTAACCCAGAAGACGTTCCAGCTGACGTAGTCGCTCGCGAACAAGCTCTGCAAATCGAAATCTCTATGAATGAAGGCAAACCTGCTGACATCGCAGAGAAAATGGTTGTGGGTCGTATGAAGAAGTTCACCGGTGAGATTTCTCTGACTGGTCAAGCTTACATCATGGAACCTAAGAAAACTGTTGGCGAATTCTTGAAAGAGAAAGGCGCTAAAGTCACTAACTTCATCCGTTTAGAAGTTGGTGAAGGTATTGAGAAGAAAGAAGAAGATTTCGCAGCTGAAGTTGCTGCTCAAATCGCTGCTTCTAAAAAGGCTTAATCGCCAACGCTAAATACCCCCAAGACCGCAGCAATGGCTGCGGTCTTGTTATGACCAGGATATAAAAATTATGAGCACCAATCCAAAACCTGCATTTAGACGCATTCTTCTAAAATTAAGTGGCGAAGCACTGATGGGCGACGAAGGCTTCGGCATCGACCCTAAAGTGTTAGATCGCATGGCTCAAGAAGTGAAAGAGCTGGTAGAGTTAGGCATTCAGGTGGGTGTGGTCATTGGTGGTGGTAATCTATTTCGCGGTGAAGGCTTAGCAAAAGCAGGCATGAACCGTGTGGTGGGCGATCACATGGGTATGCTGGCCACGGTGATGAATGGCTTGGCCATGCGTGATGCCTTACACCGTGCCTATGTTAATGCTCGTCTAATGTCGGCAATCCCCTTAAAAGGGGTGTGTGATGACTACAATTGGGCTGAGGCAATAAGCTTATTGAAATCAGGCCGTGTGGTGATTTTTGCCGCAGGTACGGGTAATCCGTTCTGCACTACTGATTCTGCCGCATGTTTGCGTGGCATTGAAATCGAAGCTGAAGTCGTGCTAAAAGGCACTAAAGTCGATGGCGTGTACTCCGACGACCCAATGAAAAATCCAGATGCGGTTAAGTTTGACGAATTAACCTACGGTGAAATTCTGGAAAAAGAATTAAAAGTAATGGACTTAGCAGCCTTTACTTTGGCGCGTGATCATGACATGCCTATCCTAGTATTCAATATGAACAAGCCTGGCGCGTTGCGCCGCGTGATCATGGGTGAAGAAGAAGGCACATTGATCAGAGCGAAAAAAGTTATTTAATGACCAAAAAGGACATTTAACGTGATTGCAGATATTAAAAAAGATGCCCAAGAGCGCATGGGTAAGTGCGTTGACGCCACTAAAAACCAAATGGCAAAGGTGCGTACCGGGCGTGCACATCCCAGTTTGCTTGATTCTATTCAAGTGTCTTATTACGGCACTATGACGCCTCTGAATCAAGTGGCGAACGTCGGTGTTGAAGACTCGCGTACGCTGTCTGTGACGGTGTTCGACCGCAGTGCGATTCAAGCGGTAGAAAAGGCGATTATGAGCTCAGATTTAGGGTTAAATCCTATGTCTGCTGGCGCAACCTTACGTATTCCATTACCCGCGCTGACGGAAGAACGTCGTAAAGACTTTATCAAAGTGGTTCGCCATGAAGCTGAAGGTGGCCGCGTGGCGATTCGTAACGTACGCCGTGATGCGATTTCTGAAGTGAAGAAGCTCGAAAAAGCCAAAGAATGCACTGAAGATGATGTTCGCCGCTTTGAAGATGAAGTGCAAAAATTCACCGACGCACACATTAAAAAAGTCGATGAAATTTTAGCTGCTAAAGAAATTGAGTTGATGGAAGTCTAATCTCAGGTTCGATAAGCTAGAGTTGATGCGCCGTGTAGGGGTATACTGCACGGCGTTTGTCTATTTTAAAGGGTTGTATTAGATGTCATCCACAGTGGAACTTGATCCGCACCCTAGGACGCGTGAGAGTGAGTTATACACTCCAACGACCTTGCCGGGACAATTACCCGAGCTTGTAAAGCAGTCATTACCTAAGCATGTGGCGATCATTATGGACGGGAATGGTCGTTGGGCTCAAACCCAAGGCAAACCCCGAGTGATGGGGCATAAAGCTGGCGTTAAAGCGGTAAGACGTGCTGTGAGCACCGCAAGCCAATTGGGGATCCAATCGCTGACATTATTTGCATTTTCCAGTGAGAATTGGCGCAGACCCGATAAAGAAGTCAGCTTGTTAATGGAATTGTTTTTTACCGTATTACAGCGGGAAATAAAGCTGCTAGATAAGAATCAGGTTAAGCTTAATATCATTGGTGATATCAGTCGTTTTTCAGCTCGTTTGCAAAAGCAAATTCAGTTGGCGCAGGAAAAAACCGCCAATAATACTGGGTTGGTGTTGAATGTGGCGGCCAATTATGGTGGCCGTTGGGACATTCTTCAAGCGGCGCAAAAACTGGCACAAAAGGTTGAAATTGGTGAAATGACCAGCAGTCAGTTCACCGAAGAGGCCTTGAGTGCGCATTTGTGCATGCAAAATCAGAGTGAAGTTGATTTAATGATCCGCACGGGTGGCGACTGTCGCATCAGCAATTTTGTGCTGTGGCAGGCAGCTTATGCGGAATTGGTGTTTATTGACACCCTTTGGCCTGATTTTGATGAACAGGCTTTCCATGATGCGATTGCAATTTTTGCGAGTCGCCAGCGTCGTTTTGGTTTGACGGGAAGTCAGATTGATGAGATGCGCTCATTGTAAAACGTGATGAGGGATTTTTTTTGCTAAAGCAACGTATAATAACAGCAATTTGGTTGATTCCATTAGTTTTGGGGGCGATTTTTTTGCTTCCATCGGTGTATTTTTCTTGGGCCTTAGTGGGCGTTTTTCTGATTGCGGCAAAAGAGTGGGGACGGATAATCGACAGCCAATGTGAAGTAACTCAGTGGAGTTTTACTTGTACCGTTGGCGTGTTACTGATTGCGATTAACCTGCTTGTGCCGATAGATGTGGTGTGGCTCCAGGGGCAACTGCATCCCATATTGTTAGCGGTTATTTATATTGGGGCGCTATGGTGGGCGTTGTCTTTGCTATTAGTGATCACTTACCCCAAAAGTGCACGATTTTGGCAAAAGAATCCCATGCTAAAATCAATGTTTGGTCAGCTGACCTTAGTGCCATGTTTTGTGGCACTCATTGCTCTCAAATCGATTAGCTCACACATTTCCCCTTATTTTGGACCCTCCTTAGTCCTTTTGGTGATGCTGATCGTTTGGGCCGCCGATTCTGGAGCCTATTTTGTCGGCAAAGCGGTAGGTAAAACCAAGTTGATGCCAGCAGTGAGCCCAGCAAAAACCTTAGAAGGGCTGATTGGTGGCCTGCTAACCACACTGTTAGTGGTAGCAGGGGTGATGTATATCGCGCCGGAACAAGAACTCTTGCTTGTGCTTGCGGTGACGCTCTTTGTCGCTATGGTGTCAGCCCTTGGTGATTTATCTGAAAGTATGTTTAAGCGCGCCGCTTGTATTAAGGATTCCGGTAGTATCTTGCCCGGACACGGCGGAGTGCTCGATCGTATTGATAGCCTGACGGCCGCCTTACCGGTATTTACCCTAATCTACATTGCATTTTGGATGTAACGCTATGCAAAATATGGTGATTTTGGGAGCAACAGGCTCTATTGGAACCAGCACCTTAAAGGTGATTGCGACCAATCCTCAGGCCTATAAGGTTTATGGTTTAGTGGCTCATGCTAGCGTCGAGAAGATGCTGGCACTGTGCCTAGCCCATCAACCTGTGGTGGTCCATATGGTCGATGCGGCGGCGGCCCAAGCGTTAAAGGCGCAATTACCACCCGCGCTTAAGATTCAAGTGACGAGTGGCGCGGATGAATTAGTGGATTTAGTCACCGCTCCTCAAGTGGATACAGTGATGGCTGCCATTGTTGGCGCGGCGGGTTTAGTGCCGACATTGGCGGCGGTTAATGCCGGTAAACGAGTGCTGCTTGCCAATAAAGAGGCACTGGTGATGTCCGGTGAGCTGTTTATGGACGCCGCCATCCGTGCTGGCGCCACGCTGCTGCCAGTCGATAGTGAGCACAATGCGATTTTTCAGTGTTTACCCCAAGATGTACAGGCCAATCTTGGCCGCTGCGATCTAGCCGCCGCTGGGATTTCACATATTTTACTGACGGGCTCAGG
>NZ_JBOFMC010000064.1:0-3007 GCF_051658185.1 Shewanella sp. | reverse complement strand
TACTTGAATTACCGGAGCAGGAGCGGAGCTCACGCAGCCTGTGGGCGCTGTACTCACTCTCGCGCATTGAGCTTATCTTGAGCAAAACCGCAACGGATGATGCGCATCTGCTACAGGCCGACGCCTACCTACATCAATTACAAACTGCGGTGCGCCAAGGTGCGGCCGATCCCCTGCGCCTTGGCCTTGCTAGCCTTGGCGAACAAGCCTATATCCTGTTACATCTTGGCTTAGCGCAAGCCAAACACACTGGCCAACGCCGCGCAGATGCGCGGGAGCCAGGTTTACCCATCCCCAGCACACCTGGGGTACTCGATAGGGTGATAGCGCTCTACGCAACCCAATTGGCTCAAGGAGATAGCAGCGGCTACGACTCATTATTAATGTTAAGCCGCAACTTAATGAGCTTAGAGCTCAGCGAGCTCCAAGGGCTATTAACCCAAGCGAACGTGCAACAATTGCTGATCGCATACTGGCAAAGCAGTGGCAATGAGTTTGCCTATAATGGCCAGCTCTCGGCACTGGGGCACAAGGTTGCCGACATCCTCAACCTATTGCCACAGGATGGCCTCACCCTCGAATATGGCGACAAGCTCGCGGCGATCTATTATCAATTGGGAGATTATGCCAGTGCCAAGCGCCTGCTAGCCCTAGCAACCCCGACGGGACTGAGTTGGTGGTTAACCGCAAAAATTGAGCTACAACAAGGTGACAGAGTCAAGGCGGCAGCGGCCTACGCCCAAGCCGTACGCTATTTTCCCAAACTCCCCAACACCCCTGATAACCCCCTTGATGCCAATAAGAGCCAAGCCTACGAGACTCCCGATGACGAGGTACAAGTTAGCGAGATACAGGCTAGCGAGGCTCAAGATAAGGCGCTCGCAACATTTTGCCGCATCAGCGCCGAACAAGGCGTGTTATCCCTTGAGCGCGGTGAGTATCTCGCCGCCCTTGCGCAGCTTTTAGCCAGTGGAGATGAATACTGGCAGGACATTGCCTATGTCGCCGAACGCGTCCTGACGAGCGCAGAGCTGACATCGTTTGTCGATACTCAGGTCCCTTATCGCGCCTTTGACTACCCACAGGACAGTGACTGGTACGATAATATTGAGCCGATTAATAATCGCTTACGTTATTTACTGGGCAGGCGATTATTACGGGAAGGCGCCCTCGACAGCGCGCCTCGCTACTTCCCGCATCCCCAGCGACAAGCCAGTGCCCAGCGTTATAGCCAAGCACTCACCACGGCCAAACGCAGCACAGGCATCGACAGCGCCACAGCCTATTGGCACGCTGCCGAATTAGCCCGGCATCAGGGAATGGAATTATTAGGATTTGAGTTAGCCCCCGATTATGCGATTTACCAAGGAATGTTCGATTTAAGCTCTTGGTTTGATGCCACCCCATCAACGGATAACTTAACCGACAAAGAGCGGCAACGCGTTAATGCCAGCCAAGCGTTCCCGGATAAACGTTTTCACTATCGTTATACCGCCGCCGAACTTGCTAATAAGGCGGCGGATAACGTGCCTCACAATAGCCAAGCCTATGCCGCGCTCCTTTGCCAAGCCAGCGGCTTTGTCCTGCGCCGCGATCCCATCATCGCCCGGCGCTATTACCAAAAATACGTTGCCAATGGCCCCTACGTGGCTTGGGCTGAGCGTTTTGGCCTGCAATGCCAGCAACCGGATTTTACCGGCGCCGCCGCGAGGGAGCGGGCCAATAACATCGCTAAATGGCAGGCGCTTTACCATCAGTTTAAAAAACCAGTGGCCTATGGCGCCCTCGTCATCGCCCTCATCGCTGCAGTGATTGGGCTAGGCCGACGTGCTCGAGCCGCCAAACGCGGCAATGCTTGAGCGGCAAAAGATTGAGTAGCAAAGGATTTTTTAGGAATTGATTGTTTAGAAATTGATTGTTTAGAAATTGATCATTTAGAAACTGATTGTTTAGAAACCGATTTTTCATAAACCGATTGCGCGCAAACGTGTTGAACGGCAACAGGCCCATTCGAAGGGAGATGAACAACGCTAAAGCGCAAGTTAAACGCTGCGGCCCCCAAGAATCCTCATGGGGATCGCGCTGCAGGCTGCTACGCCCAGATTGTCTGGGCTGCACTGTGCTTTTTAGTGCTTTTTATGTGATTTGTCTGGACGGTTAAGCGACCCGATTAGCCGCTTGTCCCGCCAAAAAAGCCTTAAGGTTGGCCAGCGCTATCGCCAATAGCCTTTGCCGAGCCTCCCGAGTCGCCCAAGCATTATGGGGGGTAATGCTAATATTGGGCGCGCTGAGCAACGGATTATCGGCCTTAGGCGGCTCGGTCGATAACACATCGACCCCAGCAAACACTTTTCCCTCGGCTAATGCTCGCGCCAGCGCGGCCTCATCGATTAAGCCGCCCCGCGCCGTGTTGATCAGCAGCGCCTTAGGCTTCATCAGCGCGAGGGTCTGCTGATTGATACATTGCGCGGTGGCTGGCGTCAACGGACAGTGCAATGACACGATATCGGCCTGACGCAGCAGGGCATCACGCAAAGCCCAACTGACGCCTTGGGGTAAATCGGTCAGGGGCGTGCGGGTATGCACTAACACTGTCATCCCAAAGGCGCGGGCAAGAGCACTAACCTGCTGACCTATATCACCATATCCAATCAGGCCCAGCGTTTTGCCCTTAAGGGATTGCAGCGGCATTAGGGTAAAACAAAAATCCTCCGCACTGGCCCACTGCCCTGCAGCGACCGCCTGATGATGGGCGGCCACAGCTTGGGTGTGGTGTAAAATATGGGCAAACACCATTTGGGCGACGGCATCGGGGCCATAGGCGGGCACATTGGTCACCACTATGCCCCGCGCCTTGGCGGCCGCCAAATCCACCACATCAGTACCAGTAGCCAGCACCCCGATATATCGAAGGCAAGGCAGCTGTGCCAACATGTCGGCACTCAGCGGGGTTTTATTGGTGAACAGGATGTCGGCATCTTGGGCCCTTTGTAAAAGCGCCTCAGGT
>NZ_JBOFMC010000063.1:0-19000 GCF_051658185.1 Shewanella sp. | reverse complement strand
GATCAATGTTGTAGTAGCCATAACCATACTTGATATAGTTTGTGCCTGAGGTAAAACGGTATTCGGCAGCTAAACCGAAATCGCCTTTTTTACCGTCAAATTTAATGGCGGCCATATCGAAGTTAAAGTCACCGCCTTTGTCCTTCGATTTTTCGTCGTAATCGCGGTAGCCATAGTTAACGCGGACAGCGCCGCCAATATTAATGCCATCTTCTTGTGCTTGTGCAGCAAATGCCGCTGAGCTTGAAAGTGCCATGGTGCTGGCGACGGCGGACAACATAAACCGGCTGAGTTTTTTCATCATCATTACCTTTAGTTTAGTATTTGTATTTTAAAAAATTAATTACATCTCATGGAACCAAGTGCGGTGACACTCGGCGCACACTGGGGCTTTCTTTTCATGCTCGCCGTGGCAGGCTAAGCAGCTAGCGCCTTCGTTGTAGTGCAAAGACTTGTGTGGATGCGCCTCAGGGATCGGCAGCTTTTTCTCATCCACGGGAATGCTGGTGATCTCACCGTGACATTCAACACAGGCGGCATCGGTTGAGTTTTGCTTGCCTGAACCTTGGTGGCAGCCTTTACAACCTTCTTGATAGATAAACTCATGGTTGGCTCGGCCATGGGTGCTGCCCTTCATTTTGACCAGCTCCCCCGCATTTGCTGCGCCAGCAAAGAGAGTTCCGATAACGAGTGTCAGTAGTAATTTATTCATGATGATTTAGGCCTGCGTGTCAGATTTGATGGTTTCAGCAACGATAATTCCCATCGTTAAGCACTCTAGGCAAGCTGTTGAACTTAAACGTGTTCCACCATGAGTGCCGCCAGTTGCTTCGCCAACGGCATAGAGATTTTTCATCGGAGCTAGGGTTTGGCTATGTAGCACTCTTGCGCCTAAATCGGTTTTTAAGCCGCCCATGCAGTAGTGCACTTTTGGCCAAATACGCGACACAATAAACGGTGCTTTAAGCTCGACAGCCGTATCCATCATGCGGCCAAACAAGGGGTCAATGCGCTGTGGTACTTGCTTGTTGTACTCGGCTACGGTTTGTTTGAGCTGTGCAAGTGGAATATTGAATTGCTTAGCTAATTGCTCAAGGCTATCGACTTTCCAAGCGATTTGGTCACGTACCGCGCGGGTGACTTCTTCGGCACCAACATGATCGTCATGGTTAAAAAACACCACTGGGTATGCAGGTGAGCCATCTGGATGACGGTTTTTCATAATGGCGTCGGAGCAGGTTTTTCTATCGGCGCGTTCATTCATAAAACGCTTACCGTCTAACACATTGACTGAAATACCTTTATGGAAACCAATCGAGAGTAGGGCATTGGACCAGCCAAAGCCGCCTTCATCCGGCGAGCCCCAGTGGCCTGTTTGGATAAAGCTCATGTGTACCGGGAAAGCGCCGTGGGCCATGGCCGTTAAGGTCACTTCGCCAGTTGCGCCGAGGGCATTGGTACAATCCAAGGTTTTATCCAGCGCAGGATCAACCAACTCGCGCAGCACTAAGTTGCGAGAAAAACCGCCGTGGGCAAGGATAACGGCCTTGTTGGCTTTGATATAGATGGTTTTACCGGTTTTGAGATCTGGGAAGCGGTAATTTTGACGCACCTTAAGGCCGACAATCTCTTGGCCATCCATGATGAAGTCTTCAACATAGTGCTGCAGGCGGTATTCAACGCCTTCTTTTTTACCCACTTCATACAGCTTAGTGGTGATGTCACCGCCCACGCCGTGTTGGGTACGGATAGCACGCGCCTTATTATGGCCGCCCACTTGTTGGTTAAAGCCTTCGCGGAATTTGACTCCGGCGTCGATACACAATTGGTAGGCATCGAGGGCGCGATTGGCCATTTGGCGTAACATGTCGGTATTTTGCATGCCGCGGCCAGAAATGATCTGATCTTTAACGAGCTCTTCGGGCGAGTCATCGTTGATGCCTTGCGCTAATTGGATGGGGTTTTTCGGGATAGCTAACCAGCCACCGTTGATCGCCGAGTTGCCCCCGATCACCTGCATTTTTTCTAATACCAGTACAGAGCCTAGGCCTTGACGCTTAGCGTTTAATGCGGATGATAGACCTGCAAAGCCGGAGCCAACGACGATAATATCGCGGGTTTCATCCCATTGGATGTTCGCCGCGCACTCTTTGGTTGCCGCTGTTGCCGGTAAAGCTGCTGCGATACCGCCTATCGCGGCACCCGCACCTAGCTTTAAAAAACTTCTTCTATTATGCATGTTGTCAATCCTCTACTTCGGTATGCAAGCAAGATAGAGGTTATGCGGGAGGTCAAAGGTGAACTAAGTCACGGCTTTTTGGGTGTGGCAAACTTATTCGTGAGGTATATCTAGAATAATCTTTTCCTGCGATAGGGCTAATATGAGTTATTCGAGAGGGGGCGGATCCCTAAAGCCACCTCATGTTATGGCAACGGACTGACATCCAGAGATGGTAATGTCATGGATATTGAGTCGATTGAATTGAGTGAATCGATGGGGCCTTGCTTGGTCGCCCTAGGCAGGTGAAGCGGTGAATATGCGTTGTCGTTGGTTGAGCCGATTGAGCATCAGCAGCCTTGGTGAAGTGGCCTATCACGGAAAATGAAATCGTTTTAATTTTTAGCGCTAACTTGTTATGGCAATGTGTGCTTGAGGTAACTCACAAAGCGGGTAAATAAAGTGCCCTCAACGTGAGCACCATCCCGCTTCGTCCTTAACGCCTCTCAACAAGCAGAGGTGAAATCCGCATAATATCGGGTTTAGTGCTACTGGGGTTAAGTGAATGAAATGTCCATCTGATACGTTATCCATTTTGCGTTGCAATCAAATACTCGATGCTGCTGAGCAGCTCATTGAGTCGCAAGGTATCGTGTCATTTAAATTTTCTCAGCTTGCTCAAGAAGTAGGCTGTTCTACTGGCACGCTGTATAAATTCTTTGAGCGCAAAGAAGATGTGTTGGTTTGCTTATTTTTAAGGAGTGCCACTTCTAATCATTTGCCGGCTTTTATCCATAATAACCCGCAATTAACCGCACAAGAACGGGTGTTACTGCCCGTCCTATTCACCTTCGAAACCATCAAGCGCAGTAAAAGTTTTGCCACGTTGCGCTCGATCTCCGTCAATACCATGGTCTGGCAACTGGCCAGCGACGAAAAAGTCGAGCGTTTTAAAAAGCGCATTAATGCCTTTTGGGGATGGTTTACCGATTCCTTAAATTTAGCCGTGAGCAATAATGAGTTAGAGGCGACGCCCTTGCAAGTGCAAGAGTTAGTGCAGGGGATCACCTTTTACTTAACCGGCTCGCTTACCCAATTTGAAAGCCAGTTGATCGCGCCAGAATATTTATCTAACCGCCGCGAAACCTGTTATCGACATTTGGCCAAATTGATGGGGCAATATAAGTGGAAAAAACCCTTAACGCCTGAATTGTTCGATACCCTCGAAGCGCGCTCGATTCAGTTTTTTGATCAACATTACCGCGATCATATGAGCTGCGCCGCCTGCAGCGCGATGTCATCTAAAAGCGCCAACGACATCACCGCCTGCTGCACCCGCCAGCAGGTTAACGTTGCTTAATGCGCGCACTTAAGCTGTTGATGTCACCATCCGCTTAAGCTCACTTAGTCGTAACATTAAGCCTAGTAAACATTATCGCCTGTGTTGGCATTGAGTACCGCTGTGACGCGACCCAAAGAAAACGGGCGGTTCATTGCTGAACCGCCCGTTTCAATACAACAGCTTAAGACTTAAATCCGTCTTAGTTCATGCCGTATTTTTTCAATTTCTTACGCAGAGTACCGCGGTTGATACCGAGCATGTTGGCTGCGCGGGTTTGGTTGCCGCGAGTGTGTTGCATGATGATGTCAAGCAGAGGCGCTTCAACTTCGCTTAGCACCATTTCATAAACTTCTTGTGCTTCCTGACCGTCCAACTGTGCGAAGAAGTTAGTTACGGCGCGTTTGACGGCGTCACGTAATAACTGGGGCTTGATTGTGCCGTTTGCGGTCTCGATTTTGCCAACGGTAAGCTGGTGAACTTCAGTGTTAGTTGTCTGATCAAACATTCTATTCTGCTCTTTATTAATTCTGTACTAATTCATCAAAATAACATTCCACGAGGGAATACTGTTCTGCAGCGGTTTCCAGCCGATTAAAGTCAGCCCGAAATTGGCGCTGAGCTTCTTGGTCTAGGTACCATCCCATATGTTTTCTGGCGAAGCGGATACCCTTGTATTCACCATATAAATCATAAAGTTTGGTGAGATGTTCCAGCATGACTGCGCGTTGCTGGGCTACCTCAATGGGCGCTAGCTTATTACCCGTATCCAAATAGTGCTGGATTTCTCTGAAAATCCAAGGTCGTCCTTGAGCTGCCCGTCCTATCATCAGAGCATCGGCACCGGTATAGTCCAGCACAAAGCGGGCTTTTTCCGGACTGTCGATATCTCCATTGGCGACGATAGGAATCGAGACCTTCTGTTTGATGGCTTTAATGGTGTCGTACTCGGCAACGCCTTTGTACATACATTGTCTCGTGCGGCCGTGAACGGCGAGCGAGGCAATGCCACAATCCTCAGCAATCTGGGCGATTTGAACACCGTTCCTGTGCTCTGGCTCCCAGCCGGTGCGAATCTTTAAGGTGACAGGGACATTCACGGCGGCGACCACGGCTTGTAAAATGGCTTTTACTAGCGGTGGATTTTGCATGAGTGCTGAACCTGCCAGCTTTTTATTCACTTTTTTTGCCGGGCATCCCATATTGATATCAATGATGTGGGCTCCCTGTTCAACATTGAACTGGGCGGCCTGTGCCATTAACTCTGGATCTGCCCCGGCAATTTGCACTGAGCGTATTCCTTCCTCACCAGAGTGCGTCATACGCTGGCGGCTTTTGTCGGTATCCCAAACGTCGGGGTTGGACGAGAGCATCTCTGATACCGCAAGGGCTGCGCCATAACGAAGACAGAGATTTCGGAAGGCTTGGTCGGTGACACCTGCCATTGGTGCCACGATCAGCTGATTGTTCAGTTGATAGGGTCCAATCTGCATTTTCTGTTTCACCTTAGCGCTTCAAAGGGGCGCTATAGTAGCCCTTTTTGTAGGCTGTGAAAAGGTCAATAAATGACCTAGGCGCAATTTTTTTTCTTGACTTTTAAGGCTTGAGAAGTCAATGGCAAAATTGGCCTAAGCCAGTAGCGGCGCATGTTGCGCCGCTGCTTACTGTGATTTGCGCGTGCCTGTCAAGCGGCTCCAATCTTCTTTGTGAGCCGCTTCGTCCATATCGAACCATTGGTCGTAAAATTCGCTGATTTCTTGGGCTTGTTCTTTAAGTAAGCCTGAAAGGGCCAGCTTGCCACCGGGTTTTACCCGTTCGGCGATTAAGGGCGCTAATTCGCGCAGTGGTCCGGCGAGGATGTTGGCCACGAGCACATCGGCCTTGAGATCGGCGGGTTGATCTTCTGGGAGATACAGTTCGAGCTTGTCGGCGACGGCATTTCGCTCGGCATTGGCTTTAGAGGCGTCAATCGCTTGGTAGTCGATGTCGATACCGGTGACTTTTTTCGCGCCCAGTTTGAGGGCGGCGACGGCTAAGATGCCGGAGCCACAGCCAAAGTCGATCACTTCTTCATTGCTTAAATCTAGGCTGTCTAACCACTCTAAACATAGTGCAGTGGTTGGGTGGGTGCCGGTGCCGAAGGCGAGGCCCGGATCTAAGATCACATTGACAGCGCTGGGATCGGGGACTTCACGCCAGCTTGGGCAAATCCATAAGCGTTTGCCAAATTGGATGGGGTGGTAGTTATCCATCCACTCACGGACCCAGTCTTTATCTTCGATTTGTTCAATCTTGTGGCTGAAGTCTTCGCCCAAAAACGGCAGGGTTTTTAAAAACTCGATGGTCGGCGTGAGGTCGGTTTCTGCCTCAAATAACGCGACCACTACGGTATCGCGCCACAGTGGGGTTTCGCCCAGTTTGGGTTCAAATATAGGGGTGTCTTTTCCATCTTCAAAGGTGATGGAAACCGAGCCAGCTTCCATGAGCACGTCGCTGATGGCTTCAGCATCGTCGCTATTGGTGTTAATGCGGAGTTGGATCCAAGGCATGGGAATATCCTGCGGCTAAGGGTGAACAATCGCGGTATTGTAACCCTAAGCCCACTGAAGATGCGAGCGTCAGCGCGGTTGGCCTCGACATCTCAGCGCTAGGCCTCAGGCCGAGTTTGGATGATTACTCGCGATTCGGTGTGGCAGTTAGCGACCATGGCCACCTCGCCGCAAGGGGCTCATTTTTTATCGCAGTGACCTCATGGTGAGTCCTTGGCGGTATGGCTTAGCACTCTTATTCGCATCTGTTGATGGCAGAACCCGTATCATTTACTGATGAGTGGGGTTATTGGATACCCAGTGCTAATGCCTGATTTAGTTTTACTTGCCTATATAACATGCTGAAATTTATTGGTTAATTGGTATTACCTTTGTTTGGTTTTGTCTGGTGGTTTGTGATCTTCATCTAAGAGTTGCACTCTAACGGGTGAGTTGGCTCACGCTTTAAATCTGTGACACTGAACGATGATTTGGGTTGCTGCTATGGTGTAATTTGCCAAGAGGTGTCAACGATAAACCATAAGAGTAGAGGTAACATGATCAGCACAACTCGAGTTCACAATAGGGTGATAACCCCCGCGTTAGGCCATCCTTGGTCGGCCAAGGCGGATAAGCTGCAGAGCGCGACCGGAGTGTTGCTCGGCTGTTTTCTCTTGCTGCATATGCACTTTGAATCGACCATTTTGCTGGGCAAAGAGACCTTTTACTACGTGGTGCAATTACTGGAAGGTGGCATGTTGAGTCGTGATGGCCATGGTTTTCCGGTTGTCACTCAAGTGTTCTCGGTCTTGATTCTCGTCGTGGTCATGCTCCATGCGGCCTTGGCCTTACGGCGTTTCCCAGTGCAATTAGGTCAATGGCGCGCCCTGCGCACGCACTTGGGGGGCATCAACCACAAAGATACCCATGCCTGGTTTTGGCAGTTAGTGACGGGTTTTATCTTGTTTTTTTTGGTGCCAGTGCACCTATTTACCATGATATTAAATCCTGAAATTGGTCCGCATTTATCCGCAGAGCGCGTGTATCACGATAACGCTTGGCTGCTGTATGCCCTGCTGCTGCCAGCGGTGGTGATCCACGCCATGATTGGTTTGTACCGTGTGGCGATTAAGTGGGGCCTTACGCTGCAGCGCCAAGGGCTGCGCAGGTTAGTTAAGGGGCTCATCATCTATTTACTTTGTTTAGGTAGCGCAAGCCTAGTGGCCTATTTGTTCATCGGCAGCGAGTTGAGCCTGCCAGTGCAGCCGTTTGTGCCCGAATAAGCGGCCGAGATGAGTGGTCGTGGCCGTCTTGCCCCTTGGCAGGTTTAGCGGATGCTAAGCGTGTCGCGATCCACCCACTTACGCCATCACTCGACCCTCGTGGTGGCATACATAATATGAAAAAATTCAATAATAACAGCAGATCCGTTAAGGAGCAGGCGTGAAACTGATTTATACCGATTCATTAGTGGTGGGCGCGGGGCTTGCGGGCCTTAGGGTCGCCATTGCCTCTAAGGAGCGCGGACTCGATACCTTAGTGTTATCGCTTATTCCGGCAAAGCGCTCTCACTCGGCGGCGGCCCAAGGTGGGATGCAGGCGAGTCTGGGCAATGCGGTTAAGGGCATGGGCGATGATGAAGATGTGCATTTTCAAGACACGGTTAAAGGCTCCGATTGGGGCTGTGATCAGGATGTCGCCCGCATGTTTGCCCACTGCGCGCCTAAAGCTGTGCGCGAGCTTGCCAATTGGGGAGTGCCTTGGTCAAGGGTGAGCGCAGGTCCAAGAGATGTGATTGTTAATGCGCAAAAAGTGACGCTGCATGAAGCCAAAGAGGCCCATGGCCTGATCAATGCCCGAGATTTTGGTGGCACCAAAAAATGGCGCACGTGCTACACCGCCGATGGTACAGGTCACTCTTTACTTTATGCCATGGATAATAAAGCGATTTCTATGGATATTCCTGTCCATGAGCGGGTTGAAGCGCTAGCGCTTATCCACGATGGCCAGCGCTGTCACGGTGTGGTTGCTCGCTGTTTAGTGAGCGGCGAGCTGCGTGCCTATGTCGCTAAGTCCACCACGATTGCGACCGGTGGCTATGGCCGTATTTATGAGGTTTCTACCAACGCGATAATCTGTGAAGGCATCGGCCAAGCGCTGGCGCTGGAAACTGGCGTGGCGACCCTAGGGAATATGGAAGCGGTGCAATTCCACCCCACCGCGATTGTGCCCGTGGGGATTTTGACCACCGAAGGTTGCCGAGGTGACGGTGGTTTACTGCGTGATAAGGACGGCTACCGCTTTATGCCGGACTATGAGCCGGAGAAAAAAGAACTGGCCTCGCGCGATGTGGTATCCCGGCGGATGACTGAGCATATTCGCAAAGGTAAAGGCGTTGATAGCCCCTACGGCCCCCACCTGTGGCTGGATATCACCCTGCTTGGGCGAAAGCATATCGAGACTAACCTAAGGGAAGTGCAGGAAATCTGTGAAAACTTCCTTGGGATCGATCCCGCCAAAGAGTGGATCCCTGTGCGTCCAACCCAGCATTATTCCATGGGTGGCATTCGCACTAACGCGACGGGAGAGAGCCCGCAGCTTAAAGGGTTGTTTAGTGTGGGCGAGGCAGCGTGTTGGGATATGCACGGTTTTAATCGATTAGGCGGCAACTCGCTGGCTGAAACCGTGGTGGGTGGCATGATTATTGGCAAATACGTCGCTGATTTTTGTGAAAACAACAGCCTAGAAATCAACACTCAGCTGGCCGAGCAGTTTTTGCAGCAGGTGCAGACTGAAATCGACACCCTAGTCGATGGCGATGGCAGCGAAAGCCCCTTTGAGCTTAAGCGCGAAATGCAGCGCATTATGATGGATTATGTGGGCATTTTCCGTAATGGCCCCGAGCTCGACAAAGCCGTGGCTGAGCTGAAAGCCTTGCTAGCGCGTTCGCGCAAGCTTGGGCTGAAGTGTAAAAAACGTCACGCCAACCCAGAGTTAGTCGAGGCATTACGGGTTAAGCGTATGCTCAAGGTGGCCTTAACCGTGGCCTGCGGCGCGGCGGCGCGCACTGAGAGCCGTGGCGCCCATGCTCGCGAGGATTATCCCCAGCGCAATGATCGCGATTGGCTTAACCGCACCTTAGCCAGTTGGCCCGATGCCAATGCGCTTGAGCCGGTGCTGCAGTACGAAGCGCTCGATGTGATGAAAATGGAGTTACCTCCAGGTTATCGCGGCTATGGTATTAACAATGCGATAGCTCACCCTGATACTGAAAAACGCGAGCAGCAAATTGCCGAAATCTTGGCTGGATTAGGGGAAGAGGCCGATCGCTATCAACGCCAGCAGGCCCTCATGCCTTTTACTTTACCAACAAGCCTGCAACCGAAAAATGAACGCTTAAGCGATACGTTAACCACACCGTCAGCCAATGCTTTAGGAGAACAATCATAATGAGCCAAGGTCGAACGCTCACCTTTAATATTTTTCGTTATGATCCGCAGGAGCCGAACGATAAGCCAAAAATGGTTCGTTATCAGCTCACTGAAACCCCGGGGATGACAGTGTTTATTGCACTCAATAAATTGCGCGAAGAGCAAGACACATCGCTGCAGTTTGATTTTGTCTGCCGTGCGGGTATTTGTGGTAGCTGCGCCATGGTGATTAACGGTTTTCCGACGCTGGCGTGTCGGACGTTAACCGCCAAATATCCTAAGGGCGAGATTACCTTAATGCCGCTCCCTGGCTTTGAGCTGATTGGGGATTTATCGGTGAATACTGGCAAGTTTATGCGCGAACTGGCTGAGCGCTTAAAGTTGTGGCTACACCCCAAGTCGAACGATATCAATGTGCATCGCCTTGAGGATCCGATGGACCCAGAGGAAGCTGCGCGTTTATATGAGTTAGAGCGCTGCGTCGAATGTGGCGTGTGTGTATCGGCCTGTGCGACCAAGCAAATGCGTGAGACTTTTGTTGGTGCCGTAGGGATGATGAAAATCGCCCGCTTTGAAATGGACAGTCGTGACAATCGCGCTGCGGATGATTTTTACCATGTGATCGGCAATCAGGACGGGGTGTTCGGGTGCATGACCTTATTGGGTTGCCAAGACAACTGCCCGAAGGATTTGCCGCACATGCAGCAAATTGCCTACCTGCGCCGCAAAATGGCGCAGACCTTGGTTTAACACGCCTCTAGGCGCGAGAATCTTGAATCGATTTCTCTAACAAAGCGCAAACACAAAAAAGCCGCAGTGTGAACACTGCGGCTTTTTATTGAAATCGACGCTGATATTAAGACTTAGCGCGTTTCATCGCGGTGAAGAACTCATCATTGGTCTTCGTCATGGCCAGCTTATCAATTAAGAATTCCATTGCGCTGACTTCATCCATTGGATTTAAGATCTTACGCAGGATCCACATTTTCTGCAGTTCTTCTTGATTGGTCAGTTTTTCTTCACGACGGGTACCGCTGCGGTTGAAGTCAATGGCAGGGAAGACGCGCTTTTCCGCCGCTTTACGCGACAGATGCAGTTCTTGGTTACCGGTACCTTTAAATTCTTCGTAGATCACTTCGTCCATCTTAGAACCAGTATCCACCAAGGCCGTTGCGATAATGGTCAAGCTGCCGCCGTGTTCAATGTTACGAGCCGCACCAAAGAAACGCTTAGGACGGTGCAGGGCGTTAGCGTCCACACCACCGGTTAACACTTTACCTGATGATGGGATAACGGTGTTGTAAGCGCGCGCTAAACGGGTGATAGAGTCAAGCAGGATCACCACGTCTTTTTTATGCTCAACGAGGCGCTTAGCTTTTTCAATAACCATTTCAGCGACTTGAACGTGACGGCTGGCTGGCTCGTCGAAGGTAGAGGCAATGACTTCACCTTTCACCAAGCGTTGCATCTCGGTAACTTCCTCTGGGCGCTCATCGATCAGCAATACCATCAACACCACTTCTGGGTTGTTATAGGTAATGGATTGCGCGATGTTTTGCAGCAACAGGGTTTTACCCGCTTTTGGCGGCGCAACAATCAAGCCGCGTTGGCCCTTACCGATAGGCGAGCATAAATCCAAAATACGGGCCGTGATATCTTCGGTGGAACCGTTACCGCGTTCCATCCGCATGCGTTCTTCTGCGTGGAGTGGCGTTAAGTTTTCAAAGAGGATTTTATTGCGAGAGTTTTCGGGTTTATCGAAGTTAACTTCATTGACTTTCAGTAGGGCAAAATAGCGCTCGCCTTCTTTCGGGGGGCGAATTTTACCAAAGATGGTGTCACCCGTTCGCATGTTAAAGCGGCGAATTTGGCTAGGAGAGACGTAAATATCGTCAGGGCCTGCTAAATAAGAGCCATCCGCGCTGCGTAAGAAGCCGAAACCGTCTTGGAGTATTTCTAATACACCCCCACCGAAAATGTCTTCTCCACTTTTTGCGTGGGCTTTAAGGATAGAGAAAATAATGTCCTGCTTACGAGCACGGGCCATATTTTCGAGTTTCATATTTTCGGCTAGCGAGACTAGGTCAGAAATCGGCGTGTCTTTTAATTCAGTTAAGTTCATGTTGGGGGTCTTGTGTTGCGAGACAAAGCTTACCGCGATCAATCAGTAAAGTTTGTGATTCAGGATAGTGATTGACGAGCGAGAAGTGGTTTAGTTAGAAATAATCTGGTTATTAAAGTAGCACTAACGAAGCGGGGCGTCCAGAAATTTAGGGAACTTCCGGCACAATTAATTTGGAGCTTGTGCCGGAGGTCACTCATTTACGAGGCAAGTTAGATTTGCGCGTCGATAAACTCTTTTAACTGTGTTTTGGATAGCGCGCCCACTTTTGTGGCCGCTAATTCGCCATTTTTGAACAATAATAAGGTAGGAATGCCACGAACCCCATATTTGGCTGGAGACACATTGTTTTGGTCGACGTTTAATTTAGCGATAGTGACGCGACCTTCATATTCCTCTGCGACATCATCAAGGATGGGAGCGATCATTTTACAAGGGCCGCACCATTCAGCCCAAAAGTCGACCAATACTGGTAAATCAGACTTTAATACGTCGTTTTCGAAGCTGTCGTCGCTCAGGTATATAATTTTATCGCTCATGATGTTCTCCAGTTTGGTTGCCATTGCTGGTTTGTTAATGGCTTACCATGTATATTGGGGGTGAAAAATAGCTTTTCAAGTTACCTTTTTTACAATGTGGCTATTTCAAACGATCGAGTATCTTATTGCAACCCCAAATGGTATGCTTGCGCTATGAGCGAAACACATTTATCTACCCAAAAATTTGCCGACCTTCCTCTGCATCCAGAGGTAAAACAGGCTCTTGCTGAAAACGGCTTTGAATTTTGTACGCCAATTCAGGCGTTATCATTACCCGTATTACTTCAATCAAAAGATATTGCAGGTCAGGCCCAAACCGGGACTGGCAAGACGATGGCGTTTTTGGTTGCTACCTTTAACCACCTCTTATCGACGCCGATCCCTGAAGGGCGTCAGTTAAACCAGCCGCGAGCCATTATTATGGCGCCGACCCGCGAGCTGGCGATCCAGATTGCCAAAGATGCGATTTTGCTGGCGAAGCATACCCATTTAAAAGTGGGGATTGTTTACGGTGGTGAAAGCTATGAGGTGCAGCGTAAGGTGCTGGATCAGGGCGTGGATATCCTGATTGGGACGACTGGGCGGATTATTGATTATGTTCGCCAAGGGATTATTAGCCTCAATGCGATTCAGGCCGTGGTATTGGATGAAGCCGATCGCATGTTCGATCTTGGCTTTATCAAAGACATACGCTTTTTATTTAGACGTATGCCTGAGGCAAATCAACGTCTAAACATGTTGTTTTCGGCGACGCTGTCGATGAAGGTGCAGGAACTGGCCTACGATCATATGAATGATCCGGTGAAGGTCGAAATTGCCCCTGAAGAAAAAACGTCAAAGAATATTAAAGAAGAAATTTTCTATCCTTCCCAAGAGGATAAAATGCGCTTGTTGCTGACGCTGCTGGAGGAAGATTGGCCTGAAAAAGCCATCGTGTTCTCTAACACTAAGCACAGCTGCGAAAATGTATGGTCGTGGCTGGAAGGCGATGGTCACCGAGTCGGTTTGTTAACCGGTGACGTGCCACAGAAAAAACGTATTCGGATCCTTGAGCAGTTTACCAGTGGTCAGCTGGATATTTTAGTGGCGACCGATGTGGCGGCCCGTGGTTTACACATTTCTGATGTATCTCATGTGTATAACTATGATTTACCAGACGATTGCGAAGATTATGTTCATCGCATTGGCCGGACTGGCCGCGCCGGTAATAAAGGGGTGTCCGTAAGCTTTGCCTGTGAAGAATATGCTCTCAATCTGCCCGCGATTGAAAGTTACATCAATCACTCTATTCCGGTGAGTAATTACGATAGTTCGGCGCTGCTTGATGATATTCCACCTCCAGTGAAAATTCATCGTAAACACCCTACGGGTAGCCGTAATCTGCGTGAGCGTTCAGGTGTATCTCGCCCACAGGGCGCGCATCGTAGCGGTGGCCGTCCACCGCGTCATGACCGGACGCGTAGACATTCTTAAATGCTAACACCTGCTTATGCTGCCATTACCTTAGGCTCTAACAGTTTTAATATGCTGATCGCCAGAACCAAAGGCAGTCAGCCCCATATTATTGCTAAATATAAGCGCAAGGTAAGATTAGCCGAAGGCATTGGTGAAGACGGTCTGCTCAGCCAAGAGGTCATTCAACGTGGCCTCGATTGTCTGGCGATGTTTGCGCAAATGCTCGCCCAACATCATATTCAGCCGCAACATGTCGCCGTTATTGCAACGGCCACTTTACGCACCGTGGGGAATGCCGAGGAGTTTAAGCAGCGCGCCTTGCCGCTGCTTGGCCATCCTATCGATGTGATCTCGGGGATGCGTGAAGCCGAATTGATCTATCAAGGCATGGTGGCCACCACCTGTGGACAAGGGCGGCGCTTGGTGATTGATATTGGGGGCGCTAGCACTGAGTTTATCATTGGCGATGGGCATCAAGTGCTGTTTAAGACCAGCTTGCCCATGGGCAGCGTGACTTATAATCGCCAATTTTTCAGTAGCATGCCGCTGCAGCAATTGGATTTTGATGATGCCAAGCGGCAAGTATTGCTCACCTTGGCTGAACATCGTAAAACCCTGCGCGACTTAGGTTGGCATTGTGTGGTGGGGGCTTCTGGCGCGGTGCAATCCGTGGTGGAAGTGTTAATGCATCGCCAGCTTTCTGAAACCATCACCCTCGATGTCCTCATGCAACTTAAGGCTGAAATCCTCGCCCAAAAGGATAGCTCCTGTGCTGGCGTGATAGGATTATGTGGTGAGCGTGCGCCGACTTTTGCGGCGGGCGTAGCTATCCTATTGGCTCTATTTGAGTTATTGGGGATTGAGCACTTATCGCTTTCCGGTGGTGCGTTGCGGGAAGGGGTGTTAATGATGTTGGCGCAGCGAGTCCACGACCAAGCCTAACCTGCCTAGATTTTAGAAGCTAGAAGCTAGGCCTAAAACCTAGCTTCTTTCATCCGTTATTGCGCCAATATTGCCGCTAAATCCTGCTCAAGAGACACCTCTGGGCGCTCAACAATCCGGCCGATTTCTTTACCTTGTTGCTTGATAATAAAGGTCGGGATCCGGCTAAACTCGTATTGTGCCGCCAGCCCTTGCGGATCCTGCTTAGTGCGATCAACGCCGATATAAGTCACCTTGATATGGGGGTTGGCCACTTCTTCCATAATGCGAATAAAGCGCGGAGTTTCACGGTGACAATCAGGGCACCATGTCCCAATAATCACTATGATTTCAGTGGGCTGGGTAATGGATTTGAGTGGCGCAATGGCTGACGTATCCACCTGATAAGTTTTATAGCCTTCGGTGAACTCGCTCAATTCACTGACCAAGTGTTGTGCTTCGACTATGCCGGTTAAAATCACTTCTTGTTTCTCCTCGCTACAGGTTGCAATTAATCCCTGTTGTTGCTCTTCAAACCCGCAGCCACCGTTAGCAAATACCTGACAGCTAAAGAATAAGGCGGTAGTGGCGAGTAATGTTTTAACATTATTGTGCATGATATGGCCTTTAAATCGAAGAAAAGAATACGCGATCGCCATTCAAGCACCAATGGTGGCTTTCTAAAAGAACATTATGTGGTTGCTGCAAGCCAGATCACGCTGTGCCAGCACCAATCACCGCCCAGCCTGTGAGGCTGCTGCTTGCAGCTTATCCACAATCGGTTGATTGGCATCGGGAAAATCATACAGGCTTAGCTCGCAGGGGGTTACCCACGCCAGTTGCTGGCCTTCTAGCCCCTCGGCCTCCCCGCTAAAGTGCTGGACAGTGTGAATATCCAGTAACACCTGTTTATCGGGATAATCGTAACTTAACTGCATAAAAGGGCTGCTGGCGTGCACAGTGAGATTCAGCTCCTCTTTTAGCTCCCGGATCAGCGCCTCTACGACGTTTTCGCCGGGCTCAACCTTGCCTCCGGGGAACTCCCATTTACCACCTTGATGGAGGTGAGCGGGTCGCTTGGCCAGTAAAATTTGCGCGGCTGAATTGAGGATGATCCCCACGGCAACATGGACACGTTTGGTCATAATGGCGGTCACTTTTAGAAGGGGTAGCGGTTACAGGGCTTAGGTTGTGGTCGTGCATTCATGGCAAGTTGATGCGGGTTATTCTTTAAAAAAGGGCTCGTCATCAAAGCCTAACTCATCGAGGGCGGCTTCATCAAAGGGGGTTTTGACGGGAATAGCATGTTTTTCACTGGCCCAATCCCCGAGGTCGATAAGTTTGCAGCGCTCGCTACAAAAGGGTTTGAACTCAGACTGAGGGCCCCATTCCACGGGGGTTTTACAAATCGGGCAATTTACGGTTAATGGCATAATGGTGTCTCGTGACGCTGTGGGGTGAACAGGCTGCAGGCGTTGCGCTGAGGGTTAACAATAGCGGTTGAGGGGTAACCCTCGTGTGCCTCAGCGGGTTTAGCCATGCACCGCCCTTGCCGTTTATTGGCGGCAAGGGCATGGGCGCTAGTGTAAAGGCTTCAGGCGCAGGTCGCCAGTAAGAAATCAATCGCCTTATCGGCGTGACGTTGCCTATCAAATTGGGCAAAGTGGATTGCATAACGGTTTTTATGGCCGCTGATGGTGGGGTAGCAACCGTGAGCGGCATTGATCTTGACGCGCACTAACGACAGCGCTTGCTGGCTATCGCCCTGAAAAAAGCCGGCTTGGGCAATGGCTGGGGTAAATTGGCTGCGGCTGCGGGTCAGTTGCAGTAGTAGTGAAATCGGCGTCAGTAGCGGGGTAAATTGGCTCGTCCATTCACGGTAATGTTGCTGGCGCTCTTCCCAAGGTTTGGCGAGCCAAAAATGCAATTGGGGTAAATCAAAATTGCAACAGGCGCCCGGCATGGCAAAGCGTTGGCGCAGGGCCGATAAAAATCGATCCTGCTTGAGGTCGGCACCAATACGGGTGGTTTTTTGCAGGATTTCGCGGGCCTGCAGTAGCGAACTGCGGAGCGCATCGAGGTCGAGCGGTTCGGCGCTGTCCTGAGCCTTTGCCTCTGCCACAGGCAATATTGGTAAGGTGCGCTCGATATCCTTGAGCACATCGCTGCGATAATCGCAGCGTTCTAACAATTCACACAGGGAAAACAGTGGGTAAAATCCCCGCTGTTGGTGATCTTGATTTAGATTATCGCGCAGCTGGTTATCGAGGTGTTCGAGCCGCAAATAGCCACGGATTTTCTCGTTTAATGGCTGTTCATAAACTAATTCAGTCATGGGCGTTAGCGGCTCCGGATAATTGTAGGTAGCGTTGGTGCAATGCCAGCACCTCTTGGGTTAAGTGTGATATCTCTCCTTGATTATCAATAATGTCGTCGGCACTGGCGAGCTTAGCGGCGCGGCTCCATTGGCTGTTGATGATGTTATGCACTTGAGCTGCATCCACCTTGTCCCGCTTTACGGTGCGGCTAATTTGCAGCTCGGGCGCAATATCCACCACCAATACGCGGTTGACTAAGCTATCTAAGCCGTTCTCAAATAGCAAGGGGACCACCATAATCACATAGGGTGAGGTGGCTTGGTTAACCTGTGTGAGCATGGTTTGGCGGATCATCGGGTGCAGCAGTTGATTGAGCCACAACCTTTCCTCGTCGTGGCTAAATATCCGTTGCCGCAGTTTGCCACGGTCAAGCTCGCCCTCAGGCGTTAATATCTGGCTGCCAAAATGCGCCACAATCGCGTTAAGCCCAGCCGAACCTTTGGCGACCACTTCCCGGGCCACGATATCGGCATCCACTAAGGTAATCCCCAGTTCTGCAAACAAATTGGCGACGGTGGTTTTACCGCTGCCGATGCCACCGGTCAGGCCGACTACAAATTTAGACATACTTTCCTCCATCTCGCGCCTCGATTTGAAGAGGGCGAAGCGCGTTTTTGCACTGGCCGTGAGTGAAGTGAGCCTCTCGTGGCGTGCGCCGTTAATGAAGTGCGCCGTTAGTGGAGCGTGGCCAAATAGGCATCGACTATCGGCTGGCCCCAGACGAGGGCAATCCAACCCGCGGCGGCGATATAGGGGCCAAAGGGAATCGGATTGGCGAGCTGATGACGGTTAAAGATCATCAGGCTGATGCCAACAATCGCCCCCACTAAGGATGAAAGCAAAATGATCAGCGGCAGCATTTGCCAGCCTAACCACGCGCCGAAGACCGCCAGCAGTTTAAAGTCGCCATAGCCCATGCCTTCTTTGCCGGTGGCTAACTTAAACAGCCAAAATACCGACCATAAACTCAAATAGCCGGCAGCGGCGCCGATAATCGCGTCGCTTGGGCTGGTAAAGGTATGGTTAAGATTCAGCAGCAACCCGAGCCAAAGTAAGGGCAGGGTGAGGTGATCGGGCAGCAGCATTTCATCTAAGTCGATACCCGTCAGCGCGATAAGGCCAAAGGTGAGCACGCTGCTATACACAAACGCAAGGCTTGGACCAAAATGCCATGCCAAGGTCGCGATGAGTACGCCCGTAATAAGCTCAACCAAGGGATAGCGCGCACTAATTGGCGCGGCGCAGGCGGCGCATTTGCCCCTGAGCATTAACCAGCCGACGATGGGCAAATTATGCCAAGGTTTAATTGCGCTATGGCACTTAGGGCAGGCAGAGCCTGGGGCGACCAAGGTGTAGCGGGTGGGATAACTGTCTAAGGGTTGGTTGAGGGTGTCGATACCCACTTGGGCGACAACCTTGGGGTGATACTCAGTAAGATACTGATTACACTCCTGCTGCCATTCCCGTTTCATCATGACCGGGGTGCGGTGGATCACCACATTTAAAAAACTGCCGATAGTCGCGGCAAACACAAAACTTAGTACTACAAACAGCCAAGGGCTCTGCTCAAGCGCAGCGCCAAAAAGGGAGATAGATTCAGTCATTCTTCTTATCTTATGGTGTTAACGTAAAGCGGCGTGGTTAAGGTTATCGCACCTTGAGCTGTCACCGCACTATTGGCTTTAACAGCATCATGGGCCTTGCTAACTCAGTGCCTTAACCGCGCAGCCGTTTTTACGTTAGCCTACGACATTTCCCATCTGGAAGATAGGCAAGTACATCCCGACAATCAGTCCGCCGACGAGGGTGCCAATCACCACCATCATAATCGGCTCAATCAGGCTCGAGAGGCCATCAACGGCGTCATCGACCTGCATTTCATAAATATTGGCCACCTTATTGAGCATATTATCTAAGGAGCCGGACTCTTCACCAATCATCACCATTTGGATCAGCATATCGGGGAACAGGCCAGTGGTGCGCATCGCGACGTTCATTTGCATCCCCGCCATCACCTCTTGGCGAACTTTTAGCAGCGCTTTACGGTACACCGCATTGCCCGAGGCACC
>NZ_JBOFMC010000062.1:0-10926 GCF_051658185.1 Shewanella sp. | reverse complement strand
CCATCGTTAATGGCATCGATATTAAAGCCGCCGAGATGCGTATCTTTGGTGACGATATCGCCAAACATTTCGCCATTACCCCATTGGGATTCAAAGCCTTGGCCGTAACAGAAGCGTACTATTTGTCCTTCAATGCCAGTGATTTCCCCTAGGTTGTAACCTAAGGTGGCACCGTCGAAGTTAAAGTTGACTAAATGGCCTGAGGGCGTGCCGCCGCGCAGTTCGTTTTCGCGGTAGTGGCTTGGTGGGCCGTAGGTGGATGGGCGACGACCAATAGAGAGGTAAAACTCAGAGCCATTGATATTTTTCCAGTCGAAATAGGCGCGTTCTACCCGTAGCCAGTCACCGCTGGTGTTGCCGCTGCTGGTGCCATCCATAGTGAATGACCGCCAAGAATCAAATACTTGTACGCCGGTTGAGTCGCCCCAGTTTTTATACATGCTCAAACGACCAGCAAAGCTGACGTTATCCCATACTTTGGCTTTTAGATTTAATCGCAGGCGAGTGGTGTAAAAAATATCGTTATCTATGTCCTGTACACTTTTGGGCGCGAGTACATAGGGCATCACGCCCTGCAACATGCCATTTTGGAAGGCGGCTGCAAGGTCTGGGTTGGCTTGCAGCATTTTTCCGAGTGGCGAGTTAGGATCGTTTGGCATACCAAAAACGCCCGACATCGCTTTGGCACCAAAGTCATTGAAATTGACATTAATCGCAGGGTTCCAAACCACATCTCGGTAATGCAGCGAGTGGGCTTTGGTTCTAAAGTCACCCGTAATTTCAAGGCGATCTAATGACGTGTGTCGCTCGGTGTTATCGACACGACTATTGAGTTCATCGAGTTGTTCAGTGATATCGGTAAGCTGTTGTTTAAGCTCAGCCATTTTTTGGGTGTCTGCTGGAGTCGCTGCTTGAGTATCATTGGCTGCGGCAAAGGCTTGGCCTGACATAAACAGCGCATTGGCAACAAGTATTGAAATGAGTGTACGCATAGGGTTCTCCCTGAGTATTCCGTTGGCACCGATTCAAGACCCTGTGCCAAATTTACCCAACAGGAGTCCCTGAGGTGTGCTCCCCATGTTGCTCTTATTGGGCTTTGATTTTTATATCAATGGGTTAACTTACAGTTGCAGGCCTGTGGTTATCCCTTTGCTTTAGGCTTGGCAGTGATTAACCGCAGGTTTGCGGCTGCTCAGAGTCGGCGGCATGGTCATACAGAAATTGCTGTATATCTTTGAGATCTTGCTCGGTGAGGCCGTTGAATGCTTCGGGTTTGAGTTTGTGTTTATCTTTGTCGAAGAAACGATCCCATTGGCTCATGGTTTTGCTCATTGGGGTAAGCTCTCCACCTTCGCCGGCTTGGCTGTGGCAGGCTTTACATTGTTTTTTATAAAGGTGTTTACCTTTTTTAGGATTGCCACCTTCAGCAGCATAGGCTTGGGTCGCTAAGCAACCCATCAGCGCGGCGGCAATTGCGATCTTAGTTGAAGTTTTCATCATCTCATCCTTTCTTGGGTACCATCTAAATGATTTTGTTGGCGGAATGTGGTGATTGATTCCGCCTTGTGAATAAATTTACCAAAGGTTGTGAAATGTTTATTTGAAGCGCGTCACTTTCATTAAAAAAAACTAATTGATAAAAATATCATTGATAAAAATCTAATGGTTTAGGTTTTGAAATTGGCTTGTTTAAATTAGTTCTAATTTAAACAATGGCTTAGAGTTTTATTTATGATGGTTTGTTATAGGGTTTGCTGGGGCATGAAAAGGAAAACGCTAAAAATGGAGGGTGATCAAGTTAACGTTTTGTGAATTTTGGGTGGTGGAGCCGTGTCTTGACGCGCTTCCCGCGATGAATAGTCATGTTGGTAGAGGTGTTGATAGCCATGTTGATAGGGATGTATCGGGTAAATATTGGGTTCTAACACTCAAGTGTGAGCGAGCAATCAGTGGTGTTGCTGCGCAGGCTGCGCGCTATTGAAAGCGCGCAGCGTTGACGCCAGAGAGGCATCAGAGTGGGGCTCATCTGTCGTGTGACGAGTCGTAGCTTAAGGTTGTTGGCGAGTGGGAGCCAATACAATCTCACGGACACAGACATTTTGCGGTTGTTGCCAGGCAAAAAGTGCCGCGGCGGCAACGTTTTCGGGGGCGATCACCCCACCCATGTGCTTTTTCCATTCATGGTAGTTTGCTTTGATATCGTCGCGAGTGGTATGGCTGAGGAGCTCAGTTTCGACTGCGCCGGGGGCGATAGTGATTAGGCGCACGTCATCCATGGCCACTTCTTCACGGATGTTTTCAGTTAAGGCATGCACGGCAAATTTAGTGGCGCAGTACGCCGCATGGTTTGGGAAGGTTTTGCGTCCGGCCACCGAACTAATGTTGATAATCGTGCCGGTTTTACGCGCCCTCATGCCAGCCAAGACCGCGTGAATACCATTGAGTACGCCCATCACATTGATATTGAGCATGCGGCTCCACTCGCTAGGGTCTTGAGTATCAATTTGCCCAAGTAGCATGACGCCCGCGTTGTTGATCAGGCAACCCACAGGGCCAAATTTGGCTTCTGCTTGGCTAATTGCGGCGTTAATCGCTGCGGCATCGGTGACATCAACGCCCACCACCATGCTATTTGGTAAGGCAAGTGCTTGCATTGGCTCAACTCGGCGTGCCAGCAGCAAGAGTGGGTGGCCTGCAGCGCTAAAGCTTTTGGCAATAGCTGCGCCAATGCCGGAGGAGGCGCCAGTAATAACGACTAAGGGGTGCGTTGGATTCATCTTCATTCCTATTGTTGGATACTGGTAGCGGAGTGCTATTGATGGCGCCAGTCAAGACGCTATCGATTTTGAACTTGGCATTGAGTATAGGCGGGACTTTGGCGGGCGGAAAATACTTATTGCAACTGGATGTCATAGGTTTTTTCTATGTCATTGGCCGTTTTTTTTGGGGAGGTGGGCTCATTCATGATTTTGGTGCAAGGTGGAGCGGCGGTGCTGGCTGTGTGTGAGCGGGCTAGCCCTGCTAGGCTGTAGCAATGCGTCCTATTGATATTCAGTGCTCCGCGCTAGCGGGGTCATGCGATCATGGCAAAGCCGTGTGTGGGATTAGGCGTGTATTTAGTGCTGCGCGCGATAACACTTATTGCTGGCACCATTGGGCATTGTGAGGCGCATCATGTAATTACGGTTGTGTTAATGAGCCAAGAGGGCGAGTCGGGTATGCTGCCCTCTCATGCTAATATGGAGTTAAATGTTATGAGAGCCTTGCTGTTATGTTTGTCCTGTTTATTAACCCCTATCTGGGCCTTTGCCGCCAGTTATGTCGCTGGAGATGCGATTAAGCCAATTACGTTACTCGACCAGCATGATAAAGCCATCAATGTTACCGACGATACTCAGGTCCTGCTCTTTAGTCGCAGCATGAAAGGCGGTGATATCATCAAAGAAAGCCTGCAATCTTTAACTGGCAAGCAGTCCTTGGAACAGGTGGTGTATGTGGCTGATATCAGTGGTATGCCATCGCTGATTGCCAAATTTGTTGCCATCCCGCAAATGCAGGATCTGCCCTTTGCCATTGGCCTTGACCGTGAAGGTGAAGTTAGCCGAGCCTTGCCCGATACTAAAGATATGGCGACCATGATACTGCTCGATAAACGTAACATCGTCGAGATTGCCTATTTTGAATCGACCGATGCGTTGAGTCAGGCGCTTACAAAACAAGCTCATATCCAATAGCAACCAAGCGTGTTTAAGCAAGCCGTGCCTTTTTGCTGACTCATCCTAAGTGGATAAACTGGCGCCCACCAGTTTATCCATCTGTTATCCATCGCCTTTTTTCCTATCCTTAGCGCAGCGGTTAATGCCGCCATTGACACCCCCCGTTAGCGCCATTTTCTCGCTCCATTTTTTCGTGCCACTTTCTGGTGTCATTTACTTGCGCCTGAAGCTCACGGCAGCGATCACTACGCCCTAGCCGATTCGTTACCCTAATGATTTTGGGTAATACCTTGTTTTATTTGCACATTTTTTGCACTGGGTTGGGTTGTGTACTTGTGGAATAAAAATTGAGTAAATCAGCATAAAAATTCGTTGCGTAAATTTTAAAAATGTCGTCTACTGCGCACGTTTTTTAACAACGAATCGTCTTTTTTATCCACTCGACCCCAAGGAGAGCTTTACGTCAATGAACCAATTTCAATCTATTGATGTTGCTGATTATTATGATATGGATACCTTTAAGCGAATTGAAGCATTCGCCAAAGATAAAGCAACCCCATTCGTCGTGATCGATACCAGTATTATTGCGAAACAATACGATGACATGGTGAATAGTTTTCCTTATGCCCAGGTTTATTATGCAGTTAAGGCGAATCCTGCGGCAGAGATTTTGACGTTGTTAAAAGATAAGGGCTCAAATTTTGATATCGCCTCAATTTATGAGCTCGATATGGTCACGAATGTTGGGGTGAGCGCCGATCGCGTCAGCTATGGCAATACCATCAAAAAACGCCAGGATGTGCGCGCCTTTTATCAGCGAGGTGTGCGTATGTACGCCACTGATTCTGAAGCGGATCTGCGCATGCTTGCCGAGGAAGCGCCGGGCTCGCGGATTTATGTGCGTATCCTGACCGAAGGCACGGATACCGCCGATTGGCCGCTATCACGCAAGTTTGGTTGCCAGAATGAAATGGCCTATGAGCTGCTAGTCCTCGCACAGCAATTAGGCTTAGAGCCTTACGGCATCTCTTTTCATGTTGGCTCGCAGCAGCGGGATATTGGTGCGTGGGATTCGGCGCTTGGTAAAGTGAAAGGTATCTTCGATCGCCTGCGTGAAGAGCACAATATTCGCTTGAAGATGATCAATATGGGCGGCGGTTTCCCCGCAAACTATATTGATAAAACCAATCAGTTAGGGGTTTACGCGGAGCAAATTACCCACTTTTTGAAGGAGGATTTCGGTGACGATTTACCGCAAATCATCCTTGAACCGGGACGGTCATTAATCTCTAACGCCGGGATTTTAGTGTCGGAAGTCGTGTTGATCAGCAAAAAATCCTACACCGCGTTAGAGCGTTGGGTGTTTACCGATGTGGGGAAATTCTCGGGTTTGATTGAAACCATGGATGAAGCCATCAAATTCCCTATTTATACCGAGAAACAAGGCGAATTGGATAAATGCGTGATCGCCGGCCCGACCTGTGATAGCGCCGACATTATGTATGAACACTATAGCTATGGTTTACCTCAAGATCTTGCCATTGGCGATCGGCTGTATTGGTTAACCGCTGGGGCCTATACCACCACCTACTCGGCGGTGTGTTTTAATGGTTTTCCGCCCCTTAAGGATTACTACCTGTGATCCCCTGAGTGCTAGACAAGGGTGTTACAGCCCTTGTCTGCTTGCCTCTCTGCTCCTTTTATGCCCCTTTTATGCGCTGTTTATCCGCTTGGTTGACGGCGCATTGTCCAGCGTGCAGCCCATCGATTATCCTGATTTTTAAAGCAAAATGATAAAGTTAACTTGTTTCGCTATGACATTCTGGCAGATGGCGGGGTTGTGGTGCACACTTTGTCAGCGTTGCGGGCTTGGGGGAGAGCACGGCGGGCAGCGTGGGCACTTACGGTTTGTCGTTGTTATGTCGGCCGTTTTGGTTAGGCGCAGTGTGTTGATGAGTCTCGCGGTGATTTCATTACGAACAACCCCCCAAAGTTTGCCGAGTGTTATGTGATCAAGCTAACCTTATCCGCTTCAATACTGCGTTAAAGTCGATAATATGAGTATGTAATCATCAAAAGTGAAAGGGGTTTTCATAATGGCTGAGGTATTTCATTTAGGTTTAACGAAAGCGATGCTCGATGGTGCAACCTTGGCGATTGTGCCGGGGGATCCTGAGCGGGTAAAACGCATTGCCGAGTTAATGGACAATGCCACGTTTCTTGCCAGTCACCGGGAGTATACCAGCTATTTAGCCTATGCCGACGGTAAGCCCGTGGTCGTGTGTTCCACTGGTATTGGCGGCCCATCGACCTCCATTGCAGTGGAAGAATTGGCGCAATTAGGGGTCACCACTTTTCTGCGTGTGGGCACAACTGGCGCCATTCAGCCGCATGTGAATGTGGGTGACGTGATAGTGACCCAAGCCTCGGTCCGTTTGGATGGTGCGAGTTTACATTTTGCGCCGATGGAGTTCCCCGCCGTGGCGAATTTCGATTGTACCACCGCGATGGTTGCAGCATGTCGGGATGCGGGGCTTGAGCCGCATATTGGGATCACGGCATCTTCAGATACTTTTTATCCAGGCCAAGAGCGCTACGATACTGTGACTGGCCGCGTTACCCGCCGATTTGCCGGCTCAATGAAAGAATGGCAAGACATGGGCGTACTCAACTATGAAATGGAGTCCGCAACGCTGTTTACTATGTGTGCCACTCAAGGCTGGCGCGCCGCTTGCGTGGCAGGGGTGATAGTGAACCGTACCCAGCAAGAGATCCCCGATGAGGCGACGATGAAGCAAACTGAGGTCAGTGCGGTGTCTATCGTGGTGACTGCGGCTAAAAAACTTTTGGCTTAAAGGTTACGCGACGGTGTAATAAAAAAGGTGCCAAAGGCACCTTTTTTTGATCCTGTTGATCTTTGCTCAAGCTTAGAAATGATACTGGGCAATCACAGAGTAAGTGTCTTGGTCGACGCCTTTTACACCATACTTGTTGGTCCACAAATCGTATTCGATACCGACCAACAGCTTGTTGGCTTTGTGCTCGCCAAACAGGCTTTTACCTAAATCGTATTTTAGCTGAGGATTGAAGTGGAAGTTTTCTTCATAACCATTGTCATCGGCGGCAAAGACCCAATCGATAAAGCCATCGAGCACGATATTGGCTGATCCAACGGGAATATCGATACGAAAGGCGGGGCTAACTTGCCAGCCATCGCTGTTGTTACCGGTGCTTAAACCGTTACGGCGATAGGTGTTGAGGTTGAAATAGGTAAAGTAAGGTACGGCTAAATCCACCCCCAATCCGTATAACAGGCTGTGGACAGGGCCTTCGCCTTCTTCATAGGTTAAGGCGAGTGACAGATCGGTCACTGGGCCAAAGGCGATTTTTTCGCCCAGGATTTTACTGGCACTAAAGCGTGGCGAAATTTCACCGTAGGTGGTGCTATCCATGCCTTGGTGGCTGCCCTTGAAATAGGTGAAATCTTGGAAGGCAAACCAATCACCGTATTTCCAAGCGCCTGCGGTTTCGAGGGTTAAGGTAACTTGTTTGTCCGATGGGGCCAGATCGTAGTTTTCACCATAAAGTGCGGTGGCACTTACATCCCACCACTGCACTAAATCGCCAGCAAATGCTGATGGTGAAAGCATTAATGCTAAACATAGAGAGGTTTTTTTCATTATTATTTCCTGATTATAAGGGCAAAGCTAAATCGTGTTGTACTCAATCCACGCTCTGACTGGAGCATCGTTTGCAGGAAAGGAGCGCAGACGATGAGTTGCGGTGTCAAAGGGCTCGCTAAAGTCGGGGCAATATATGCAAAAATGCCGGGTTATTCAAAAGTTTTATTGAATGTTGTTGGAAAAATCACATAATTTGTTTTGGTGGCTCACAAGTATAATTTGTTGATTTTAAATTTATTTTGGTTTGATTTGCCTCTCAATTAGGCTGGTTGGGTTATCAATTAAAATTGATTGTACTGGATTTTAGAACAGCGCTTTAGAACCGCACTTTAGTGCCATGAGTGATGAGGCCGCGTTTGAGCGGATGATGGCGTTTGACCCAATAAGTGCCATTTTGACATATTATGTCTATTATCAATAATGCTGCTATAGTGCGCTAATGGCACTGTTATTTCAGGAGGGGGTATGGCGTTTTCAAATCCGATTGTAGTGTGGTCGCTGGTGGGGCTTAGTTTAATGTTAGCCGAGTTGCTGGTGCCCGGCGGTATTGTTATCTTGCTTGGCGCGGCCTGCTTACTGGTCGCCGGCGCCTTAGGGCTTGGGCTCGTTGAGGGCGTAGTGCAGAGCCTGACGCTGTGGTTCATCGCGGCCATCGTGCTGCTACTGACTTTTCGGCAAGTCACGCAAGCCGTCGTCGGTGGCGATTCTCATGTGGATAACACCGATGAAGAACTTGAGATTTATAATCAAATTGCGCATGTAAAACAAACGATTGGCCCGGGGCAAACCCCAGGGCGGGTCGAGTTTCAAGGGAGTGAGTGGCCTGCGCTTGGTGATGGCAGCGTTATCGCCGTGGGCAGTCAAGTACGCATTATTTGCCGTGAAAATATTGCGCTGGTAGTCGAGCCTGTTTTGCAGGATATATCGTAACAACTAAAGGATGAGTCTATGTTCATATTTACCTTAGTTATTCTGTTTATTATCTTTATTCTCTATAAATTGATGCTGATCGTGCCGATGCGTGAGGTGCATGTGATTGAGCGCTTAGGCAAGTTTCGCACTGTGTTATCACCTGGTTTTCATTTTCTGATCCCCTTCTTCGATCGGGTGGCCTATCGGCACGATACCCGTGAGCAAGTGCTCGATGTCCCGCCTCAGAGCTGTATTTCCAAGGATAATACTCAGCTAGAGGTGGATGGATTGGTTTACCTCAAAGTGATGGATGGTAAGTTGGCCAGTTACGGTATCGAAAATTATCGCAAGGCGGCGGTGAACCTCGCGCAAACGACGATGCGCTCTGAAATTGGTAAGCTGACGTTAAGCGAGACGTTTTCTGAGCGAGATAGTTTGAATGAATCGATAGTGCGTGAAATTGATAAAGCCTCCGAGCCTTGGGGGATCAAAGTGCTGCGTTATGAAATCCGCAACATAACCCCTTCACGGCATGTGATCCACACCCTTGAAAAGCAAATGGAAGCCGAGCGACGTAAGCGCGCCGAAATCACCCTCGCCAATGCCGAAAAGGCGGCGATGATCAATATGTCTGAAGGCGAACGGCAGGAGGCCATTAATCTTTCAGAAGGGCAAAAACAAAAGCGGATTAATGAGGCTATCGGCACAGGGCAAGAGATCGCCATCATTGCTAAAGCCAAGGCGGAGGGAATGGCCATGATTTCTCAAGCGTTGTCGGTAAATGGCGGCAATGACGCCATGAATATGCTGTTAAAAGAGCAGTTTATTGCGCAAGTGGGTAAAATCCTTCACGACGCGCAGGTCTCCGTTGTCCCCGCGGAAATGGCCAAACTTGAAGGTTTTTTTGAAGGCATGGAGCAAGTCACTCACGCGGTGAGCGGTCAACAGCCTAACACGAAAGGAGCGCGCTAATGAATATTCCACTGGATACCGATGTGGCCGTGATGGCGATTTGGGGGCTGATTTTTGCGCTGTTTGTGATCAAGCTGTTCCAATCAATTCGCTTAGTGCCCACCAAATCCGCCTATATTGTTGAGCGGTTAGGTAAGTACCACTGCACCCTCGATGCTGGCTTTCATGCCTTAATTCCTTTTGTGGATAAAGTGGCCTATATCCATGACTTAAAAGAAGAAACAATCGACGTTCCTCCGCAGGAATGTTTTTCCAGTGATGAAGTGAATGTGGAGGTCGATGGGGTGATTTATATCTCTGTGACCGATCCGGTTAAGGCGAGCTATGGCATCACTGACTATCGTTATGCGGCAATCCAATTGGCACAGACCACGACCCGCTCGGTAATTGGCACGTTAGATTTAGATCGCACCTTTGAGGAGCGCGATGTGATTTCGGCCAAGGTGGTTGAAGTGCTTGATCAAGCCGGGGCTATGTGGGGGATCCGCGTGCACCGCTATGAGATTAAAAATATCACTCCGCCAGAAACCGTTAAAAATGCCATGGAAATGCAAGTCAACGCTGAGCGTGAGCGCCGGGCATTATTGGCAAAGAGTGAGGGCGATAAGCAAAGTAAAATTAACCGCTCAGAAGGGATCAAGGCAGAAACCGTTAACCGCTCAGAGGGGGAAATGCAGCGCCGTATCAACGAGGCCGAGGGAAAAGCCGAGGAAATTTTAACCTTATCCCGCGCGACAGCCGAATCGATTGAGCGCTTAGCGTCGGTGATTGCCGCCCCAGGCGGTCATAACGCTTTGAGAATGCAGCTGGGTGAACAGTATCTGAAGCAGCTCAATGGGCTAAGTCATAACACCAGCCGAGTGGTATTGCCCGGTAATATGGTTGATTTTGATTACTGGATGAACAGCATTGGTTTAAAAGAAAAATCCAACAAAGAGTAGCGAGTCGACATCACCGCGTTAGTTGAATGTCGAGCAGAGACTCATCGTTGAGCGCTGAGCGTTGAGCTTTGAGCGTTGAACATTGAGCATTGTGCTTTGCGCTTTGCGCCCTCAGCTTTGCTGTTGCGATTGCAGCATATATTGCTGCCGACATATTCAGTTGGGGGCTCTAATGGCTCTCCTCTTGGCTTTAGAGGGGCATCCATGCTATTCAAAGGCGTCACCCAATGGGGGCCACTCTACATTTTGGGGGAGAGTTCTTTCTTTTCATGGAGGATAAGTAAAAACAAGGCGGCCACTGGCCGCCTTGAAGGAGAATACCCTGCTAGCGCCGTTAAGGCTTAGGCACGGGTAAAATTTGACAACCGTTGATCCCGGCATTTTGCAATACGTGGCGTTTGCGCTCGGCATCACGCTTGCTTTCATAGGGGCCGACACTGACCTTAAACCAAGTCCCGGTGGTGCCCTCTATTTGTCTTACCTGCGCTTCTAAACCTTGAAAGGCAATAACGGCCTTCATTTGATTAGCCTGAGATTCCTGACGAAAGGACGCGCACTGCAGTTGATATTGTTGTGGCACGCGCGGCGCGGTGACCGTTGGAATATCCACTTCAACATTTTTGTTTTCTAACTCATTCAGATAGGTCCATTCTTCCTGAGGTTTGGGCGGTAAGGCATTGGGATCCTTTTTCGCCACGGGGG
>NZ_JBOFMC010000061.1:0-6056 GCF_051658185.1 Shewanella sp. | reverse complement strand
CCATTCGCCTTGATAAAAAAGGCTATGTTGCTAACCAACGACCCAAACGGCGCTGGCAAAGATGATGATCACTGTGTGTTTGCCAGTGACAGACATAAAAAAAACCAGCTGAATGAGCTGGTTTTTTTATGGTCGAACTGCAAGTTATGGCCAAACTGCAAAAATCGCGTTACTGGACTCGCTTCACCTGCGCGCCCAATCCTTGGAATTTCTGCTCAATATGCTCGTAGCCGCGATCTAAGTGATAGATGCGATCGACCACGGTTGTGCCATCGGCAACTAAGCCGGCGATCACTAAACTCGCTGACGCGCGCAAATCGGTCGCCATCACCTGTGCACCACTTAAAGATTCAATCCCTTGGATGATACAGGTATTGCCTTCAAGCTCCATGGTCGCGCCCATGCGGATAAGCTCCGGCACATGCATAAAGCGGTTTTCAAAGATGGTTTCAGTAATGGTCGCGGTGCCTTGGGCTAAGGCATTGAGCACACAAAACTGCGCCTGCATATCCGTTGGAAACCCGGGATAAGGTGCGGTTTTAATGTTCACCGCCTTTGGCCGTTTGCCTTGCATATCCAGCTCAATCCAATCCTCGCCGGTGGTGATCACCGCTCCTGCATCTTCGAGCTTGGCAATCACCGACTCCAATGAGGCGGGATCCGCTTTTAAGCAGCGGATTTTGCCGCGCGTGACGGCAGCCGCCACCAAGAATGAACCGGTTTCGATACGGTCTGGCATCACCCGATATTCACAGCCTTGTAAACGCTCAACCCCTTGAATACGCAAGGTTGCGCTACCAACGCCGCTGATTTTAGCGCCCATGGCAATTAAGCAGTTGGCTAAATCGATGACTTCAGGCTCGCGGGCGGCGTTTTCAATCACGGTCTCGCCATCGGCTAATGCTGCGGCCATTAACAGGTTTTCGGTCGCACCCACGCTCACCATGTCCATAAAGATGTGCGCGCCCTTAAGGCGGCCATCGACACGGGCTTTGATATAGCCTTCTTTCACTTCAATCTTGGCGCCCATCATTTCGAGGCCATGTAAGTGTAAGTTGACGGGGCGTGCACCAATGGCGCAGCCACCGGGCAATGACACATCCGCCCTGCCGTAGCGCGCAAGCAACGGGCCGAGGATCAGGATAGAGGCGCGCATGGTTTTCACTAAATCGTAAGGCGCGCAAAACTCATTAAGATGAGTGGTCGAAATGCGGATCTGCCCGTCGCCCAGCTCAGTCACATCGGCACCTAAGCAGCGCAATAATTTGCAGCTGGTGTTGACGTCACGCAGGTTTGGCACGTTAGAAACCAAAAAGTCGGTTTCGGCCAATACGCCCGCCATCAGGATCGGCAAGGCGGCATTTTTGGCGCCCGAAATAATCACATCACCGGCAAGCGGGGGGCTTGCCTGAATCGTTAGTTTATCCACTGTTCCTCACTAGCTAGGCATGTTGAAAACTTTTTCGCGTTTCCATTGTGTCGGCGTGAAAGTTTTAATCGTTAATGCATGTAACTCACCGCTGGCAATCTGTGCCGTGAGCGGTGCATAAATGGCTTGTTGTTGTTTGACTCGGCTCATGCCGTCAAAGCATTCGCCCACGGCGATCACTTTGTAATGGCTGCCGTCGGAACTGGCATACACTTCGTCAAGCGCTAACGCATCCCGTAAAATCTGTTCTATTAAGCTGCATTCCATCGGATAAGGTACCTTGTGTTAATGCGTCGCTTCGCTGAAGAAGGACTGTAAATCATATAAATCAATTAATTTTTTAAGCTGGGCTGATGGCGCGCACAGGCGCAATGGCCCTTGATGGTCGCGCACTAAGGCCAGCAAAAACGCGACGCCCGCGCTGTCACTGTATTCAAGTTGCGCCAACGAGAGCTCCGACGTCGATTCACTGAGCAAACTGTGTCGTTGAGGCCAAAGCGCGATCACTTGCGTTTGGGATAGCTGGCCTTTGAGGTGGCAAGTCGCGCCTTGCTGCACAAATTCAATCACGACGCTAACTTCCCAGATTTGGTCGGCTTGGTGATTTTATCTTTGGTGCGCTCATCCAGCATAGTGATCACGGCATCAATGCCCTGCTGGCGAATTAAATTGGAGATTTCCGATTGTTTAGACGACAGCAGGCTCACGCCTTCGGCCACCAGATCAAAAGCCTTCCATGAGTCGTCTTTTAAACGGCGTGCTTTAAACAGCAGCTTAATCGGAGGGCGGCCCGCTTCAATAATTTGGACGTTTACATCGACAATTTTCTCGTTACGAAAATCGACACCGGGGAAAAACTCCACTTTTTGATTGGTGTATTCGGTAAAGGCTTGGGCGTAGGTCGACACTAAATAGCCCTCAAACGCGGTCACAAAGCGGTTGCGTTGATCTTCGCTCGAGTCCTTAAGGTACTGGCCCAGCACTTTATAGGAAGCGTATTTGTAATCAATGTAAGGCATTAACTCTTCGCGCACGATGATTTTAAGATGATCCGGATCGGCATCGATCAGCGCTTTATCTTGATGGAAACGATCGAAGGTTTTATTGGCAACCGCTTTGACTAACGCATAGGGATCTTTGTTGTCAATCACTGTATCGGCGGCCATCGCCGTGGTCGCTGTACACAGCATCACTAACGGCAGCAAAAAGCGAGATAAGCTTTTAAACATAGTGGTAACCTCTATTTATCCTTTGAACCCATACTATACAAGAACTGACCTATCAGGTCCTCTAACACTAAGGCTGAGCGTGTATCCGCAATCCTATCACCCTCTTTAAGCATGCTGACATCCTCATCCATAAATCCCGGGGTTAACCCGAGGAATTGCTCCCCCAACAACCCTGAGGTCAAAATAGCTAAGCTACTGGTTTCAGGGAATTGATCATAACGCTTGTCCATCACTATCGTGACTACCGCCTCAAGCTTTACCGGGTCTAAATCAATTTGGCTCACGCGGCCAACCACCACGCCGCCGACTTTGACTGGCGAGCGTACCTTCAGGCCACCAATATTGGTGAAGTTAGCGGTTAAGCTATAACTGCTGTCGCTGGTTTTGACTTCGATATTGGCGACGTTAAACACCAATACGAGGAAGGCTGCGATACCCGTTAAAATAAACATACCCACTAACAATTCAATTTTTCGTGTCAACATCTTCAGTTACCACTCTGTTAATCCATGTCATCTGTGTCTAAAGCCGCTGGCGTCCATTAGCGACCAAACATCAGGGCTGTCAGTAAAAAATCTAAGGCCAATACCGCTAAACTCGACTGTACGACGGTCGACGTAGTTGCGCGGCTGATACCTTCAGGGTTAGGGATCACTTGGTAACCACGGTATAACGCAATCCAAGTGACCACTACGGCAAATACACCACTTTTGATCAAGCAGTTAACTATGTCTTGGCGCCATTCAACCGACGCCTGCAGGATTGACCAAAACGCGCCGCTATCGATGCCTTTCCATTCCACCCCGACAAGGTGGCCGCCATAAATGCCGACGGCGGTAAACATCAAGGCGAGCAATGGCATGCTAATCACCCCAGCCCAAAAGCGCGGCGCGATAATCTGGCGCAGCGGATCGATAGCCATCATCTCTAAGCTGGATAACTGCTCCGTACTCTTCATCAAGCCTATTTCGGCGGTTAATGCCGAGCCTGCACGGCCGGCAAATAACAGCGCGGTGACCACAGGCCCTAATTCACGCAGCAAACTTAACGCCACCATGGGGCCTAAGCTTTCTTCAGTGCCAAAACCGACGAGGATATTATAACCCTGCAGTGCCAGTACCATGCCGATAAAGAGGCCTGAGACGAGGATGATCACCATCGATTGCACGCCGACCACATAGATCTGACGCACCAATAATGGCAAGCCCTTACGCACCCGTGGCCAGCGAAAAATGGCGCCCCATAACATGAGCCCCGCTTGACCAAAACCGATGACCAAATCAATTGCGCTGCGGCCTAGGTCGGCAATACTGTCGAATAACTTCACTTGCCAACTCCTTTTGCGATCAATTCTTGCTGATAATCATTGGCCGGATAATGAAACGGCACAGGGCCATCGGGCGCCCCTTGGATAAATTGCTTCAGCTGCGGGTTATCGGCGTATTTCAATTGCTCAGGCGTGCCGTGGGCAATCACTTTTTTATCCGCGACCACATACACATAATCAGCAATGCCTAAGACTTCATCCACATCATGGGAAACCACGATCGAGGTGAGGTTCAGCGCATCGGACAATTCACGGATAAGCTTGACCAACACGCCCATCGAAATCGGATCTTGCCCCGCAAAAGGCTCATCATACATCACCATTTCGGGCTCGAGAGCAATCGCCCTGGCCAATGCCGCTCGGCGCTGCATCCCCCCGGAGAGCTCACTGGGCATCATTTGCGCGGCACCGCGCAAACCGACGGCTTCGAGCTTCATCAGTACAATGGTGCGAATAATCTCTTCGGGTAAACCCGAATGCTCACGCAGCGCAAACGCCACGTTATCGAAGACGTTAATATCCGTAAATAACGCCCCACTTTGAAACAACATGCTCATGCGTTTACGCAGGGCAAATAGCTCATTACGACTCACAGCATGTATATCGTGGCCATCGAACAACACTTGCCCTTGGGTCGGGATCAGTTGGCCACCGATCAATTTTAAGAGCGTGGTTTTGCCAATGCCGCTTGGCCCCATAATCGCAGTGACCTTGCCCCGGGGAATGGACAGGCTAATATCTTCATATATGACACGCTGGCCACGGCTAAAGCCCAAATTACGGATCTCAACCAACGGCGTTTGTTCTTGAGTCATGCTTGATTCCGATATTTGAAAAAGAGGCGATCTGTCACTTCCTATACAGACCAATCGAAGAGCCGCGATTGTACGAAATTGGGCTATAACCTACAACCGAATCGACACTATCAAGCGGCGATACTTTCAATTTGGCGCATTTCCAGCGAAAATGCGCGCTGACTGACGCGTTACCTTAGCTAAATGCACTCAAATGTTATCCAGAATTTACCGCTATATGTCATGTTGTGACAAACACTCGCAATTGACGTTAATTCACGGCAAGCTTGGCGAGCACAACATACTGTACATTAGCTTAAGGAGGGTGAGCATACTTAAGCACAGTCGCAATGGGTGGCACTAAAGAGTGAAATGCCTTGAAAATAATGCATAAATTCATTGAAAAAAACCGTAAAGCCGCAGATATTGCCAAGCTGCGCGCGGCCCAAAAGCGCTGAGGCCAAGGGCGGTGAAACGGCCAAGGCCAGCGACCAAGCGATAAGCCTGGGCTAACTAGCACAATAGACTGTTAACCAGAGATATTTAACAACCGCCATTGAACAACAGTTATTGAACAACAGTTATTTAAAAACAGCTATGTAAAAACAAGGCGTTAAAAGTCACTGCGCCAGTGCTAAGCGCTACGGCACACGCTGAAACAAAACGAATTCAACCCGAGCAAGATACTTATTTTTTATCATCTTTATCGCGTACCACATTGTGCAACTCCTATCCCATCAATGGGGCGACAAAGACAATGCAACAAGAGAGATAGACATGGTAGACCAATCACAATTGCGCCAATGGGGCTGCAAAGTTATCGACATCGAAAAATTGGCCCTAGACAATCTATATCAATATGTGGATTCACCTGAATTTGCCATGGCGTGCCAATTGATCCTTGACTGCACTGGTAAAGTCATCGTCATGGGGATGGGCAAATCTGGCCACATTGGCAATAAGATTTCCGCCACCTTGGCGAGCACCGGCACCCCTGCCTTTTTTGTGCACCCAGGGGAAGCGAGCCACGGCGATCTCGGAGTGTTGTCGGATAATGACATTATTTTAACGATCTCCAACTCCGGCGAATCGAGTGAAATTCTGGCATTAATGCCGGTGATTCAACGTAAAGGGATACCGGTTATCGCCATGACCGGCAAACCTGACTCCACCATGGCCCGGCTGGCGCAAATCCATTTATGTATTGAAGTCCCCGAAGAGGCTTGCCCCTTAGGGCTCGCCCCAACCTCCAGCACTACGGCCACCCTCATTATGGG
>NZ_JBOFMC010000060.1:0-22989 GCF_051658185.1 Shewanella sp. | reverse complement strand
CACAGGGAGCCAAGAGTCAAAATTAGATTGCATGAGTCGCGGTCTGGGCGCTGGTTCTGCCAATGATGGGATGCTCAGCCAATTTATGATCAGCCCACAGAATCAACCGGCGCTAAGCTACTGAATCAGGCGGCGCTAACCCGGATTTGGGCTGCCATTGGCTGCAAACAGGTTACTATGCCGCTAACGGCCCAAACCCAGCCTAGCGCGCGTTGGCGTGTCGAGATGACATATTGTTCGCTCATGCAAGTTGGTGCTCGCCAAGGGAGGAATGACGTGTCGTTATGCTACCCAAATGACGAGCGACTCTTATGACAGAAAGTAAAAGTAAGAATCAAAACAGATGGTTGCCAGACATCTCCTTCGCGCAACGTTTAGTCCAGAGTTTAGCCCAGCGTTTAGAGCACCATTTCTGCTGCGTATGCGTAATCGCCCGTTGTTGTAGAATAACCACAGGACGTTGCCTTGCATAAACGTCAGCTAGGTTGCTGCAAAAACCACCATAAAATATCAACACGCCCTCGATATAACCTAATGCTCACCGCACGACAGCAAACAAAGACAATACCGATGCCGATAATTAGCCAGATAAATGGAGAGTCACATAAATAGGCTCCATCTTTTTAGGCTTAAACTGCTATAATTGCGCCATAATTCACGGCAATATGCACCAATATGACTCAAGCAAACAATCCATTACATGGCATTAAACTCGAAACGATAGTCACCGATCTCGTTGAGCGTTATGGTTGGGAAGAATTAGGACAGCGGATCAAAATTCGCTGCTTTACCCACGATCCCAGCATCAAATCTAGTCTGCGATTTTTAAGAAAAACCGATTGGGCGAGGGAAAAAGTGGAGTATTTATATTTAAAAGCCCATAAATTACCGTTACCCGCACCGAAGGCTGCACAGGCCAAATCCAGCCAGCCGCAACAAATGAATACTGTGAATGATTCCCAGGTCGCGTCCAATGGAGAGCCCACCGCTCTCAATAGCCATATTTGGGGAAGTCGTGGGTAAGCGGTGACCGACTAGGGTTAACAAGCCCTCGTCCCCCCTAGGGCTACATCCCCCTAAATCCGAAAATATTAGATAGGAAAACTCAAGACTAAGCGCCAAATATTTAAACCGTCACCAGTGCGGTAGCTTAGACCGATGCGATCGATATCCAACAGCTTTTCACCGAGGGGACGAGAAAATGCAAAGGTCACCCCCAGCTCATAGCTGCCCGACACTAGGTTATCTTGCCCCTTATCATCACTGAAATTTAATTCGTTAAAATACCAATAACCAACAGCAAAGAGCCGCGGCTGAACCTGTCGGTTCCACCACTGCCAGCGGGGAGACAAGCCTAAATCCACCCCAGATTGTAATACGGCAAATTGATCGGTTAAGCGCCCGATTTGTTCGCTATAGCCCACAAACCGTAAGCGGGAGACCCAAACACTTTCTTGGCCCAGCACACTAACATCATAAAGACTGCTTAAGCCCGAGGCAAAAATGGCCACATTGTTGTCAGTTTCAAAGTTGGTGCCAAAGCCCAAATCCAAATAAGCCTCTATCCGGGTATTCGTGCTCGCGCGCCAGTGATGTTCGATGCCAGGGGTGAGTGTCATAGTGCCAACAGAACTGGGTAACTCCCCTTCGGTGATCTCCTTTGCCAAATAATCAAAAAAACCAAAGGACAACGGCAAGCGCAGCCAAGTGCGACTATCATTGTTTTTTTGTAAATCAAAGGATAAGGGGATACTGACGATCGTCGCATTTTGATCCGGGACACGATAAATCCCTGTGCCTAAATAGCTGCCAAAGGCGTATGCTGAATTAGGATTAACTGGCCAGTTAGCGCCATTATCTTGAGTGCGTTGAGCAAGATGATGATCTTGGAAGGCGGTATTATCGGGGCTTACGGCGAAAGCATGGGAGGGTAACGGAGGCATAGCACTAAACTGTGCCCACACAGCCAACGGCAACAGCAGCCCGATGAAGGCCACCGCCAGCGGGACGCCCCATAATCGCCGCCCTAAACGGTTCAATTGATGCTAACCACCCAGAGAAACCTCACCGTAATACACAGAGCTAAGCCATTAATCTTCATCAACAAAATGATGTTCAGACATCATGTGCCCCAGCTCGGTGGACTTGGTCTTTAAATACGCTTCATTGTAGCGATTTTTACCTACTTGCAGTGGTACCCGCTCGACAACTTCAATGCCAAACTGTTTCATCGCTTTGACTTTACGAGGATTATTGGTCATTAGCCGCACATGCTTCACACCAATCTGTTCCAACATTGGCTTAATCATATCGTATTTACGCATATCGGCCGGAAAACCTAACTGCTCGTTGGCTTCAACAGTATTGGCGCCCTTGTCCTGTAATTCATAGGCTCTGATTTTGTTGAGCAAGCCAATTCCACGGCCTTCCTGACGTAGGTATAAAATAAACCCGCGTCCGGTTTCAGCGATATGTTGCATCGCCGTTTGTAACTGGAAACCACAGTCACAACGTAAACTAAACAGGGCATCGCCAGTTAAACATTCGGAATGAATACGCCCTAACATCGGCTCGTCGGCGTTGAGCGTACCGAAGGTAAGCGCTACATGCTCTTTGCCTGTTTCTGTATCTTCAAAACCATGCATAGCAAATACGCCCCAAGGCGTAGGTAACTTTGACGTTGCGACATATTTTATCGACATGACTTAACCTTAACGACAGCTCTCATTCCTTGAGACGAAAGTATCCTTGAAAACAAAACGATAGCGCAAAACTTGGCAAGTGACTCGAGGCAATCAGTCCATCTAATGCCCCCTGCTCGCCAGAGCGCGAGCCAAAAAGCAGGTTGCAAAGCACGCTTTACAAACAAAAACGCGCTTTACAGGCGCGAGTTTGCCAAACGGCCATTACCGCAGCAGCGGTGTTAACGCTTATCCCATTAAAAGGGGCTAGGCGCATAACCTGTCACTTCTTGTAAGCCCATTTCACGGCCCAGCGCGGTCATCGGATGCACGACCACCAAACCTTTGACGGACTTTTTCAATTGGCCCATATCGGCCTGCTCTGCCTTAGTCAGTGAGCGGTGAAACGGCAGATGTTTCAGCTCATCGCCCTGCTTATGCAATAACCGAGTTTGCTGGCCTTTCACGCTGTTGATTTGCTTGGTGACGGCGGCGATTTCACGTTTAAACTGGGCAATAATCGCTTGATCACCCCGTTGCTCTGCCGCAGCAAGTTTACGACGAAACTTGTCTAATTTATCATTTAGCTGCTGCAGTTCTTGCTTTAAATTCATTGTATTACCTTAAATTACCTAGATTAGCCACAGTCATCTCATTGGCCAAATATACTGGCAGCTGTGTCAAGTTTTAGGATTATAACAGTAAGTTGACGATCCTCGTTACCGCTTTTATAACATACGGATGATCTGATTACTGCTACCACGAAACACCAAACTAGGATCCGCTAAACTTTGCTCAAATTTACCATCGACCAAGACATCAATATACTCCAGCACCGCGCGTTGTGACGCTGTTAACTCATCAAAGACATAACCGGTCCATAACCAAATATCTTTATCGGGGCACTCGGTTTTGACCCGCTTAACCAGTGCAAGAATGGCGTCAACGTTGGCAGGCAGCAGCGGATCGCCTCCCGAAAGTGACAAACCACGACGCACTATACGTGTATCTTTAAGATCGGCGATGATCCTATCGGCCATTGCTTGATCAAATTGATGTCCAGAGCGGACATCCCAAGTGCTTTGATTATAACAACCACGGCATTGGTGCTCGCAACCCGAGACAAACAGTGTTACACGGGTTCCGGGGCCATTGACCACATCCACAGGATAATATTGATGATAATTCATAGCGTTAATTCCAGATGAGCGCTCACTAGCTATTGCAGCCGAGGTCAGTTAACGCTTAACCCCGCTTGCGCGCTAAAGATAAAGCGCAGCCCATGAATCAGTGCTGCGCTTAACGTTCAGTATAACCAAGGATACAACCACTAAGCGTTACAGGTGTTTAATCCGACGTTTTACTTCTTCTTGTTTACCATGGTTAAAGGGTCTCGCATCGGGGCTGCCTAAATAACCACACACTCGGCGCGTCACCGACACGCGGCTCGGCTCATGGTTACCGCATTTAGGACAGGTAAATCCTTTGCTGGTACAGCTAAATTCCCCAGTGAAACCGCAATCATAACATTCATCGATGGGAGTGTTGGTGCCGTAATAAGGCACGCGGCTATAACTGTAATCCCAAACGTTTTCCAAGGCTTCAAGATTGTGCTGCATGTTGGGATATTCGCCATAGCAAATAAAGCCACCGTTGGCGATAGCCGGATACGGTTGTTCAAAATCAATCTTATCATAAGGATTGACATGCTTTTCGACATCTAAATGGAAGCTATTGGTGTAATAGCCTTTATCTGTCACTCCAGTGACCACACCAAATTGTTTGGCATCCAGTTTACAAAAACGGCTGCACAGGCTCTCGCTCGGCGTGCTATATAAACTAAAACCATAGCCGGTTTGCGCTTTCCAGGCATCCGTTGCAGCCTTTAAATAAGCCACGATGGCCACCGCTTTTTCTCGTAACTCGGCATTATCAAACACATGGGTGTCAGTGCCGTAAAGCGCATTGATTGTTTCATGCAAGCCGATGTAACCGAGCGAAATCGACGCCCGGCCATTTTTGAAGATCTGGGCAATATCGTCATCGGCACGTAAGCGTACCCCACAGGCACCTTCCATATATAGGATTGGCGCAACACGGGCTTTTACCCCATTTAACCGCTCAATCCGGGTATCAAGGGCGCGACGGGCGAGAATTAAGCGCTCATCGAGTAGGCGGAAAAAGGCCGCTTCATCCCCTTCGGCTTCAAGTGCGATGCGGGGCAAGTTGAGGCTGACGACCCCAAGGTTATTGCGCCCTTCATGGATTAATTCCCCATTTTCTTCATAGGTGCCTAAAAAGCTGCGACAGCCCATTGGGGTTTTGAATGAACCGGTGACTTTTTCTACCTGCTCGTAATTTAAAATGTCCGGATACATACGCATCGTGGCGCATTTTAAGGCCATTTGCTTAACATCGTAATTACAATCGCCAGCCTTATGGTTGATGCCGTCACGGATCGCAAACACCAATTTCGGGAATACGGCGGTTTTACGGTTTTTACCCAAACCCGCCATGCGCACTTTGAGCATGGATTGCTGGATGAGGCGCGATTCCCATGAGGTGCCCAAACCAAAACCAAAGGTCACAAAGGGGGTTTGACCATTGGCAGTGTGTAAGGTATTCACTTCATATTCAAGGGATTGGAATGCATCATGGCACTCTTTTTCAGTCTGCGCGGTAGCAAACGCTTTGGCATCTTTAATCTGCCAGTTCAAGGCAACCTGATAATGCTTGTCATAGCTTTTGGCCACAAACGGGGCTAACACTTCATCAATACGATTGATGGTTGTGCCGCCATAAATATGGCTAGCGACCTGCGCGATGATCTGCGCCGTCACTGCGGTTGCCGTCGAAATTGATTTAGGGGTTTCGATCTCCGCATTGCCCATTTTAAAACCATGGGTCAACATGCCTGCTAAATCAATCAACATGCAGTTAAACATCGGGAAGAATGGCGAATAATCTAAATCGTGGTAATGGATTTCACCCGCTTCATGGGCGGCCACCACATCTTTTGGCAAAATATGGCTTTTGGCATAGTGTTTAGCCACAATGCCCGCCAACAAATCCCGCTGAGTGGGGATCACTTTTGAATCTTTGTTAGCGTTTTCATTCAGTAGTGCAGCGTTGCTCTGCTCCACTAGACCGCGAATTTCAAGATTGAGTTTACTGGTGGCTTCGCGGCAAATATCCCTATCATGACGGTACTCGATATACACCCGTGCTAATGCCTTATAAGGCCCTTCCATCAGCAGATTTTCAACGGCATCTTGCAAATGATGGATATCCACCTCCGCTAAGTCTGCCACCCGTTGACTGACACAAGCAGCAATCGTTGCAGCATAGTCGGCATCCTCTATCCCAACTGAGTTTGCAGCCGCAATGACGGCATCTCTTATCCTTGTCTCATCAAAAGGTGTGCGGCAACCGTCCCGCTTGATCACGACTGGCATTGTTCAGTTCCTCTCCATCCTGATTAAAATTAACACTACATGTAGTGATTAGCTAACCAACAAACACAATATGTAGAGTATTAGGCGATATTGGAGGTGAAACTTCCATGATCCAGATCATAATTTATAAGATGGAATAAAAGAACACTGAAGAACTGCAGCCAAGCCCAATGATCTGAAAAGACCATCTTGACCTGAGTGATAAAGCACGATAGTCCAGCTCAAGATAATGGTCCAAACTCAGGTCATAGCCGGATCCGCGCCGTCCGCAAACGGGGGCTAAAAGCACCAAAATCTGTGATAAGACAACAAGCATTGAGAGCCAACACCCGGCAGAGCAGCTAGCATGTTTAGCCCTTTACTTCACCACCACTGGGCATAATCAATGCGTCCCACGTTGCAATTACCCCTTCCACAATGCCGCTTCAATTAAATGGGCCACTTTGCCAACCGCAGCTTCGCCGGCGGCAATCGCCTCGGCAGCGCGATGGAACTCCATGGTACCAATATTGGTCACCTCAGGCACAATACAAATATCGGGGGGATCCCCCATCAACCGTGCCCGTTTATGGCGCTGCTCTAAAATCCCCATCGATTGCGACATCACGGCGATCATCCCCGGATTATCTTTGTTCCCCAGGGAAAATTTATCAGTCAAACTGCTGACATATTCACGGCCCCGAGCAAACAAATCCATAAAACCGGTTTCTTGGCGCACCTGCTGCTGCGTGCCTTCGCTCATTTTACGGCTAGTCATGTTGACCGGTAAGCCCTGTAATCGTCCCGCATTAAACCCCATTAAATCCACGGCAATCACAATATCTACCCCCATCGCCCGACATACCGATACGGGCACCGGATTAACCACGGCACCATCGACGAGCCAACGATCACCTTGATGAACGGGCGCTAAAATACCCGGCATAGAACAGGAGGCCCGCACCGCCTGACGCAAATCGCCGTGGCGAAACCAAATCTCCTGCCCCGAATACAGATCCGTCGCAACCGCAGCAAAGGGGCGCTTGAGATCCTCAATCAGCACATCACCAATATGGGTATGCAACACATCAAACACTTTTTCGCCACCAATCAAGCCACCCTTACGCCAACGAATATCCATTAATCCCAAGACATCCCAGCTTGAAAAACTGCGCACCCAAGTTTCAAGTTCGTTCAAATGATCATGGGCATAGGCGGCACCGACTAATGCTCCCACCGAGCAGCCTGCCACTTTGTCGGGTTTAATCCCCATCGCGGCAAGACCATTTAACACCCCGATATGGGCCCAACCTTTGGCTGCGCCACTGCCTAAAGCGATGCCAATGGTGGCTGATGTGCCTTTGTGCATAAATTATCTCCCTTAACACTGTTAACCCCAGACTAACCTAAAACCGGGGTAGCGTGGCTGTCAATCGCTAGCGGTTTTACTCTGCCTCAGTCACTATATCGCCATTCAATGATCCCCTGATTAACCCACGGTAACCCCAATGTTAATAAATAGGCCATTCACTCTGCTCTACACGCAGTTTGACAGAATTATTCAGGCTAATCTTGAGATTATTCATAATGTGGATAGCTGAAAATGCCCCTTTAAGGCTATAATCTGCCCTTACTAAGATTTAGGGGGTATACCTTTGCAATTTACTGATTTTTCTCTGGACCAGCGTCTATTACAAAGCTTGAAGCATATGGGGATCAGCACCCCTACCGCCATCCAGGAACAAGCACTGCCTATCGCATTGGCAGGTAAAGATTTAATGGCCTCATCTAAAACCGGTTCGGGTAAAACCCTTGCGTTTTTGTTGCCAGCATTGCAAAGAGTCATATCCACCCGCGCCCTCAGCAAACGCGATCCTCGGGTACTCATTCTATTACCTACCCGCGAGTTGGCTCAGCAGGTATACAGCCAATTGCGCTTACTGGTGGCCAATACCCAGTACAAAGCGATGAGCATCTTAGGCGGCGAGAATTTTAACGACCAAGCCAAGGCCCTCGCTAAAGAGCCGCATTTTATTGTGGCAACGCCTGGGCGAATCGCCGACCATTTAGCACAAAAGCATTTATTTCTAAATGGCTTAGAACTGCTGATTTTGGATGAAGCCGACCGCATGTTGGATTTAGGTTTCGCCCCACAACTACAAGCGATCAATGAGGCTGCGGATCACAAACGTCGGCAAACCTTAATGTTCTCAGCAACGTTAGATCACAGTGAAATCAATGAAATTGCCGCCACTTTATTAAAAAATCCCCTGCATGTGGCGATTGGTGCCGCTCATAGCGAGCATCAGGATATTCACCAGCGCATTTTCCTGTGTGATCATTTAGATCATAAAGAGGCCCTGCTGAGCCGTATTCTTCAGGACGAACCGCATAAGCAAGTGATTATCTTTACCGCTACCCGCCCAGATACCGAGCGCTTAGCGGCAAAGTTAGCCACTCAAGGCTTGAACACCGTTGCCTTAAGTGGCGAACTAAAACAAGCTGCCCGTAATCAGATCATGAACCAATTTTCGAGGGGGCTGGCGCAAATCCTTGTCACTACCGATGTTGCCTCCCGTGGGCTTGATTTGCTCAATGTCTCTTTGGTAATCAACTTTGATATGCCTAAGTTTGCCGAGGAATATGTGCACCGCATTGGTCGCACTGGCCGTGCAGGCGCCAAAGGAGATGCCATTTCCCTTGTTGGGCCAAAGGATTGGGATAACTTTAAAAAAGTACAACTCTTCCTGCGCAAAACATTTGAAATCAGCGTAATTCCAGGCATGGCCGCCAAATTTACTGGCTTAAAAGCCGTGAAAAAAACCAGTACCAACCAAGCCAAGGTAAAACCAGCTAGCCCGAAAGCCAAACCTAAAGCGAAAAAGGCGGCCCCTGCACCATCACGGGATAAACGCTTTATCACCGGGGTGGATATCGGAGATGCGCCCATGCGTAAAAAGCCTGCGGCAAAATTACTGCAGGATGATGACGTTTAAACGGCATGTTTAAACCCAGCACAACGGCAGTATAACCATTAGATCACTCTCAAGGCGGCCGATTAAACTAAGCCGCCTTGAGTAAAAACCTTGCTAGGATAAGCACATGTTGGCTGTTTGCGGCCAGTTGCGTACCATAGCGTTATTATTGACATTTTGAAGGTGTAACATGAGAGTTTGCGGTGTTGAATTAAAGGGTGGCGAGGCCATCATCAGTTTATTAAGTTATGAAGGTGAAACCTTTAATGTGCCCGAGTGCCGTAAGGTCTCCTTTAGCGTGTCACACTCAGCCAGCACAGAGTCTATTCGTGATTTTCATTTTGCCTTTCATAAATTAATGCAGGACTACAAAGTCGATGAAGTGGTGATTATTGAGCGCGAGCAAAAAGGCAAGCTTGCAGGTTCAGCCACCAGCTTTAAATTAGAAGCCGCGATTCAGTTAGGTGATGTCCCTGTGACGCTGTTGTCGCCAGTGACCATCAAAGAGCAAAACAAACGCAACCCGCCGCAGGTCGATTTTGACAGTTTAGATCTCAAACGTGTGCAGCAAAACGCCTTTGAAGCGGCGTTTGCCCAGCAAAACCGCCGGATTTTTGGCAAAGCCTGATCCGTTTATGGGGGCTCTACCCCCGTGTAGAGCCCAAATCCTATGTCTTCATTAAAGTATTTAAACGGTTACAGCACCGATATTCATCGGCAGGTCCTACAGCATATTGAGGCGGGCACCTTGCCAACCCTGCTGCTGCGCCGCCATCCAAATGTCCATGAGATCCGCAGCGATAAAGCGCTTTATGGCTATACTCAAACCTTAAAAAATCGCTATTTGCGCCAATCATCCCCGCTCTCCAAAGTGATTTTTGACGACAAAATCAGTATCAGCCACCATGCTCTAGGTCTACATTCCTATGTGGCGCGTATACAAGGCCATAAAATAAAAGCCAAGAATGAAATCCGTATTTCCTCGCGATTAAAACGGGTTCCGGAACCCCTGCTGCGGATGGTGGTGGTGCATGAACTGGCCCACCTCAAAGAAAAAGAGCACAACAAGGCCTTCTACCAATTATGTACCTACATGGAACCGGACTACCACCAACTGGAATTTGAATTAAGGCTGTTATTAACCTGCATCGACCTACAGCAGTCGCCCTATGAGCCTGAGGCAAGCTAACCGTCTTTTTCGTCTTCACCCAACTTGACTGATAATAATTTTCATTTAGACTGAGCCCCATTGCTTGGGATGGAGGCTCACATGAAAATTCGTAAACTCAAAAAACGCCTACAAAAATGGTGTAAAAAATACGCCAAAAAGTGCCTCAAGCGCCAAGCAGATTTAGCGGCATATCAAAAAATGATCCTGAACGCATCGGGTTTACACACTGCCGTACCTTCAAGTGCAAGAACCCCGAACATCACATCTCACACCGCGGTCACTCAAGCCTTAGTATGGCCATCAGCGGTGGCCCCAAGCGTGGCGGATCGCCCAGTCACGCCTCATCGGCAAAGGGATGCCGAGCTGAAAAACACCAAACTTAGCAAAAAAGTCCTACGTAAACAGCTGGCACACTTACTATCGGCCCATCTGCTACAGATGCCCCTGAAGGACTTTAAAAAGTCAAAATCCGATTTTAAACAGCAAGTCACCCATAAAGCAGCCCTATTTATTGCCGCCAATGAGACCCACTTGCCTCAGAAAACCGCGCAGATAAAACAGCTGCGGCCCAACCCTAACGCCTACAGTTTTGCTCTACGTCCCTATAAAAAATCCCCCTGTGCAGGCTGCCCCGCATTGAAAGGCAAACACTGTCGCTGCGCCTTAAAAAGGCAGCCCGTACGCCACGCGAGCTAAAACTGAGGCCATGAATGCCGCGAGTCACCACCGTATAAGGCAAAGAGGACGCTTAGCGAATGCGCTCAGCGCTTAACTAAACACACTCCAGTCCAAAGTCACCACGCTCTACACATCTAAACTCGCGCTGCATATAAATAAAAACGCCCTACACTCAATACCGTGCAGGGCGTTTTCACCGATATGGCAAGTGCAAGCCAAGTCGGCTTGTACTGTGTATTCATGCTTAGGTTGTTGATTCTTAGATTTTGCTTCTTAAGTTTTTATTCTTAGGTTGCTATCTCTCGTGCTGCAGTTCAAATACTGTATCCCTAATGCTGCATACTGAAGTCCTACTCCTTCATGCCCTTTTCCATATCTTCATAGGAGGTATGGCGCACATCTTTACCCTTGACGTAGTAAATAATGTATTCACAAATATTTTTACAGCGATCACCGACCCGCTCTACCGCTCTGGCGGCCCACAAGACGTCTAACACATCCGGAATGGAGCGAGGATCTTCCATCATATAGGTCATTAGCTGGCGGATAATCCCTTCATATTCGCGGTCAAGCTTCGCATCCTCTTTGTGTAGCTCAAGGGCCGAGTCGGCATCCATGCGAGCTAAGGCGTCGAGGGTGGCATGCAGCATCTGGGTTGCATGACGCCCCATATTCTCGATGCTAACCAATAAAGGTTGTTTTTTATTGAGATGCTTATCATGTGCAGCTTTAGCAATCCGCACACAGGCATCGCCAATACGTTCCAAATCGGCAATGGTTTTGGAAATCGCAATAATCAAGCGTAAATCGCTGGCCGCAGGTTGGCGCTTGGCAATAATGCGGGTGCATTCCTCATCGATAGCCACTTCCATTCCATTGACTTTATGATCACCCTCGATAACGCGCTGGGCAAGCTCGGCATCGAGGGCACTTAAGGCATCGATGGCCTGCTCGAGCTGACGCTCAACCAAGCCCCCCATCGCTAGCACACGATTGCGGATATCTTCCAGCTCGGTATTAAATTGCCCGGAGATGTGTTTAGTCGTATTCATATTTTCCATGTTACCCACCTTTTACTGAACTCTGCTATCACGCCCTAGAACCTGGCCTAGGGCGCTAATTTATCCGATAAATGCCACAGCGAATTAACCGTAACGTCCGGTAATGTAATCTTCTGTTTTGCGTTTTTTAGGTGTAGTAAAAATCGTATTGGTATCGGCGTATTCAACTAACTCACCCATATACATAAAGGCGGTTTGATCCGATACCCGGGCCGCTTGTTGCATATTGTGGGTCACGATAACCACGGTATATTGGGATTTAAGCTCAGTGATTAACTCTTCAATCGTCAAGGTCGAAATAGGGTCAAGGGCAGATGTGGGCTCATCGAGCAATAACACTTCCGGCTCAATAGCAATCGCACGGGCGATCACTAACCGCTGCTGCTGACCACCGGATAAGCCAAAGGCGTTATCATGCAATCGGTCTTTCACTTCGTCCCAAATCGCCGCGCCGCGCAGGGAGCGCTCTGCCGCGTCATCAAGTTCACGACGGTTATTAATGCCCTGTAAACGCAGGCCATATACCACGTTTTCGTAGATGGATTTCGGGAAAGGGTTAGGACGCTGGAATACCATGCCGACATTACGGCGCAGCGCCGCAACGTCAATCTTCTTGTCATAAATATTCTGACCGTGCAGTAAAATTTCACCCTTAATATGACAATTATCCACCAGATCATTCATCCGATTGATACAGCGCAGCAGCGTCGATTTACCGCAACCGCTGGGGCCGATAAAGGCCGTAACTTGCTTTTTAGGGATCTTCATTGAGACATTAAATAATGCCTGTTTATCGCCATAGCGCAAATCGAGATTACGGATCTCTAGTGCAGTCTCACTTGGGCTTAAATTAACTAAATCAGTGTTATTCGTGTTCATTGCTGTTGAATCTATAGAAATCATATTCAGTCCTAATACTGTCAGGATAATCGCCGATTAGTGCTCAAGCGAACGGTATTTTTCACGTAGGTGGTTACGCACACTAATGGCCGTTAAGTTCAGCGCCATAATCACGGTCACCAACAAAAACGAGGTGGCATATACCAGAGGACGCGCCGCTTCAACGTTAGGACTCTGGAAACCCACATCATAAATATGGAAGCCTAAGTGCATGAATTTGCGTTCTAAATGCACAAACGGGAAGTTAAAGTCTAAAGGCAGTGTAGGCGCCAATTTCACCACGCCCACCAACATTAACGGCGCCACTTCACCGGCGGCGCGGGCCACCGCTAGGATAAGTCCTGTCATAATTGCAGGGCTTGCCATCGGGATCACAATCCGCCACAGAGTTTCGGCCTTCGTTGCCCCTAAGGCTAAACTGCCTTGACGTACGGCGCTCGGAATACGGCTTAAGCCCTCTTCTGTCGAGACGATCACCACAGGTAACGTTAAAATAGCCAAGGTTAACGCTGACCAAATCACCCCTGGTGAACCAAAGGTCGGAGCAGGTAATGCTTCGGCATAGAACAGTTGGTCGATTGAGCCGCCCATCATATACACGAAAAATCCTAAGCCAAATACCCCGTACACAATCGAGGGCACCCCCGCAAGGTTGATCACCGCGATACGGATAACCTTCGTGATCGGGCCTTTTTTGGCGTATTCATGCATGTAAATCGCCGCAATCACCCCAAATGGCGTTACGATAACGGCCATCAATAACACCATGAATACCGTACCAAAAATTGCAGGGAATACCCCACCCTCGGTATTCGCTTCCCGGGGATCATCCCATAAGAAACGCCCCAAGCTCACAAACCAGTGCTTAAGCTTGCCAATCAGACCTAAATGATTGACATAGGTAACATCGAGCACCGCATCGAGCTTAAGTTCAACCTCAACGCCGCGCATATCCCGCACAATCACCGAATCGCGAGCCGCTTGCTCTCGTAGGGCAAACAGTTCTTTTTCTAGCACCAGATAATCTTGATGCAACGCTTCTCTTGCGGCGGCGAGCTCAGATTTCAGACTCTCGGTGAGTTCTCCATCTAGCTCATAACCGCGCTCTTTTAAGCGCAGGCGCTCTATTTCATAGTTGATTGAACCGATATCTTGTTTTTGCAGCTTAAGCGCCTTATCAGATAAAGCAACTGCCCGCTCAATATGCTCCATTAATGATGCTTCAATGACATCATTGGCTAACTCAAGGCGCTTGCCGTTTTCAATCACGGCGATGGGATAACCGTAAAAGTTGCCGTTTTTAGCACGCTCAAGCTTAGCGACATCGCTCGGCTCAGAACGGCTGACAATATCGGTGGCCAAAATCCAACGAAAATCCAAACCGACAAACTCCCGGTTACCGGTTTTAACCAGATAACGGGTGACAAACTCACCGGGATCTTGCTTAAACACTTGCCCTGCCGCAATCAAACGCTCGGTGGGGACTTCCTCCCGGTCGTAAATTTCACCAATCAAGGTTGAACGCACGCCGGCACTGTCTTCAAGTTCCCACTGATACACAGTCGCTGGCCAAAAATAACTTAATCCGCGCCATGCAATCAGCAGCAATAAACCTAATACGGCAATCAAACTGATACTCACCGCTCCGCCCGTCATCCAAATCCATGGCGAGCCCGATTTTACCCACTTACTCATTGCACAAACCCCTCAAGGTCATTGGCGAAATTGTCTTTAGTATCATGATGAAATCTCCATTACAGCGAGCTATAGCGATCACGTAGACGCTGGCGGACCACTTCGGCAATCGTGTTAAAGATGAAGGTAAACACGAACAGCACAAATGCAGCGAGGAATAACACCCGATAATGGGAGCTACCAATGGCGGACTCGGGCATTTCTACGGCGATGTTGGCGGCTAACGTACGCATACCTTCAAACACACTCCATTCCATAATGGCAGTGTTACCCGTGGCCATCAGTACAATCATGGTTTCGCCCACAGCACGGCCAAGACCAATCATGATCGCAGAGAAAATCCCTGGGCTTGCGGTGAGCAACACCACCCGGGTCAGTGTCTGCCAAGGGGTCGCGCCGAGGGCTAAACTGCCGTTTGATAAATGGCGAGGTACCGAGAAAATGGCGTCTTCGGCGATGGAGAATATGTTCGGGATCACCGCAAAGCCCATGGCGATACCGACCACTAGCGCATTACGTTGGTCAAAGGTAATGCCTAATTCATTGGTGATAAATTGACGGGAGTTACCATCAAAAAATGCCACTTCAATCATCGGGCTTATCGCAAAGGAGAACCAACCGATAAAGCAGATCACTGGGATCAACATCAACTCTTGGTAAGTCTCTGGTAAACGCTGTTTCCACTTGCCTGGTAAGCGACTCCAACCAAACGCCGAGGCCAAGATAGAGACAGGCAATAACACTAACAACACCAAAATGCCAGGCAAATGCTCCTCAACCAAGGGCGCTAACCACAGCCCAGCCAAAAAGCCCAGAATCACCGTGGGTAAGGCTTCCATAATCTCAATGGTCGGCTTCACAATTCCACGCACTTTAGGCGACATAAAGTAAGCGGTATAAATCGCGCCCGCGATGGATAAAGGCACAGCAAACAACATGGCATAAAAGGCCGCTTTTAGGGTGCCAAACACCAGCGGCATGAGGCTTAATTTAGCTTCAAAGTCATCACTGCCAGAGGTGGACTGCCATACATATTGAGGCTCTGGATAACCCTCGTACCATACTTTGGTCCACAGCGCACTCCATGACACCTCTGGATGGGAGTTTTCGATAGCGAACAGGTTAAGCTGATTATCAGCCTCGACCACAATGCCATTGGACCGCGGACTAAACCCCATAACCCCTGGATTTTTAATCTCAAATTTTTGCTCAAACAGTTCGCGCTCACTGGTGGTGTACAATAACGACAACTCACCTTCGGGGCTCACTACCGCAAAGCTCTTACGATAAAACTCAGTGGCAATGGCGGCGACTGGTGCTAACTCGTTAAATTCACGGATTTCTTTATATAGACGGCCCTTATGGCCATTGACTTGGAAATATTGAGTCACGACCCCCGAATCATAACTGACTAAAATCGAACTGGCGCCAGCAAGTAAAGCCATCTTATTGACCTTACTCTTGTTCTTTTCAGCATCAATAACTTGTATTAACCCCACATTATCAACATCGCGGATGTTATAGATGAAAATTTTATTATCCATCTGCAACATCAACTGACGTTGATCTGGCGTCATTAACTGATGAGCCACATTCTTTGGTGCATCGGCAATCACCGCAGAGCTAAGCGTCCATTCCACTTCCTCGGTCATCATGTTCTCTACCCCTTCGACGCGGCTTAAACGCCAAACACCGCTGGCATCCTGATAGGCGAAGGTGAGTTTGTCACTGCTATAGGTAAAGGCTAATTTATTGATAGCACTGCCATTCTCATCAATGGTAATGGGAGTGTCTCCGGAGGAGTAACGCAGTTTAGGGGTGATTAAGCGTTTGTTGTTGGGGTAGGTTAAACCAAATTCGATACCGACAATCAGCGCTTGACCATTACTTAACCCTAAGGCAAAACGCTGTTCATTGGGCGCGGCCACCGCAGCACTCGTGACAGAGACTCCCGCAGGTAACGGCGGCGTAAAGGTTGACATCAAGCTACCATCGGCTGCTGCATAAAAATCCACTTGACCATCGACAGCCACGCGGTACAACACCTCATTTTGCTCGTCAGCCCCCACCATCAAGGTCGCCACTTCAGTATGCTGATAGCGAACACTGTTAACCGGTGTGACATCGGCACTGTCAAAAATCGGTTTTATCACGTACAGCAAGTAAAAAAAGATCAACAACAGCGCGACAAAAACCATAGTCCCGCCAATCGTGACCCCAATTTCAGCTGCCTTATCCTTAAATGCCCTGCGACTTGAACGTCCACCCTTCAACATATTATGGGACGCAGAACCAGGTTGAGTGACCTGACTTTCCATTAAGAACCTCTATGATTAACGCCTGTGAGTTTTTCGTTAGAATTTGCCAAGTGCTATGCTTACATCGTTTCAACATAAACTGAGCAATAACAAACTCCTTCTTTTTAAGTACGTTGGATTATATGACGCAAAGATGACAGTTGTGTTACAACTCATATTAAAACAGATGCCTTGGATAAAAAACAGGAGTTCACACGATGATCCGCTACTTAATAACACTTCAAGCACCTGACCGAAAAGGATTAGTTGAACAAATCGCCCATGCCGTTAGCCGTCACGGTGGCAACTGGCTCGACTCCGAACTGCGCCATATCCACGGTATCTTTGCCGCAATTTTGTTACTCGAAGTGCCCTCCCAACGTATTGATGAATTAATTGAAGCGCTCGAATGTATCGACGGACTTAATCTCACCTATGCCAAGGCAACCTTTGCCCTAACACCGCTGAAACGCCTAAGTTACCATGTTGTCGCCTACGACAGACCGGGATTGGTGCTGGATATCTCCAATCGCATCACCGCATTAGGCATTAATATTGAGCAATTTAGCAGTCGCTTTGAAAGCGCAGGCCACACAGGTATCGCCCTCTTTAGGGCAACGATCGGCTTAGGACTGACAGATAGCGCCCAAGAAGAACAGCTAGTGCAATCCCTCTACGCCCTCGGGGACGATTTGGTGTTGGATAAATTAACCCGTGATCATTAAATGCTCAGTGCTGAAGCGTGAATACAACACATGAAGGGTTAAGAAGGCTGCCCTAAACGGTTGAGCAAACTTCAAACTCAACCAATCCCCACAGCCAAGGAGGTAAAACGCAGCTAACGCCCCACTGCTAACCTCCCACCATGGTTATAACATAAAGATAATCAACGACTAATTGAGCATTTTATCTCCAATACCAACAAAGTTTAATGAAGTCATCTCTTTTCTAATCAGCGTCTTTTGATAAACTTCACCCAGCAAACAGCTATGGACGATGTGTCCTCAATCTCGCTGTGTTCCACGGACAGCGAATATTGCATTTTTATCACCCATCCCAAGGAGCGGTGCGTATGGAGCAGTTATACCAACTGGCTCAGGCCATGATCCATAATGATCTGGCAGTATTATCAAACCCCAATGTCACCTTAATGGTCAGTGGGGTGATCTTATTCTTCCTCGTGATGGAAAATGGCTTTATTCCCACAGCGTTTTTACCGGGAGACACCTTACTCATCCTAACAGGAGTATTGATATCTCAAGATATTCTTCACATGGGGATAGTGCCACTGTTAATGGTGGCGACCTTTATTGGCACCGCCCTTGGCTATTTGCAGGGCTATTTTCTCGGGCACACCCAAACCTACCATAACTTGTTAGCTCACATCGATGATAAACACCAACAAAAGGCGCACTATCTAATTGATAAATATGGAATACTCACGTTGCTAATCGCTCGTTACATCCCTTTTGTACGGACGATTTACCCGTATATTATTGGGGCGACAGGCATTTCTAGAAGCCGCTTTTTAATGATTAACGTCGTCAGCTCCATACTGTGGATAGTGCCTCTCGTCAGTTTTGGCTATCTCATCAGCCACACCAAACTGGCCACCCAATACCAAACACAATTTATGAGTATTATTATCTATTTACCCGTAGCCCTGCTGCTTATCGGTGTCGCGACCTTAATTTACAAATGGTTGAGTAAAAAAAGTCCCTATAAACCCTAACCACCACCCCGGCAGACGCGAATGTTCTGCCATGCAAGTGCCGCGCTGCAAGGTTGCAGGCGGCAAACGAAATTCGCGAAACGAATATGCCGCCCTTGTGACTCGCCAATGTTATTTTGCAGTTAACTTATTTTCGCCGCGTTTTACTGCCCTTTAGCGACGGGCAGAGGGCAACTGTTCAATAGCGAATGATGTTAATCATCGCCATGAGCCCAACGACAGGCACCTTTGCGCGATACCGCCACTTAAAGTCATGCTGACAACTGAGAGCACTTTAGCGGTCAACATGAGCGCAAAGATACACCGAGGAGAATATCGATGTTAGGAACGCTAAAAAAGCTGCGCGCGCACTTAGATGAGGCGCACCAAGTACAGTATCAATTAGTGGTCGGTGATGAGTTATTAGCGCTTAACCCTCTGATAGGAAAACCGTTAACCTTAACTCATACCGGTAATATTTTTTGCTGTCACTGCGGTAAAAAGACCAAAAAAAGCTACTCCCAAGGCCACTGCTTTGTCTGTATGCAACAACTCGCCAGCTGCGATATGTGTATGATGAAGCCCGAAACCTGTCACTTCGACCAAGGCACCTGCCGCGAGCCACAGTGGGCACAGAGCCATTGTTTTGTCCCACACTATGTTTATCTCTCTAACACGTCTGGCATCAAAGTTGGCATCACCCGCCATACACAGTTGCCGACTCGCTGGATAGATCAAGGCGCGACTCAAGGCTTAGCCATACTTAAAGTCGCCACTCGGCAAATTTCGGGGCTCGTAGAAGTCGAATTAGCTAAATTAATCAACGATAAAACCCAGTGGCAAACCATGCTCAAAGGCCATGCTGCAGATATTGACTTGCATGCTAAGGCGGCAGAACTGCTCCCACATATCGAAGCCAAACTGCACGAAATCGGCATGCAAAAAGGCGATTACAGCATTGAGCGAGTACAGAATGAAATTCAAGCGATTCATTATCCGATTACTGTATTTCCCCAAAAAATCACTTCACATAATTTTGATAAACAACCGGTGGTAAGCGGGATCCTGCAGGGAATTAAAGGACAATATTTACTTTTCGATACGGGCGTGATTAATATCCGCAAATTTAGCGCCTATGAGGTGCATGTGACGCGTTAAGCCGCGCTGGTTCTGTGTGTCACAGCGATACCATCATTATCGCCATCCCTGTGCGTGTAGGGGAACTTGCTGAATCACATGAGCCTTCGGCGCAGGCACTCAACTGATTGCGATGGCATTTATCCGTTTCACAATGAAACTGTCGCGCCATGAAACTGTGCCGCAATCAAACTGTGACACTATGAAACTCTGGCACAATGAAACTGTGGCACACTCTGATTGATCCGCTAAAATGCCTCATTCGGCGTCAGTAACGGTAATACCGCAGCGCGTAAATTTAAGGGGTTATCCCCTATCACAATGCCAAAAATCGAATAAAGGAGAGGGATATCTTTATGGAGTTAATCATCGCTATTGCACTATTTGCTTTTTCCTCGGGGATCACTCCAGGGCCGAACAATATTATGCTGATGACCTCCGGCGTCAACTTTGGTATCAAACGCAGCCTCCCCCACCTAATGGGGATTAGCCTTGGCTTTCCGACCATGATCCTCGCCATTGGTTTAGGCCTAAGCGCCGTCTTCCAAACCTATCCCATTATTCACCAAATTATTAAAATTATTGGCATTATTTATCTATTATACCTTTCATGGTTAATTGCTAACAGCAGTAGCAAACTTGAAGGTAAAAGCGTCGCTAAACCCCTTAGTTTTATCCAAGCTGCCGCATTTCAATGGGTGAATCCTAAGGGCTGGATTATGGCGGTGGGCGCGATTGCCACCTTTACTTCGGTCCAGCAAGAGCTCACCGCGCAAGTCATCACGATCGCGACGGTATTTTTATGTGTCGCCTTTCCCTGCGCGATTGTCTGGCTGGGGTTTGGCGTGGCCCTTAAACGCCTGTTAAAAAATGAGCGTCAGCAGAAACTTTTTAATATCAGCATGGCTGTCTTGCTTGTGGCGTCTATCATCCCTATGATCGCTCCCTAGCTTTTACGCGCAGGCCAAACACCACGATGAATGAAATCGAGTTGATCACTCACCAAACCGATAACTGGGTGAAAAAAGTGATCATGAAATACAATATTTGCCCCTTTGCTAGACGCGAAGTCGAGCGCGGCACGATTCGTTACTTGGTCGTAGAGCACACAAAACCCAAGCTCGTGCTTAAGGCATTAATTGAAGAATGCCAATACCTTGATGCTCACCCGGCACACGAAACCTCGCTGTTTATTTTGCCACGGGGCTTTGAGGGCTTTTATGCCTATCTCGACCTAGTCGATATGGCCAATGATGCATTGCTCGATAACGACTACGAAGGCGTTTATCAGCTGGCCACTTTTCATCCGGATTATTGCTTCGAGGGTGAGCCACAGGACGCCCCTGCCAATTTCACCAACCGCGCGCCCTACCCAACCTTACACATCATCCGTGAAACGAGTATGGAACTTGCTTTGGCAAGCTATAACGATCCTGAATCTATTCCCGAGCGCAACATTGCCTTTTGCCAGCGAAAAGGGAGCGATTTTTTCATTAAACTGCTTGCCCAATGCATGGCAAAATAAGCCCAAACTCGCGCCGCCATCAGCAAGCTCATCGAATTGACAAGCGGCGACGCTACCCACAAAACGTGCTGCGCCAATGTGACGGTGAAACGTTAAAAGTGATTCTAAAATGCTTACGATAGCTACTTTCAGAACCAAAACCTGCTCGCTCTGCCACCTCTGCAATCGATAGCTCTGTGGTTTCGAGCAAAGACTGACTCAGCTGCAAGCGCTTATTTAGCAACCACTCGCCAAAAGTACAACCGTACACGGCTTTAAAATTGCGAGTAAATGTGCGCCGACTCATGGCACAGCGCTTAGCGAGCGCATCAATACGATGAGGTTGATTAATTTGCCCTTCAACTATGCCAATCACAGAGGAAAGTTCGGTCGCTCCGTTCACTTTACGGGGGAACGGAGCGGGGATATATTGCTGCTGCCCACCCGCTCTAAAGGGCGCGGCGACCATCACCCTTGCCAAATGCGCTGCAACCTCATGGCCCACAAAACGTCGTAAAATATGTAAACAGCAATCAAGGGCGGCTACCACACCTGCGGAGGTAATCAATTGCGGCTCTTCAATAAATAAAGGGGCACTATCAAACAATACCTTAGGAAAGCGTTGCTGAAACAGCTCCTGATAGGCCCAATGAGTGGTAGCCCTTTTCCCATCAAGTAACCCTGTTTGGGCAATCACAAAAGCGCCTAAACATAATCCAACAAGCAACGCCCCGTTGCGATGGGCTTGGATTAAGTGTTCGATGAGTACTGGCGCGGCCTGCGGCAGAGACTCAGGCCAGCTCGGAAAAATCACGATATCGGCATCAACAATTGCCGCAATTGGTTCCCAGTCTTCGAGGACTAAGCCCGCACTATCTTTTAGCTTATTCTCATCTTCATCAATATTATAAAGCCTGACATCAAATGGACTATTACCACCAATAAACACATCGTTAAACACCAAACTGGGTACTGATAAATGAAAAGCGCTGATCCCATCAAACGCCAGCAACGCCACTTGCACCGGTTTTATACGTACCATAATATTGACCCAATATGAGCGGAAGATGTCCTTAGGGACAATATGACATAAATACCACTCAGGTGATAATCGTCTGCAAAGTGTAAACCGTTTGGAGACTAACAATGAAGATCCATCACTTACGCAGTGCGACATTGATTATTGAGTCACAAGATAAGGTCATCCTGATCGATCCTATGCTAGGTGCGAAAGGCTCTATCCCGCCCTTTAGCCTAGTGCGCTTTAAAGCCCAAAGAAATCCGACTATCGATTTGCCTACAAATGCCCCCGCGCTGCTCGAGAAAGTCACTCATTGTTTATTAACTCACAGCCGAACCTTCGGCTTTAAACCACTGCAACATAGCGACCATTTAGATGCCGCAGGGGAAGCCTTTTTAATTCAGCGCAATATCCGCGTAACCACGCCAGCCAAGGATAAAGCCTATCTTGAGAAATATGGCATATCCGTTGAGCATGGCATTGAACCTTGGGAAAGTATCGACTATTTAGGCGGTAAACTGACGGCAATACCTGCTAAACACGGCCACGGCTGGATCCATAAGGTCATGGCAAACGGTTGTGGCTTTATCTTGGCACTCCCCGATGAACCGACACTCTATATCAGTGGTGATACCGTACTGACGGCGGATGTAAAACGAGCACTGACGGAGTGTAAACCCGATATTACCTTGGTGGCTGCAGGAGAAGCTCAGATGGATGTCGG
>NZ_JBOFMC010000059.1:0-5127 GCF_051658185.1 Shewanella sp. | reverse complement strand
CAAATCGACCGTGAACGTAAAGTGATGACCAAGTGTGATGGCTGCTTTGAGCGCATTGCACAAGGACGCCAGCCTATCTGTGTCGAGTCCTGCCCATTACGTGCGTTAGATTTTGATACGATGGATAACTTACGCAAGAAATATGGTGAAGGAGATGGTCATATTGCACCTTTACCCTCGTCATCGATTACTAACCCAAATTTGATTATCAAGGCGAACATTCATGGTCGTCCTGCGGGCAGTAATGAAGGGGCAATTTTAAATCCATCCGAGGTGTAAAGATTCACTTTTGACGATAATGTGTTAAGTATACAGCGGGCTATTTGCCCGCTGAGCTTATAAGGGAAATCATGTCTGTAAACGCAACCACAGATGCCAATGTGTGCTTGGCAACAATCGATTTTTTGGAATACCAAGGTCTAGCCAGGATCTTGCATCATTGTTTAATTCGTTATCCTGAACAGAAGCTGATCCAAGATCTCAAAGAATGTGATATTGCAGGCAGTTGGCCTGAGTTTGGCTTGCGAGAGCAAAACAGGGCCGGTAGGCAGTTACTGGGTGGCTATTTACAGCAGATGACCCTAAATGCCATGGGGGAGATGGATGCCGCCACATTGATTGAACTTAAGCTCGATTATGGCCAATTATTTTTTGGTCCTGGCGAGCCTAACGCCGTGCCACAGGGGTCTGTATATTTAAGTGAAGAGCAGTTGTTCAATGATCGTTCAACCATGGCGCTTATTGATTTTTACCGTGCAAATGGGATTGAACTGCAAATGGATTTTCCGCAGCCAATTGATCATATAGGGTTATTTTTTGCGGTATTGGATCAAAGCTTTGGTCGTCTTGCGGCGGAGCCTAATAATCAGTCCTTAGCGCGAATGATCCAAGTATTATTACAACTGCACTTATTGCCTTGGGCATTTCGTTGCTTTGAATTAGCTCATCAGTATGCCGCAACTGACTTTTACCGGGGGTTAGCGTTGCTGGGGTATGATTTTTTACAGCAGTTGCAGCAAGATTTTCAAATTTTACCGATAGCGACTAGGCTGTATCGTTAGTCTTGGCTTGAGGCATTCGCCTCAAAAAGATGGTGTTCTAGTGCGTAGGGGCGATACTGCCGTGTATCTAGAGGATGTGGTGTTAACTTCCCATATTCCGGGTAGATTGACGTTTTTGGTGACGCATTTGCTCAAGTTGCTGATAAATGGTCTGGATCAGTTGGCAAAGTTGCTCGGTTTCCGTATTCAGTTTTATGTTCTGCACAGATGATGCCTGCAGTGATTGTGTCCACTGGTAAGCCGTTGTGAGTACTAAATGTTCCGCTTGATTAAGTGCTCCCTGTTCAATTTCTTTGATAAACAGTAAGCGACTGGCGTTAAACAGGCTATGTAAAATGAGCTCGTTGGTTAAGGGGGTGTTTTCATCGCTGTGCATTTCAGGCAGCCACAGGGGATATCCCTCTGAAAATACTAATGCGGCGATAGTGATGGTCATACTGCTCAGTGAAGTGGCTCCGGCAAATAATGGCTGCACTGTATCTGAAGCTTGTAAACCTAACGCGAGACGATGTGCCAGAATGGATTTGCTCCATTGTTGGGATAGAGAATGTCTTAAGGTCATATACGCTTAAAAATATCAATATGATGGCTTGGATTCAGTGTAAAGTTGAAAATGGACTGTGTACAGTTTAGTCGGTTGTTATTGCCAAAGGGATCGCGCTATTTTTTGCCGCACAGGGGCCTTTTATCAACGGTTGTGCGCATTCCATTGAACGTTAAATTATCGGTTGAGTGGATCTCTGGCGTGGCCAACGCGTCGAGATTACGGCGGCGGTTAATTCATCTTGTGATTTGTCTGTAGTGTTGATGATATCTAGCAGATAACGGGCTTAAGCCGTTTAATGCAAGATAGCGATCCCCTCTCTTTGTTCTATTCAACTTATTTTTCTGAGCGCCGCGCCTGAGTTAATCCTCGGTGTAAACGTTCTATGATTTCGAATGGTGAGCGCCTTTTTTCGCGATATTTCTTCAGAATTTTTCTTGCTATGGTATTGCCATGCACTCGGCAGTGGAGCGCTCAAAGCATTCAAGGCAACGGAACACTGCTTGAGTGAATGTCAGGTTTGCAGCGTGTTTATCATTAAGGAGATCCCTATGAAAGTCGTTAAGTCGTATTCCGCTAAGCCTGCGATGGATGGCGATGGGGTTAATATTCGCCGGGTTGCCGATTTTGTGACGACTCGATTTGATCCCTTCCTTATGATCGATGAAATTCAATCCGATAATGAGCAGGACTTTATTGGCGGTTTTCCTGCGCACCCGCATCGCGGAATAGAAACTTTTACCTATATTCGCAAGGGTGGCTTTGAGCATCGTGATCAGCTGGGCAATGTTAAGGCGATCCGCGCGGGTGACGCTCAATGGATGAGCACCGGATTTGGGGTGGTTCACTCGGAAATGCCGCTGGCCGATGCGAAGGATGGCTTACATGGCTTTCAGATCTGGGTGAATATGCCGGCAAAAGATAAGTTACGCCCCGCGATTTACCAAGATACAGCATCGAGCCCCAAGGTGGCAGAGAGTAACGGTGCGGGCGCGACCTTAACGGCGTTAGCGGGCAACTGGGCATTTGTGGGGCGGCCGATGCTCAGCGCGCCGCTCCAAGGGTTATCCGGCCAAGCGGCGCTTGCGGATCTGAGTTTGGCCCCCATGGGCACGGCGCAGTTTGATCTGTCGCAGCATGAATTTGCCGCCGTGTATGTGTACCAAGGTGAGCTGCGCAGTGGGGATATTGAGCCGGCCGCGGCAATATCTCGCGTGGTCGAAACAGATGCGGTGGCTGCGGGCGCTATCGCTGCAGACACCATCGCTGCAGATACCATCGCAGTAGATACCATCGCAGTAGATGCTATCGCCTATCGCGCTGTTGATCGTCAGGTTGTCGATAATCGCGCTGTCGATAAAGCTGGCCATCAGGCACCGCGGGTATTCCACCAAGGCGAATTATTAGTGCTTGATAGTCAAGTGCCGCTGCACCTGATGGCCGATGAGCAAGGCGCCGGTATGCTGCTGTTTGTGGGTAAACCGATACGTGAAGCCATAGTGCAAATGGGCCCGTTTGTGATGAATACCCATGAGGAGATCCAGCAGGCGATCCGCGATTATCAAGCAGGGCGCTTTGGTGAACTGAGCTGATCACTTGGGGGCCATGATCCTTCGCGCGCCATAATGCCTTAGCGCCCTATATTATCTTGGCCCCATAATATTTTAGTGCCTCACATTTAGGGCCCTAAGTATGGGCTCCGCACAGTGGCACCGCCGCAGAACCTTGGTTTTAGGGGGCTCTCAGTTTTAGCAGTTTTAGCGGTTTTAGCGATTTTAGCGTTTAGGTTTAAGGCTCGGTTGGGGCTTGCCATCGCAGGGGTGACAGCAAGGATTTTCTATCCATAGATCACCTCACTTATCGTGGCTTGCCATTGCGCGCGTGGCGGCAAGCATTGAGGGCGTGCAAGACTTAAGGCAAACATAGGTGTTTGTTGCTACAATAGCCAGGCTTTGGGATTGGGCTGGTGAGCTCCTTTGCCCAAAAATAACGTCGATGACGACGCGTTTTATCAATAAATCATGCTATTTCAGTAACCTAAATTAAGTTTTGGTTACCCACCACAGGATATTCACCTTGAGCAATTCAGACACTCAGCCGAGCCCAGCACTGGCATTTTCCACACTTAAGCTAAAAACCGAATTGCTTGAGAATCTGGCCTCCATGGGTTACCACCAAATGACCCCTATTCAGGCGCAAAGTTTACCACCGATCCTCGCGGGCAAAGACGTGATAGGCCAAGGTAAAACCGGCTCGGGTAAAACCGCGGCCTTTGGTTTAGGGCTGCTGAATAAGTTAGAGGTAAAACGTTTTCGAATTCAAACCTTAGTGCTATGTCCGACCCGTGAATTGGCAGATCAAGTGGCACAGGAGATCCGCACCCTCGCCCGAGGTATCCATAACGTTAAGGTCCTGACGCTCTGTGGTGGCGTGCCAATGGGGCCGCAGGTCGGCTCGCTCGAGCATGGAGCACATATTATTGTCGGGACGCCGGGGCGCATTGTCGATCATTTAGATCGCAACCGCTTAGACTTAAGCCATCTCAACATGTTAGTGCTCGATGAGGCCGATCGCATGTTAGAAATGGGTTTTCAGCCAGCCTTAGACGCTATCATCGAACGGGCCCCGCGTGCGCGCCAGACCTTACTGTTTAGCGCCACGTTCCCCACACAGATCCAAGCGATCGCCGAGCAAATCATGGTCGAGCCGACCATGGTCAAGGCGGCTGTCACCCATGAAAAAAACACCATCGCCCAGCATTTTTATCAATTAGACGATGATAACGCGCGGCTGCAGGCTCTGCAGTTATTACTGTTGGAACATAAACCGCAAAGCGCCGTGGTGTTTTGTAATACCAAGCGCGAAACTCAAAAAGTGGCCGATGAGCTGGCGGCAGCAGGTTTTAGCGTATTGGCGCTGCACGGGGATTTAGAGCAAAGGGATAGGGATGAAACCCTGCTGCAATTTGCTAACAAGAGCGCCTGCGTGCTGGTGGCGACCGACGTTGCCGCCCGCGGTTTAGATATTGATGCGCTGGATGCGGTGTTTAATTATCACGTTGCTTACGATACTGAAGTGCATATTCACCGCGTGGGCCGCACCGGCCGTGCGGGCAGTCAAGGCGCGGCGTATACCTTCTACAATGAGCAGGATGGTTACAAAATTGCCTTATTAGAAGAGTATTTAGAGCGTGAAATCCACAGCGAGCCGCTGCCCAGTAGCAGTTTGCTTGGCAACACGCCCGCCGCGCCAAGCATGATCACTTTGCAGATCGATGGCGGTAAGAAGCAAAAACTGCGTCCAGGGGATATCCTCGGCGCCCTGACCGGCGACAACGGGATTGAGGGCTCGCAGGTCGGTAAAATCCTCGTGACCGATTACCGTGCCTATGTGGCCGTAAATCGTAAGGTGGCTAAAAAAGCGTTAACCAAACTCACCAGTGGGCGGATCAAAGGTAAGTCTTACCGTGCGTGGCCAATGAAGTAAAGGTTGCGGGCTAACATTCGCTTACGGCTAATATCC
>NZ_JBOFMC010000058.1:0-7794 GCF_051658185.1 Shewanella sp. | reverse complement strand
GACAGCCGCAGCCACCGTTGCCGTCACAACCTGCTTTCGGAGTGTCACAAGCCTCGTGATCATGGTCATGGTGGTGATGGCCATGGTCATCAGAACCGCCACAACAGCCGCCAGCATCGTGGCCTGAACCACCACAGCATCCGCCATGGTCATGACCGTGGCTACCACAACCGCCGTGGGCGTGGATATGACCATGGGCGATTTCTTCAGCGGTTGCTTCGCGCACATCGATAATTTCAATGTTGAAGCTCAGAGCTTGACCCGCTAATGGATGGTTGCCATCAACAATCACAACATCATCTTTTACTTCAACAACTTGAACTGGACGCTGACCCATTTCAGTTTCGGCAATAAAGCGCATACCTGGCACGATATCTTCGATATCACCGAAGGCTTCTAATGGAACTGCTTGGCGTAGACCGTCATGGTATGGGCCATAGGCTTCTTCGGCGCTGATGGTTACGTCGAGGGTTTCGCCCTTGGTTTTACCTTCTAATGCCGCTTCTAATCCTGGGATCAGGTTTTCTGTACCATGCAGATAAAGCATTGGTTCGGCATTAAAAGAGTCTTCTAAAAGTCTGCCTTCTTGATCTGATAAACGGTAATGAATGGTTACCGCGCTGTGTTGGGTGATCTTCATATCGCCTCCGGTTCGGAATGTGCGCGCATAATAACGTGCTTTTTGGGTGCTGGCGATAATTTGAAGTTGCTTATGTTAGATATCGCACAGCTTTTTTAGGGGGCAATAGCTCGGATTGTCCATCAACTCGATGGGTAAAACCTTGGATTTTCAGGCTTGAGCTCAAGTGCATGGTTTATTGCGCTGGGGCGCAATCTTGTGTTCTTGAGATAAGTGAATTCTTTTTAATGTTCTGAATTTAAATGAATTTAATCTAAGTTGAGGTAAGGGGTGGCACAGTGATTAATCAGTAATTATTGAAACAAATCCAACTTATTCTCAAGAAAACGCAGTATTAGTCAATGTTGATTGCACATTTTAGGGTTTAACCGCCTAGGATAATAAATAATCGATTTTTGGGGTTGACAAGTGCGGGTAAAAAAAGCAATCCTGTTAACCAAGAATTTAACATATATTGGTCCAAACACATGTATAGCCAAGGTTTAGTAGTAATCACCATTATTACAACCACCACTACAACTGGAGTGGGGGCGGGCTGATATACCCTAAAGAATGTGAATGACGAGCCCGCTTCCCACCAAAGAAGCGGGCTTTTTTGTTTCTAGCTCTTATGTTTAAGTCGGGCGCGCTGCAGGAGATCAAGATGAAAGTAATGAAATTTGGTGGTACCTCGCTTGCAAATTGGCAGCGATTTTCAATGGCGGCGGATATCGTCGCCAAGGCGGCAACATTAGAGCCTGTTGCAACTGTGCTTTCAGCGCCTGCAACTGTGACCAATGCCCTGCTAGAAATGGTGGATTTAGCGGTAAAAGGTGAGGATTATTCGCTCGTTATTCAGCATGTTGAGCGGGTGTTTGCCTCACTGTATCAAGATGCGGTGAGTTCGGGGTTACCGAGCAGCCAAAGTGAGCTGCTTTTTGCTGGGCTGCATGCGCAGCTTGCTCGTTGGCAAGATAGATTACGCGGTATCACGTTGCTGCAAGAATGCCCTGACGGTATATGCGCCGAAATCGTGGTGGCGGGTGAGCGATTGTCTGCGGCCCTGATGGAACAAGTGATGTTGGCCAAAGGCATTACCTCGGCGCAGCTTGATCCACGTCAGCTGTTTTTAGGCCGGGGGCGTCCGCTCGAGTCGGTGGTGGATATTGCGGTCAGTAAGCCGCGCTTTAAGCACCTTGCGCTCGATGAAAAGCGTGTTTGGGTGATGCCGGGTTTTACCGCCGCCGATGAAGACGGTAAGGTCGTGACCTTAGGGCGTAACGGCTCTGACTACTCTGCCGCCGTACTGGCCGCTTGTTTAGATGCCTCAAGCTGTGAGATCTGGACGGATGTCGATGGGGTTTACAATACCGACCCTCGCGTCGTAGCCGATGCTAAGTTGTTATCACAGTTAAGTTATCAGGAGGCGATGGAGCTATCTTATTTTGGCGCCAAGGTGTTGCACCCTAAAACCATTGCACCCATCGCCCAGTTCCATATTCCCTGTTATATCAAAAACAGCTTTAATCCTGATGCGCCAGGAACTTTGGTGTCAAACCTTGCCGACGCCAGTGGGTTACAGGTTAAAGCCATTTCTAACCTCGATAATCAAACCATGTTTGATGTGTCAGGCCCAGGTATGAAAGGCATGGTCGGCATGGCGAGCCGCACACTGGCGGCGATTTCTCGCAGCGGGGTTTCAGTGTCTCTCATCACCCAGAGTTCTTGCGAGTACAGCATCAGTTTTTGTGTGGCAACCTGTGATGCAGCCAAAGTGAAATTGGCACTAGAACAAGAATTTGAGTTAGAAATCAAAAGCGATTTACTTGAGCCCATTGCAATGCGCCATGACTTAGCCATTGTCTCTTTGATTGGCGATGGTATGCGCACCCATAAAGGGGTCGCTGCGCGCTTTTTCCAAGCGTTAGCTCAGGCGAGTGTGAATATTATCGCGATTGCCCAAGGCTCTTCTGAACGTTCTATTTCAACTGTGATTGAGCAGCGTAAGACTAAACATGCGATTGCCGCTTGTCATCAAGGCTTTTTCGATGTGCAGCAGTATTTGGATGTGTTTTTGGTCGGTTGCGGCAATGTGGGCGCAGGTTTGCTCGAGCAGATCAAACAGCAGGCGAGCGTGTTAAAACAGCAGCACATTAGCATTCGTGTCTGCGGTATCGTCAATTCCCGCAAGATGTTACTTGATAGTACGGGTATCGATTTAAATAATTGGCAAAACTTACTGGCCGATAGCCAGCAGGCAAGTGATATCCCCGCGTTACTGGCGTGGGTAAAAGAGCAGCAATTGTTAAACCCGGTGCTGGTGGATTGTACCTCGAGCGAGCAAGTCTCGAACCAGTATTTAGAGGTGATGAACGCGGGGATGCATGTCGTCACCCCCAATAAAAAGGCGAACACGCGTGATTACGCCTATTACCAAGCGCTGCGTCAGACCGCGCTAACGCAGCGCCGTCAGTTCCTGTACGAAACCAACGTGGGCGCGGGATTACCTGTTATCGATAACTTGAAAAAGCTGTTATTTGCTGGCGATAAACTGCACAAGTTTAATGGCATTTTGTCGGGCTCCTTATCTTTTATCTTTGGCAAACTTGATGAGGGCATGTCACTTTCTGAGGCCACTACACTGGCGCGGGAAAAATGCTTTACTGAGCCCGATCCCCGTGATGATTTAAGTGGCATGGATGTGGCGCGTAAGGTGTTGATTTTGGCCCGTGAAGTCGGTTTAAAGCTTGAGTTAAGTGATATCGTTGTCGATTCCGTATTGCCCGCAGACTTTGATGACTCTGGCGATGTGGAAAGCTTTATGGCGCGTTTGCCTGAGGTGAACGCCGCAATTGCTGCGCGAGTTGCCAAGGCCAAAGCACAGGGTAAAGTGCTGCGTTATGTGGGGCAGATTGAAGAAGGCGCGTGCCATGTGCGCATCGCCGAAGTCGATGTCACAGACCCGCTATACAGCGTAAAAGGCGGTGAAAACGCCTTGGCATTCTACAGCCGTTATTATCAGCCTATTCCGTTTGTGCTGCGAGGTTATGGCGCGGGTACTGAAGTGACTGCGGCCGGTGCCTTTGCTGATGTATTAAGAACCTTAAATTGGACTCGTGAGGTGAGTGTATGAGTTTGACTGTTTACGCTCCCGCCTCTATGGGGAATGTGGGTGTGGGTTTTGATTTATTGGGCGCAGCATTGGCGCCCATTGATGGCAGTTTACTCGGTGATAGAGTGACCATTGCGGCGGCGGATGCCGGGGTGACCCTTAGCCAAGTGGGGGCTTGGGCGCATAAATTACCCAACAACCCTGAAGACAATATCGTCTATCAATGTGCGGTATTTTTCTTAAAAGCCCTTGGGAAAGAGCACCAAGGCGTGGCATTAACCCTAGAGAAAAACTTGCCCGTCGGCAGTGGCTTAGGCTCGAGCGCCAGTTCTGTGGTTGCAGCGCTTTATGCGCTGAACGAACATTTCGAACGCCCATACGATAAACAAGCGCTGCTTGAACTGATGGGGGAGTTTGAGGGCAAGATCAGCGGTAGCGTGCATTACGATAACGTTGCGCCCTGTTATTTAGGTGGCATGCAGCTGATGCTCAATGTGCCCGGCGTTATCTGCGAGGCGATCCCCAGTTTTAAACAATGGTATTGGGTGGTGGCGTACCCCGGGATTTCACTCTCGACGGCCATGATGCGCAAACTCATGCCAGAACAATACGATAAGTCTGTGGTTATCGATTTTGGCCGTTATTTAAGTGCCTTTGTACATGCTTCTTATCAGCAAAATGCCCAGCTTGCGATTCAAGTATTAAAGGATGTGCTGGCCGAACCTTACCGCGCGGCCGCGATTCCGGGTTATGACAATGCCAGAGCGGCGCTCGCCGAATTAGGCATGTTAACCACTGGGATTTCGGGCAGCGGGCCAACCTTGTTTTCAGTGACTGACGATCTCGCCACCGCCAATGCCGCTAAAGCATGGTTAGAGGCCAATTATCTGACGGAGGCAGGGGGCTTTGCCCACGTTTGCCGCCTCGATGAGCAAGGTACGCGCAGGGTAGATTAATTTTTTTACTTTTAACGCATTAGCCCTAAAAGGCTGGGCACGAATAAGGTCGAGTGAGCATGGAACTATATAATTTAAAACACCCTTCGCAGAAAGTGAGCTTTAAGGAAGCGGTGCTATTGGGGCTCGGTAGAGACAGAGGGTTGTTTTTCCCAACGAAAATCCCGGTGTTGCAGGATATTGAGGCGCTGTTGGCGATGCCTTTTGTCGAGCGCAGTAAAAGAGTGCTTGGCGCTTGGCTCGCCGCCGAACTGGGCCAAGATACGGTTGATCAACTGGTGGAGCGCGCCTTCAACTTTGAGTTGCCCTTAGTGGCGGTCGATGAGCAGCGTGCGTGCCTTGAACTCTTCCATGGGCCCACCTTAGCGTTTAAGGATTTTGGGGCGCGCTTTATGGCGCAATGTATCAACGTGTTTGCTCAAGATTCGCGTTTAACCATTTTAACGGCCACCTCTGGGGATACGGGGGCGGCGGTGGCCGATGCCTTTTACGGCCTAGATAAAGTCAACGTGGTGGTGCTCTATCCTAAGGGGAAGATCAGTGAATTACAGGAAAAAATGTTCACTACCTTAGGCAAGAACATCCACACCGTGGCGGTGGAGTCAGATTTTGATGCCTGCCAAGACTTAGTCAAACAGGCTTTTGAAGATAGCGATGTGCGAGATGGTCTGCATTTAAACTCGGCAAACTCAATCAATATCAGCCGTTTACTCGCGCAAATTTGTTATTACTTCGAAGCGGTTGCCCAGTCTAAACAGCGCCATGAGGCCGATCCTGTGATTGCCGTGCCGAGCGGCAATTTTGGTAACCTTACCGCGGGTTTATTTGCTAAAGCGATGGGATTACCGGTAAAGCGCTTTATCGCCGCGACCAATAGCAATGACACAGTGCCGCGTTATTTAGCCAAGGGCGTTTGGCAGGTTAATCCGACCCAAGCAACCATGTCCAACGCAATGGATGTGAGTGAGCCAAGCAACTGGCCTCGGGTGGCGGCGATTTGTGCTGCCCAAGGCTGGCCACTGACTGAGTTAGTCGGCATGAGCCTTACCGAGGCGCAAACCTCACAGGCGCTAGCCGATGTGTATGCCAAGGGATATATCAGCGAGCCCCATGCCGCGATTGCTGCCCAAGCATTAGCTTTGACCTTAGCGCAGGGTGAGCAAGGCATCTTCCTTGGCACAGCTCATCCGGCGAAATTTAAAGATGTGGTCGAACGTGAGCTTAAGCTGGCGTTACCTTTGCCGAGCGAATTGGCGGCGGTGGCTGACAAAGCCATATTATCCGCACAGTTACCCGCGGATTTTGGTCAACTCAAAGCCCATTTGTTTAAGGTATTAGCCTAAACCTAAATTAAAAATAGTGGTGAGTGATGAGTGATGAGTGATGAGCGGCGTGTGGCGGGCGGTAGATCATCACGAAATTAAGGCGCAGCAGGGGGGAGCTGGGATTAGCGGGTCGCGCTTGAATGTCAGCTCCTTGGGGCCTTAGGTTCCTCACTCACAGGTTTTGCATTTAGCGGCTAAGGCGTATTAAATAGTGCCCATGTAAAATAACTCTCGGGACTTAAAAGGATGCCTATGGTTGGGCTAACCCATCGCAGCATGCATAGCAAGATGATGGCCAAATTGAGTTTCAGTACCCTGCTGATGGCGGTTTTATACAGTTATCCTGCGGCGCATGGCTGGGCGCAGGTGTCAAATCTCTGCCCACAGCCTTTGAAGGTGGCTTATAACGATTGGGCTCCTTACGCTTTTCAAGGGCCTAAAGGTGTGGCCTTAGGGCTGGATATTGAGATCATGGCGCAGCTGGCCGCAGAGTTGGGCTGTGAGGTGAGTTTTATCTATATACCCGCCAAGCGTTCTCATCAAATGCTAAAACAGGGGACGGTGGATCTGATGATGGGCGCCACTCAAACCCCTGAGCGCCAAACCTACGCGCGATTTTCAGATGAATATCGTGATGAAGAAGTCAAGCTGTTTGCCAACGCGGGGTCGCAAGATTATCGCCAACTGCGCCAGTGGGAGGATCTATTTACCTATAAATTGCGGCTGTTGGCTCCCGTCGCAGGTTGGTATGGCAAGGATTATGAACAATTTCGCGCGCGGCTAGCGCAGGCGCATCTGTTAATTTTGAGTCCCGATCTCGATAAATCGGTACACATGCTCGCCTATGGCCGCGGGGATGTCATGATTGGCGATGCGGCGGCGGTATCTTATATCGCCAAACGATATCCAAACATTCAGTTAGTGCCCCTGAACATCACCTTAGAACGCAGCGGTATCCATCTTATGTTAAGTCAGGTCAGCATGGGAGCTGCGCAATTAGCAGCGTTTAACCAAGCTATCCACACTTTAACGCGGCGTGGCACCATTGCACATCTACAACAAAAATGGCAGTCCTCGCTCCACATCAGTTCCTTACAAAAGGATGGTGACAGTTAACCCATGATTTTATTTTTACGTGATATCATTTGCAATTGCTTGATAACACTCATCAATAGCGCGGCTCTTCTGTATCTACATCCCCTCACAAAATAGCGTTGGTGCAACGCATTAGGCTTAAATGCATGTCATCTAGGACTTGCTCTTCATCAGGAACATGTTCCTCAGGGATTACTGTGGTGGTCGCCCCCATTCCTTACCATTTTTAATAAACAACATTAACGCGATGGGCGTTACGGTCGATGCCGTTGCTTTGGCCATGAATTATGCGCTGCCGCGGTGCTTCACTGTAAATACCTTATGCCTGCTGAGTCAGTCTTTTTATCATTGAGACACATTTGCTAAAACTTCTTTAGCGTGAAGTTACTGAACTTGGGGTTAAATTCTGTTAGCGTGTTGGCCTTAACTGACAAAAATCAAGACGATATATGCCCAACGTACGGCGATTTTTTCTGGACTGCTTGGTTGCAGGCCTGCCGTGTGACAGCCAAAAAGTCACTTTGGCTCCTCGTTTTTGGGAATAGAGTTGTCGAACATGACCATCGGAGCATCAAATCATCCATGAAACTGCGCCATTCTCTTACCTGTGTGCTGCTTGCTTTGGGTATCTTGCCCTCTGCTAATGCGTTTGCTGCCGATACGCTTAACCGTCAAGGTTATTATCGC
>NZ_JBOFMC010000057.1:0-9295 GCF_051658185.1 Shewanella sp. | reverse complement strand
CAAATCCATATTGGGGATAAGCGGCATCGAGGGCGGCCATTTCCCGATCGCGGGTCACCTTGGCAATAATCGAGGCGGCGCTGATACTGGCCAGCAAACCATCGCCTTTGACTATGCTATGGCTGAGCACTAGTTTGCCATTATGGCTAAAACTTGGGCTGCGATTACCATCAACGAGGACCAATTCAGGGGCAAGCGTCAACCCGGCTACCGCACGTTGCATTGCCAGCATGGTCGCTTGCAAAATATTTAGCGTGTCGATCTCAAGGGGGCTTGCGCGGCCGACATGCCAACTCAGGGCGTTGGCACAGATCTCATCAAACAGCGCCTCACGGCGTTTTTCGCTCAGTTTTTTAGAATCATTGAGCCCTAGGATCGGCCGCGCAGGATCTAAAATGACCGCCGCTGTCACGACATCGCCGACCAAGGGGCCACGGCCCACTTCATCGACCCCTGCCGTGACGCAGGACTCAAAGGCGTGAATATCAGCCTCAGTTAACACCTTAAATACCGCCATTAATGGGTCTCCTTCGCGACGAGCGCCAATACCGCGGCAGCGGCCTGTTGGCTGGCATCGCAGCGCAGTTGCAAATGCAGGCGCTCAAATTCGGCCTTAAGCGGACCAAAGTCACGATTAAGCTCCTGCGTAACCGCCGCGGCAATCTTCTCCGGGGTGCAATCCTCTTGGATGAGCTCAGGCACGAGATCGTTGCCCGCGAGCAAATTGGGTAATGAAAATCGCTCTACCTGCATCATTCTCTTAGCAATACGGTAGGTTAGAGGGCTCACGCGGTAAGCAACGACCATGGGCCGCTTGACTAACATCGCTTCTAAGGTTGCGGTGCCTGAGGCCAGCAAAATCCCATCGACCGCAGCCATCACTTCCCGCGATTGGCCCTCTACCATATGAATGGCAAGATCAGGGGCGTGATCCTTCAAGGCTTGCTCAAATTGCGCCCGACGCTGTTGATTGACTAAAGGCGTCACAAACCGAATATCGGGCAATTGGGCTTTGATCAGCAATGCGGCTTTCACAAAAGGTTCCGCTAATTGCGCTAACTCGCCGCCACGGGAGCCTGGCAAAATTGCCAAATACTCGGCATTAGGGTCTAATCCCAGTAATTGACGGGCTGCAGCCTTATCACTTTGCATGGGGATATCGTCGGCTAAGGTATGGCCCACAAAGGTACAAGGCACTTGATGTTTATCGTAAAACGCTTTCTCGAAGGGCAGTAATGACAGCACCATATCGGTGGCCTTTGCGATTTTAAAAATGCGTTTAGGCCGCCAAGCCCACACCGATGGGCTCACATAGTGTACCGTTTTTATCCCGCGCGCTTTAAGCTTAAGCTCAAGCCCGATATTAAAATCCGGTGCATCGATGCCAATAAAGCAGTCGGGCTTAAGTGTGGTGAACGTCTTAATTAAAGATGCGCGCACGCTTAAGAGCCGCGGTAGGCGTGACAGCACTTCGACAATGCCCATCACCGCCAGTTCTTCCATCGCAAACAGAGATTCAAACCCCAGAGCCTGCATGCGCGGCCCACCGATCCCCACAAAGCGGGCGTTAGGATGCTGGCGTTGCAGCGCAGCCATTAACCCGGCACCTAAAATATCGCCGGAAAGTTCACCGGCAACCATGGCGAACACTAATGGAGTGTTATTGCTCATATACCAATCATGTCTCATTCATTAATGACAGTGAAGACACTGAGGCACCACAGCCTTAGCGCGGCATGCTCGGCGCCAAAGCCCCCGTGTGCCCATAATACAAAAGGGCATATAAATGCCCTTTTAGTTTGCGTGCTCGCCGGCGATTAGCGAATAATGCCCCGCCCGGCAGCGGTAACAAAATCAACGAGTAGCTTCACTTGCTCATCGTTTTGCGCCTCTTCAGCTAACGCCGCGACGGCTTCCTCTACGGTTAAGCTGCTGCGATATAGAGTTTTGTAAGCGCGGCGCACAGCAAGTTGGCTCTCTTTCGAAAAACCACGACGCTTCATGCCTTCGCTGTTTAGGCCACGAGGGATCGCAGGTTGGCCGGCAGCCATCACAAAGGGGGGCACGTCTTGGAGTAATAACGAGCATCCTGCGGTAAAGGCATGGGCGCCAATACGCACAAATTGATGTACCCCTGTCATGCCACCTAAAATGGCCCAATCGCCAACATGCACATGACCCGCTATCGAAGCATTGTTCGCCATAATGACGTTATTGCCGACCACACAATCATGGGCAATATGCACATAGTTCATAAACAGGTTATTAGAACCGATACGGGTTTCACTGTTATCCTGAACCGTGCCGCGGTGAATCGTTACATGTTCACGAATAATATTATTGTCACCAATAATCAGCCGTGTTGGTTCACCCGCATATTTTTTGTCCTGACACTCTTCACCCACGGAGGCGAATTGAAAAATGCGGTTACCTTTGCCAATCACTGTGGGGCCTTTTACCACCACATGCGAACTGAGCCAGCAATCATCACCAATCTCGACACCTGCCCCCACATAGGACCAAGGGCCGATAGTGACGTTATGGCCAATCTTTGCATCGGGATGCACAAACGCTAATGAATCTATCACGGATTAATCTCTCTGCGGGCACACATGATTTCAGCGGTACAAGCCACTTCTCCATCCACTTTAGCCTCGGCGTAGAAAACGCCAATCCCGCGGCGTTCTTTGATCATTTTAACGTCAAACTGAATTTGATCCCCAGGGACAACCACTTTTCTGAAACGAGCGTTATCAATTCCTGCGAAGTAATACAGAACCCCTGGAGGTGGAACGTCATCACTCATGGTCTTAAAGGCTAACAACCCGGTCGCCTGCGCCATCGCTTCTAAAATCAATACGCCCGGCATCACCGGCTGCACAGGGAAGTGCCCCTGAAAGAAAGGCTCATTGATAGTGACATTCTTGATCGCCTGCAGACTTTCACCTGGGGTGTAATCGAGCACACGGTCAATCAGTAGGAATGGATATCGATGGGGCAGATACTGAAGGATCTCCGTAATATCCATAGTGTTCATTTGCTTAGACACGAACCTGGTTCCTCAAATTGCCTTGGGGCAATTAATCTGGTGTTTGTAAATTTTTTTCTAACGTTTTCACTCGCAAAAACAGCTCGTCGAGTTGGCGGAAACGCACGGTATTGCGCCGCCAAAGCTGATTTTCCATGGCCACGGTCGCAGAAGAATACACCCCCGCTTCACGCATATTGCCAGTCACATTGGTGGACCCTGAAATATGAACGCCATCGGCAATGGACAAATGTCCGGCAACGGCACTGTTGCCACCAATAATACAATATTTACCGATGGTGACACTGCCAGCGATAGTCGTACTACCCGCAATCGCGGTGTTCTCACCGATAATGTCGTTATGGGCAATTTGCACTTGGTTATCAATGATCACACCTGAGTGGATCTCAGTATGGCCTAAAGCGCCACGGTCGATGGTGGTGCTTGCGCCAATTTCGACTCGATCGCCAATACGTACGCCACCAGTTTGGGGGATTTTAATCCATTGGCCGCGTTCATTCGCATAACCAAAGCCGTCGGATCCAATCACCGCACCGGAATGGATAATGCAGTCTTGGCCAATATGGACATTATGATACAGAGTCACATTCGCCCAAAGGCGAGTATTGGAACCAATGATCACATCTTGACCAATCACAGTGCCCGCACCAATTTGAACATGCTCACCGAGGATCACGTTCGCCCCGATCACCGCATTCGCGCCAATCGCGACTCCCTCGCCTAATTGGGCGGAAGGATCGATGTGCGCCGAAGGGTGGATCCCCACCGCAGCTTTTGGGGTGGTATCTAAATACTGAGCAACACGGGCAAATCCCACATAGGGATCTTTAACAATTAATGCAGTACCTTGGTAATCCTGCGCGTCTTTAGCTGACAATAACACCGCACTCGCCTGAGTATTCTCAAGCTGAGCGCGGTATTTACTGTTGGCTAAAAAAGAGATTTGGCCTGCGCTGGCATGTTCTAAAGTCGCTACGCTGTGAATGACTAACGTATCGTCACCTTGGATCACACCATCAAGTAATAGGCTTAGCTCTTTTAAAGTCACACTTTTCATCGATTACTTGCCTTTACTCAAGGCTTCAACCACTTTGCCACTGATGTCAGCGTTAGGCTTAACATAAACAACGGCGCGACGCTCTAACACTAAATCGTATTTTTCTTTTTCAGCAATAGTGTTAATCGCTTTCTGCACTTTCACTAACAGTTTGTTTTGCTCTTCACCTTGGCGACGACGCAGGTCTTCATCTAAGGCTTTACCTTTAAGCTGATAGTCAGATTTTAACGCTTCAAATTTGCGGCTTAGCTCGGTTTTTTGCGTTTCATTCATTAACGCGCCATCCCGTTGTTGCTTCTCCATCATAGAGCGCATTTCATCTTGCATTTTCTGAACTTCAGCCATGCGATCGCCAAACTCACTCTTAAGAGATTGAGAGATCTGCTCGCGTTGTGGCAACTGTTCAAACACCGCACCCATATCTACTACGGCGATACTTTCAGCTTGTGCTGCCAATGGTGCACCTAATAATACTAACGTCATCAGGGCACGATTTACCATCTTATTCAAAATAGACTCCTTGTTACTTTTGTTATTATCAGCAAAACCTGCCGAGTGTATGCCTTTTAAAAAGTTTTGCCAATATTGAACGAGAAGATCTCCGTTTGGTCACCTTCATATTCTTTTATCGGCCACGCCAAACTAAACACCATAGGTCCCATTGGCGATAGCCACTGTAGACTTAAGCCCCATGACGCGCGGATCCGCGCCGGGTCACTATAGTCCTGCAGTTTTTCAAATTCTTCTGCAGGTAAGGTTTGGTAGGACGCATAATCAAACTCGGTATCCCACACGTTACCCGCATCGACAAAGAAACTGGTTCGAACCGAATTGGTATAGGCTTCATCCAAGAATGGCGTCGGGACAATAAATTCCAAACTTGCCGTCGCGATAGCGTTACCACCAATGGAACGGCCTGAACTCACCTGAATACTATTTGGATCGCCCGGTAAGCTACAGCCATCACCCGATGGATCGGGAGAACAAGGCTCACTGCCGCGATACAGATAGAATGAACGCGGCCCTACTGAGTTTGACTTAAAGCCACGCAGCGAGGTACTGCCACCGGAATAATAGTTTTCCCAGAACGGCAGGATCTGATCGTTATCGTTAAATTGACCATAGCCATTACCATAACCCAATCGACCACGCGCTAACACCACAAAGCTTTGGCTACGGTTGACGGGGAAGTAAAAGTTAGTATCAAAGTCGGTTTTAAAGTACTGTAAATCCGAGCCCGGTACCGTCATTTTACCGCTTAAACGCTGGGACGAACCATCCGTTGGGAAGGTGCCACGGTTTAACGTACTGCGATACCAGCCTAAACTCAGTTCAAAGTTATCAAAACTTAAATCGGCATTCGGATCTTCGGCGCGATAAATGTTATAAAAACGCAACGCTTGTTCGTAGGCCGAAATCTCAGAAATGGTGTTATGGCGATAACCAATGCCACCATTGATACGGTTATATTCGTTAATCGGGAAACCCGAGTTTAACGCCACGCCATAGGAGCTATTTTTATAGCGCTCTAAGTTCGCTTCATTGGCATCAAATTCGTTCCAATAAATACTGCCGCCTAAACTCACGCCATCCTTTGTCCAATAAGGATCGGTATAGGATAAGTTCACGTTCTTAGAATACTTGTTGGTGCTTAGGTTAATCCCGGCTTGGTTACCCGATCCGAGGAAGTTATTTTGCTGCACACCAAACTGTAAACTTAAACCCGATTCAGTCCCGTAACCCACACCAGCGTTAAATGAGCCCGATGGCTGTTCTTTCACTTTTACCGCAACATCGACTAAATCGTCGGTACCAGGCACTTGGATGGTTTCAGTATCCACGGTTTCAAAGAAGCCTAAACGGTTAAGCCGCGCTTTAGACTGCTCGATTTGCGCCGAGTTGAGCCAAGCCCCTTCCATCTGGCGCAGTTCACGGCGCATGACTTCATCTTTCGTCACGGTATTACCAGTGAAGTTCACCGAACGGACATACACCCGCTTACCCGGTTTGATATTGATGTTTAAGGTCACTTCCTTCGTTTTATCATCAATTTCTGGGTAAGTTTTCACTTCAGGGTAGGCGTAACCAAAGCGACCGAGGTATTTGCTGTACATGTCCTCGGTAAAGGTCACATCGCCGCCATTGTACATATCACCGGCTTTAATCGGCAAAATCGATTGCATTAACTCTTCACGGCCCATTAAATCGCCTGTGAGATTCACGCCTTTGACTTTATACTTCTCACCTTCATTCACGTTAATAGTGATATATAGCCCTTTGCGATCGGGCGTCATCGCCACCTGCGTTGAGGTCACTTCAAAGCGGATATAACCTTTGTTGTGATAGTAGGTTTTGATGGTCTCAAGATCGGCCTGCAGTTTTTGCTTTTGATAGCGACGCTCACCAAACAAATCCCACCAAGCCACATAATCTTTGAGCTCTAACATGCCAATCAACTCAGCATCGGTGAACTCTTTATTGCCGACCACGTTAATTTGGCGGATCTCAGCGGCAAGGCCCTCGGTAAAGTTGAATTTTAGTTCAACTCGATTTCGAGGTAAGTTAATCACCTGAGCTTGCACTTTAGCGCCATATTTACCGACGCCGTAGTAAAAATCCTGCAAGCCCTTTTCAATGCCCGTCAGCATAGTGCGATCGAGAGACTCGCCGACTTTTACGCCAGAGCCATCCAAACTTTCCTGCAACTGTTCATCTTTAATGTCTTTATTGCCTTCAAAGGTCACGGCGCTGATGGTGGGGCGTTCAGTGACGCTCACAATCAACACGCCGCCATCACGACTGACAGAGACATTTTCAAAATTAGTCGAGGCATACAGGCTTTTAATGGCCTGCTGAATTTTTAGCTGATCAACAGTATCACCTACTTTAACTGGTAAGCTTAACAAGGCAGCACCAAGTGCGACTCGCTGCAAACCTTCAACTTGGATGTCGGTCACTTCAAAGGGTTGGAAAGTATTCGCCAACACAGTCCCTGAAAACGACGCACCGACGAATAACATCGAGGCAAAAAGTTTATTCAATCTCATAGAGCACTTCTAATTATTAGTCTGTCCTTGCTCAGAGTCGGGCAAAATCATTGAAGAGCGCAATGCTCATCAACATCAGCAGTAATGCTGCCCCAACCCTGAATCCTATTTCCTGTACCTTTTCAGGCACAGGTTTACCAGTTATTACTTCAATAAAGTAATACAGCAGGTGTCCCCCATCGAGCACGGGTAAAGGTAACAAATTAATGATACCTAGATTGACGCTGATGAGCGCGAGGAACCCAAGAAAATACACCAAACCATAGGTTGCACTATTACCCGCACCCTGGGCGATGGAGATCGGTCCACTCAGGTTTTTCACCGACACATCGCCGGTAAATAATTTGCCTATCATCTTAAAGCTGACCACCACCAGTTGCCAGGTTTTATCGGCAGCAATGGCGATTGACTCGATAGGCCCGTATTGAAGCTGTAAGCGCATGTTTTCAGGCCATTGCGCCTGTGTTGGGCTGACGCCTAACATGCCCACTTCTTGATCTTGAGCATTTTTGACACTCGATGGCGTCACCATCACCTGCCGCAGTTCACCCTCACGACTTATCGTTAAGCTCACAGGCACATTGGCAGAATGCTGAATAATGTCAACAAAAGCCTGCCAATCCGTATAATTTTTACCGTTGATGGCGACCACAATGTCACTAATGGCAAGATCACTTTTTTCGGCGGCACTGCCGGCACTTATCGACGCGATTTTGGGTTCGATCTGGGGGCGATATACGCCTAAGCCGAGCGCGGTGATCGGCGATTCTTTTTCAGGATCAAACCGCCATTCCCGGGTATTTAAGGTGTAAGTGCGCGGCACTGCCTCAAAGCCTTGTAGGTCACTTAATGGCGCTAAGGAAACCGTTAAACTGTCATCACCGATATGGCCGACTAAGGCTAAATTCACTTCTTCCCAATTACGGACCTTTTGTCCGGAAATGGCGGTCACTTGCATCGGCTCCGTCACTTGAATTTGCGCAGCGGCCGTGCCTGCGAGGGTCGAGTCAATCACAGGTTTAACCGAAGGCACACCGATTAAATACATAAAATACAGCGCGATAATCGCAAAAATGAAATTGGCAATCGGCCCAGCAGCCACAATCGCGATCCGTTGCCACACGGTTTTACGATTGAACGCCTGATCTTTAAGCTCCTCAGGCACTTCCTCAACGCGCTCATCAAGCATCTTAACGTAACCGCCAAGGGGGATCATGGCAACGACATATTCAGTACCGTCTCGCCCTACCCTGCGCCAAATGGCCCGCCCAAAGCCAATCGAAAAGCGCTCGACTTTGACCCCACACCGACGGGCAATATAGAAATGACCATACTCGTGGGCGGTAATCAATAACCCCAACGCCACGATAAAAGAACCTAAGTTCCAGAAAAAATCTATCATCCCACTCCTTATGCTAGCAAGGTATGCTACACAATATGAAAACTAAAATTCTTAACAGGTTATTTTAGTTAAGATTTCTTCGGCATAAATGCGAGTTTGCGCATCGAGGGCAATAATATCCTCAATACTACTTAAACCACGTTGTTTAATCGCGATAAGACAGCGTTCATTTACCTTAGCAATATCGGTAAAGCCAATACGCCCTTGTAAGAAGGCCGCCACGGCGACTTCATTGGCCGCATTGAGCACGGTAGTCGCTTCTTGACCTTGGGCACAGGCCGCTATCGCCAACGCTAAACAGGGAAAACGCTCAAAATCAGGCTCACAAAAGCTTAATTGTCCGACTTTGAAAAAATCTAAAGGTTCCACGCCTGAGCTAATTCTTTGAGGATAGGCCATACAATGCGCAATTGGAGTACGCATATCCGGATTACCCATTTGGGCGATCACCGAGCCATCACGGTATTGCACCATAGAATGGATGACGCTTTGCGGATGAATGACCACCTTCAACTGCGCTGGTTGCGTGTTAAAGAGCCAGCGCGCTTCAATATACTCTAAGCCCTTATTCATCATCGTCGCCGAATCAACCGAAATCTTCGGCCCCATCGACCAATTAGGGTGCTTACAGGCCTGAGCAGGGGTCATTGTCTTGAGACTGCTTAAGGGCGCCGTTAAGAAAGGTCCCCCTGAGCCCGTCAGTAAAATATGTGAAATCCCAGCGGCGGCTAGATCGCAGC
>NZ_JBOFMC010000056.1:0-3923 GCF_051658185.1 Shewanella sp. | reverse complement strand
CTCAAGATATTCAAGATGATCAAAGCTTAATCTTATTTTCATCGGTGTTTAACCAAGTATTGGGTAGACTCAGCATGCTAGCGAATGCGCTGTCGGCCTGAAACTTTGCCCTCAATCCTAAGCATGGCGGCCTTGGCTGTCATCGTTGCTTTTTGTCATGGTTGCTTGGGGTGGTCACGCTGGCCAACACCGGCGTGCTGGCGGTTGTCTCACAAGCTACCAATTGAGTTTTTATGGAGGAACCATGCGATTATGGTTGCTAGGATTGATGTGGGTTTCAGGGATGTGGGTTGCAGGGATAGCGTCTGCCGCTTCTCCCTCGTATTTTATGCTGCAGCAAAGAGCGTATTTATCCCCCCACAGTGTGATGCAGCAGATTGAAAAGGAGTTCTCTGGGGTTATTGCCGAGTTTGATATGGACATGCAAGAGGGCGTGTTAATCTATCAATTTGAGCTGATTAATCCCTTAGCGAATGCCATTACACGCTTTGAATATCGGGCCAGTGATGGTAAGTTGTTGAAACAAAAGGCTGCTAAAGTGACGGCAAACGATAAGGGCGGACTCGAGGCGGCGCGGCTTATCAGCCTGAAGCACCAGACCTTCTCCGGCTTAATTGCCTTGGCCACCCAAAATCATCAGGGCTTTTTGACCGATGCAAAGCTCGATCACGATTTGGGGATAGGTTATTTAGAGCTGAAATTACTCAATGACACGGGCCAGTATAAGTTGGCTTTTGATATTGATAATCTGCAGCCGCTCCCTCTGCTTAAGTGGGATTAAGTCAACGAGATCAATCACCTGCCTGATTGAGGAGTGCAAAATACCGATGAAAATACTGCTAGTTGAAGACGATGCCACCACCATCGATTACATCGTTAAAGGCTTTGTTGAGCACGGCCATAGTATTGATACCGCGAGCGATGGCCAGCAGGGGTTGCAGCAAGCGAGCACGGATCAATATGATTTAATTATTCTCGACCGTATGTTGCCTCAGCTCGATGGCTTAACCTTGTTAACGGCGCTACGCACCCATGGCAATGCCACTCCAGTGCTGATCCTCTCCGCTTTGGCTCATGTCGATGAACGGGTTAAGGGCCTGCGTGCGGGCGGCGATGATTATATGACGAAGCCCTTTTCGTTTGCTGAGCTACTAGTGCGCGCCGAAAAGCTCATGCAACGTGGTCAGTCTGCGCCTATCAATACCGATCTCGTGGTCGGCGACCTGAAGATGGAGTTACTCACCCGCAACGTGACCTTAGATGGCCAAGATCTTATGCTGCAACCTAAAGAGTTTCAGCTACTTAAGTATCTGATGGAGCACGCCAATCAAGTGATCAGCCGCACTTTGTTATTTGAGGCCGTCTGGGATTATCACTTTGACCCGCGCACCAACGTGATAGACGTACATATCGCTAAATTGCGCCGTAAATTTGAAGAGCTTGGCCACGGTGAGTTGATTGAAACCGTAAGGGGATCCGGTTATCGCTTACGCCAAAGGCATTAAGCCTTACCAAAGCAGCGCTTGGCGCATCACCATTATTTTTTCGACCTTAGTGACGGTTATCATCGGCGCGTTGTTATTTGTGCTCTATCGTCAACTGATCATCGAGCAGCAATATCAAGTCAGCCAATATCTTGAAGCCGAAACCCAGCGCTATCAGCAGCTCGCTCTCACCGTCGATCGCCGCAGTTTTGCGGCGCAGATCCGTGCCGCCGATCCCCAAACCGCATTGATTGCTTGGCGCAACAGCCTTGATATGGTCGGCGCCTTAAGCTTTATGCCCGAAGACATGCCGATGCTGCCCAAAACCAAGGATTTTCCGATTTTAACGGGGGGGCCGGATAAGTTACATATTCTGACCGGCGGGATAGTGATGACGCGCTACGGCCCAGTGTTGATCGCGACCCGTACCGATAACTTAGCCACCCTGATTGATAAATTTATCAGCGCGGCTGCGACCGCTGTGATGCTGACCGTTATTTTGACCTTAGCGCTTGGGTATTTGTTTTCTAAGGCGATTTTGCGCCGTTTAGTGCAATACAATCGTTTGAGTGAGCAAATTGAGCGCGGCCATTACGATACTCGCTTACCCTTGAGTTGGCGTCAGGATGAATTTGATATGCTGGCCCTGCAGTTTAATAAGGTGCTGGATATTCTCGAACATAATCTGATGGCGGTGCGCGGCGCAACGGATAATATCGCCCACGATTTACGCACGCCTCTGTCCCATATCCGTATCGGGTTAGAAGAGTTAGCCACTAAGCCCGCCGCTGATATCGGTGAGGGCTGCGCGATTTTGACCGAGGAACTCGACCATTGTTTAGCCACTTTCGATGCCATGCTATCCTTAACGCGCATCGAAGAGGGACAACAAGCGCTGGATTTACAGGAGCTCAGCCTAGCGCAGCTCTGTACCGATCTTGCCGATATGGCCGAGGCGGTTGCCGAGTCTAATGGGCAAACCTTGAGGCTATCCCTCTTGAGTGACTGGCGAGTGCATGGTGATAAGTATTTATTATTTCAAGCATTGTACAATTTGGTGGATAATGCGATGAAGTATTCTGGCCCGGGGGCGCGGATTGATATCATTCAGTCAGGTGCGCAGATCCGCATTTGTGATAACGGCCCCGGGATCCCCGATGACAGTAAAGAGCGGGTGTTTGAGCGCCTCGTGCGCTTAGATCCTAGCCGCCATCTGCAGGGCACAGGCTTGGGATTATCGATGGTAAAAGCGATCCTCTCGCGCCACAATGCGCGGATCAGCCTATCGGATAACCTCAGCGGCGAGCAGCGCGGTGGTTTAGTCGTCACCATTGATTTTTAACGACTGCTCGAGTATTTGCCCCCTAAGTGTTTATCAACAGCTCACGGCTTAACCGCCGTGCCTGTACTTTAGCGATTAATCCAGCGTGACACAGTGAGAGTCTCATGTACCGAATCATAGCCGATGAGCCTGATTTTATTGTTATTTCAAAATCAGCCAATGTTCACTTTCACAGCCAAACCGGGGAGGCTGGCGTGGTTGCTCAGCTCGAGCAGGATCGCGATCTTAAGCTCTATGCGGTGCATCGCTTAGATACCCCCACCTCAGGTTTGTTGGTGCTGGCCAAAACTGCGGCGGTAGCCAAGCAATTTACCGCATTATTTACGGCTCACAAGGTGCAAAAATATTACCTCGCCCTTGCTAAGGGTAAACCCAAAAAGAAGCAAGGTTGGGTGATAGGTGATATGGCTAAATCCCGCCGTAGCATGTTTAAGCTGCTGCGCAGTAAGGATAATCCTGCCATTACGCAGTTTTTTTCTACGAGTGTGGGCGAGGGGTTGCGCCTCTATTTACTCAAGCCCCATTCGGGAAAAACCCACCAACTTAGGGTGGCGCTCGCCAGTTTAGGGGTGCCCATTTTGGGGGATGAGCTATACGGCGGGGCGGCGGCGGATCGCTGCTATCTACACGCCTATAGTTTGCGTTTTTGTTATGTCGATAGTCACGACGTCGTGCACCACTATAGTTACCAAGATGTGCCGCAGCAGGGGGAATTATTCCAGCAGGAGGCCGTGCTGGCAGCGATAGCGCAGTGGCATGAGCCCGACGCACTTCCATGGCCGGCAGCCTAATTAGGGCTTAAACGATCCAATGGGTAATCTCCTAGGCATAGGGATAGGCGATTATGCATATGAAAACGGGCATAAGACATCGCGCATAAAAGCTCACACAGGGGCACGGCGCGTAACGGGGGAGCGCTTGCTTGGCCTCTTTGTCCCTAGGGGAAGATGTGTTTAATTTGGCCGCCGGGATAGGTATAATCGCGGCCTTTTTCGCTTATTGGTTGGCCTATGAATCGCAAGAAAAAAATTAATCAGACCCTCAAGCACAAGGCAAAAAAGGCCAATGCGAAGCTGCAAACCACGCGCAAACCTCAA
>NZ_JBOFMC010000055.1:0-5937 GCF_051658185.1 Shewanella sp. | reverse complement strand
AGCGGATTATTTGGACAGGCGATACAGCCCTTGCTCGTAAGCTAAGCTGCCCCAAAGAGCCCAGCTGAGGGCTTTTTTCTCAAGGGCCTCGGCGGCTGGGGCGTGGCGGTTGAGTTGTTCGCTCTTGCTATCGTATTGGAAGCCTTCGGCGGGCTTCTCGGGTTGCAAAATCACTACATCTTTGCCTTCCATGAGGGCAAAGTTTTTATCGTATTGCATCATGGCGCGCCCCGGCCAATCCTCACTCACTTGGGTTAAGTCCCGGCCAAGCATGGGGTAATGATCTGAAATCCCGATTAAAGATAACAGGGTGGGCGGCAGATCAATTTGACTCACAACACGCTGATCGCGTTTAGGCGCGACGTTGTCGCCTAGGATCAGCCCCGGAATACGAAAGCGCGAGACGGGCACCAAATCGGCGCCGCCAACGCGGCTATCATGATCGGCGACCACGATAAAAATGGTGTCTTTCCAGTAATCGGCATTTTTAGCCAGTTTAAAAAATTCACCAATGGCGTAGTCGGCATATTTAGCGGCGTTATTGCGAGTCTGTTTGGGTTGCTCATAGAGTTCAATACGATCATCTGGGAATTCAAACGGATCGTGATTCGTGGAGCTAAACACTAAACTAAAAAATGGCTTACCTTCGGCATGTAGCCGCTCAAATTCACTATTGGCCTTGCGCATCAGATCCTCATCGCTGACGCCCCAAGAACCGACAAACGCAGGCGATTGATAATCCTTTTGATCGATGATGTCGCTAAAACCATTCCCCAAAAAGAAGCTGCGCATATTGTCAAAATGGCTCTCGCCACCATAGATAAACTGAGTGGTATAGCCATATTTTTTAAGGAGATCGGCTAAGGTAAAAAAGCCGGTCTGGCTTTTTCCAAGTTTGACCACCGCCCTTGCGGGGGTGGGGGTAAAGCCCGTCGTGACCGCCTCGATACCGCGCACTGAGCGGGTGCCCGTCGCGTATAAATTATCAAAATACCAGCCCTCTTTGGAGAGCGCGTCAATATTGGGCGTTAAAGGTAAGCCACCTAAACTGCCGACAAACCGGGCGCCGAGGCTTTCTTGCAGCAAGATCACCAGATTTTTTGGTTTGCCAGTATAGCTAGCTTGGTTAAAGCTCAGCGATGGGAGCTCCTCTGAGGAGAACGCCGCTGCTGGTCGGCCGCTTTCTTGCCTGATGGTGGCAATAATCTCCGCTTTGGTTAACTTACCGTACACTTTTGCGGCATCTTCTTCGCTGCCCATTTGTTTGATGGCAAACACGAGGGAGTAGGAGGAGTTGATCACTAACGAGTTGACTAACGGATCGTCGGCAAAGGCAACCATTGCCGGGTTAATGGGGCGGTGTCCTAGGGTAGAGCGCGCGCCGAGGAAGGTGAGTATCACGACCACGAGGGCTAACACTGGGCGCCAATACCAGCGAGGGAAGCGCAGATGCTGGGTGAGTTTACCGCTGAGCTGCCAGCCGCCCCACAGGGTTGCAATGGTTAGCCCTACTGCAAAAATCAGCTCGAGTTTGCGACCCGCCCATAGCATAGAGAGTACTTCTTTAGGGTAAATCAGGTATTCCACATACAAACGATTCGGGCGAATGCCGTACTCTTCAATAAAGGCGGGCGTCGAGACTTCTAAAAACAGGATGATCCAGAGGCCAAGGGTCAGCCACAGTCGCAGAATGGGCCGCCAGAGGCGTCCGACGAAGTGATCCCCTGAAAACAGCGCCGTACCAAGGGTGGCAATCCCAAAGAGCCAGCACAGGGTGGCAATGTCCACCCGCAAACCTTGGAGGAGCAAGTGAGGCCAACCATCGACCGCCGCGACGCGTTCGCCTTGCCATAAGCCTAAACCGATGCGACTGGCCGTGGCAATCAATAAGATTAAGAGGCAAAAGATGATAATAGCGCGAAAGGGCCCGTAAGCGGGTGGGCGGCGGAAAATCGAACCAGCAGACATTGTGTTACCCCAAAACACTCTCGCGTGACTCCGCTTTGGGGTGTCGAGAATGTTAACTTGTAATTATTAGAATTGGATATAGGAGATCCTGCTCTACGAAAGGTTGCAGGAAATTGCCGACTTTATAGTATTAATGGTTACTGTTATGCAACCATTTTATGATTGTTCGTTAATAAACTGAGATGCAGACAGGTGTGCCCGAGCCAAAGTGCCAGCCCTATGGTTCGGGTTGGCACTTTGGCTGAGTTTTCAGTCTATTTTTTTAACTTCGCGAAGGCATCGGCAAAGGCGTTCCCCATAGCGGCATTCACTGGCGCAGCCTTAGATTGGGGGCGAGCCGCCCTTGGCGTCGCCTGTTTCGCATTTGGCTTGCCTTGGGCAGCCCCTTTCGTGGGGGCGGCGCCGCGGCCTTGGGGTTTGCTTGGTGCGATAGCCTCATCCAGACGCATGCTTAACCCGATGCGACGGCGCTCCACATCCACCTCCATGACCTTGACCTTCACAACATCACCAGCTTTCACCACAGTGTGAGGATCGCTGATAAATTTGTCGGTCAAGGAAGAGATATGCACTAGCCCATCCTGATGTACCCCAATATCGACAAAGGCGCCAAAGTTGGTCACGTTGGTGACCACGCCTTCGAGGATCATCTCTGGGATCAGGTCTTTTAGCTCCTCGACACCGTCTTTGAACTTGGCGGTTTTAAACTCGCCGCGGGGATCGCGCCCGGGCTTATCTAATTCGGCAAGAATGTCGGTCACCGTTGGTAAGCCAAATTCTGGGGTAATGAATTCCTGTGGATTGATGCTGCGCAGCAGCGATGAATTACCGATAAGGCTTGCCAATTCAAGCTGTTTGGCCTTGGCAATGGTTTCGACCAGCGCATAGGCTTCGGGGTGCACCGCCGAGGCATCGAGGGGGTTATCGCCGGCGCGAATGCGTAAAAAGCCCGCCGCTTGCTCATAGGCTTTCGGGCCTAAGCGCGGCACTTTAAGCAATTCTTTACGATTGTTAAATTGGCCGTTGGTATCGCGGTAGTCCACCACATTCTTGGCTAAGGTCTTGTTTAATCCGGCTACCTGCGACAATAGCGGCGCCGATGCGGTATTGAGATCGACTCCCACACCGTTAACACAATCCTCCACGACAGCCTCAAGGGAGTTGGACAGAAGGCTCTGGCTCACATCGTGTTGATATTGGCCAACACCAATGGATTTAGGCTCGATTTTGACGAGCTCCGCGAGTGGATCTTGTAGGCGGCGGGCAATCGAGACTGCGCCACGGATAGACACATCTAAGTCAGGAAACTCCAGCGCCGCGAGCTCAGAGGCGGAATACACCGAGGCGCCAGCTTCGCTGACCATGACCTTGGTTAAGTGGGGCTGAGTGTCTTTTAGGCTGGCAATTAATTCTGCGGCGAGTTTGTCGGTTTCCCGCGAGGCGGTGCCGTTACCAATCGCAATTAACTCCACCTTGTGCATCTGCACGAGGTTGGCCAGGGTACGAATGGATTTATCCCAGAGATTTTGCGGAGCATGGGGGAAAATGGTGCTGTGGGCCACCAATTTGCCGGTGTTATCGACGATGGCGACTTTAACGCCAGTGCGTAAACCGGGATCGAGCCCCATGGTGGCCTTGGCGCCAGCGGGCGGTGCCATCAAGAGGTCGCCTAAGTTGCGGGCAAAGACCTTAATGGCTTCTGCCTCGGCGCGCTCGCGCATTTGCGAGATAAATTCGGTTTCCATTTGCAGGGCGATTTTGATGCGCCATGTGGCCGTGACCACGGTTTTAAGCCATTGATCAACTGGGCTGTCGCTAAGGTTTAGCCCTAAATGCTCAAGAATAATGACTTCGCAGTAACTGCCGGTGCCAGCGTCGGCGCCCGGGTCGGCATTCATCGACAGCGATAAAAAGCCTTCGTTGCGGCCGCGCAGCATCGCGAGCGCGCGGTGGGATGGCACCTTGGCCAAGGCTTCGCTGTGCTCAAAGTAATCGCGGTATTTGGCGGCTTCTTTTTCTTTACCAGCGACCACACGGCTTTCTAGCAGGCTGTTTTGGCTTAAATGTTCACGCACTTTGCGCAGCAGCTCGGCATCTTCAGCGTAGCGCTCCATTAAAATGTAGCGGGCACCCTCAAGTACGGCCTTGGTATCATTAAAGCCCATTTCGGCATTGATATAGCTGGCGGCGAGTGCCTCGATATCGGCTTTACGATCCGCAAGCAGGCCGTCGGCCAGGGGCTCAAGGCCCGCTTCGATGGCAATTTGCCCCTTAGTGCGCCGCTTGGGCTTAAAGGGTAAATAGAGATCTTCAAGACGGGTTTTGCTGTCGGCGGCGTCGATGGCCTGCTGTAACTGCGCAGTGAGCTTGCCCTGAGCCTGAATGCTCGACAGGATCACTTGGCGCCGGTCATTGAGCTCGCGCAGATAACCTAAACGGGAGTAAAGAGTGCGCAGCTCGGTGTCATCTAGGCCGCCAGTTGCTTCTTTACGGTAGCGGGCGATGAAGGGCACAGTGGCGCCATTATCGAGTAACTCTATGGTTGCACTCACTTGCTGCTCGCGAACATTCAGTTCCTGAGCGATGATTTGAGCAATGTTATGGGCATTAGTTTGCATAAATAGAATGTCACGCCTAACGGGTTATAAAAATCAATATTGCCCTCAAGATACCACAGGCACAGGATCAATTTCATGTTAATCGCGCGATCTCACCGAGGTTTCCGTTATGGCAATGGCCAGGTTTTGCACTCGGTTGGGAGAAGAGGCGGTGCGGCGATTTTGGCGAGCGGCGCATTGGCGTGAGTCTGAAATGGCGGTATATTGTCGCGCAATATCGGCTGATTTCCCCGGCGATTTGTGGCGTGACGATAAATGCACGCGGGGGAGTCGCTCATGCGGGGATGGGAACACAAACGTGAATGCCAATGTAAAAACCAATGCGAAAACTAACTTAATCACTCGTGAAGGCTTTGAAAAGCTCAATACTGAGCTGAATTATCTTTGGCGTGAGTACCGGCCGCAAATTACCCAAAAGGTCACTTGGGCGGCCAGCCTAGGTGATCGCTCAGAGAATGCCGATTATAAGGAAAACAAGCGGTTGCTGCGGCAGATTGATTCTCGGGTGCGCTATCTTAGAAAGCGAATCGAAGCCGTTAAAGTGGTCGAGTACGCGCCCGCCCAAGAGGGTAAGGTCTTTTTTGGTGCTTGGGTTGAAATTGAAAATGATCAGGGGGAGATTAAACGCTTTCGTATTGTCGGCCCCGATGAAATCTATGGCCGGAATGATTATATTTCGATTGATGCGCCCATGGCTCGGGCGCTGCTGAAAAAACAAGTCGATGACGAAGCCATTGTCTCCACGCCCTTAGGGCTAAGCACTTGGTATGTCAATGCGATTTCCTACCTCAAGCCGCTCGGCCCTCAAGAGCAAGAGTCGCGTTAGCGGATGCTCGTTCGTTTAAATTCGTCTGGCATTCCAATATTTAGCCGCCCAATATTGATTGAGTAAGCTCGAAATTTTAACCCCTTGGCTGGTGGACACGTGGAGGAAATTATCGCCACCAACATAAATGCCCACATGGTGGGTGCTCCAGCCCGTCTTAAAAAAGACTAAATCCCCCTTACGCAGTTGATGCCTGGGCACCGGATGGCCAAGGGTTTGCTGCTCTTTTACGGTGCGTGGCAGCGTCATGCCGAGCATTTTTTCATAGGCGACTGACACAAAGGCTGAGCAATCAATGCCTTTCTTGGTCGAGCCGCCCAAGCGATAGGGCACGCCGCGCCACTCGCTATGCAGTTTGGCAATATTGTTATCGTTCCACACCGATACCGGCTCAGGGCGTGTGACCACAGGCTGAGGTTCTGGCGCGCTAGCACAAGCGCCAAGGCCTAAGGCTAAGATCAACACGATCAATCTTGTCATTGGGGCCGCACTTATCAAAGGTTGATCCTCGAGTTATGGCTAGTT
>NZ_JBOFMC010000054.1:0-12615 GCF_051658185.1 Shewanella sp. | reverse complement strand
AACCTCATCATCCCAACGAAATGGCAGCCCCTTAGTTATCGAAGAATCAATACTAAAAGACATAACAGCCGCCACAAAATGCAAGGGATGTAGCGGTCAACAGAGCCTACCAACAATAAAGGGCGCGAACACATTGCGCAGATGTTGTTTAAATGACAAAGGTGACTAAGGCGTTGTGCTGCCTTTCAGCGTTAAGACCAAACCGGCCAGCCTTAACGCGACGAGGCACCACTTTTGAGCATTTGCTAGCGAGGTTAATCGTGATATTTTGCTGCAAATTCATTCATAAATTTGACTAAGGCAACTACCCCCTCAAGTGGCATGGCATTATACAGGCTAGCACGCATCCCCCCCACAATCCGGTGACCTTTGAGGGCGACCAAGCCTGCGGCTTGGGCCTGCTTTAGAAACTCGCCATCGAGTGATTCATCTGCCAATTGGAAAGTAACGTTCATTTGTGAACGATTGGCCGCCACCACCCCGTTACGATAAAACCGGTTATTATCGATGCATTGGTACAGCATCTGTGCTTTTTGTTGATTAATTTTTGCAATACTCGCAATGCCGCCAATGGATTTGAGCCAAGCAAAAACTTCAGCAGCGAGATACCAAGCAAAGGTTGGCGGCGTGTTGAACATTGAATCATGTTCAACGGCTAAACGGTAATCCATAATGGAGGATTGCAGTAGGCTTGGGAGTCTAAGCATATCATCACGGACGATAACAATAGCCAAGCCTGAAGGACCAATATTTTTTTGTGCGCCAGCGTAAATCAGCCCATAACGGCTCACATCTATTTCACGGGACATGATCGTCGATGAAAGATCGGCGACGATGGGCCATGGCGAATCTAATTCATCAAAAATTTCGATACCATCAACTGTCTCATTTGGGCAGTAATGCACATAACGGTAATCGGCATCAATCTTGTGTAAATCAGGTAGCACTACTGCATTGAGTCCATTGTGTTTTTCCACAATATTCAGACTGTCAATTTGTGCATCACCCGCCAGTTTTTGCGCTTCAGTCAAGGCCGCAGAGGACCATTGACCGCTGACTAAATACAGGGCGCGTCCATGATTGCCTAAAAAATTATTCACAACTGCAGAAAATTGGCCCCGGCCGCCGCCATGCATAAACAGCACATGATAATTGTGTGGGATCTGCATCAGCTCGCGTAAATCCGCCTCAGCTTGTTTGGTCAGCGCAATGAACTCCTGACTGCGATGGCTTACCTCCATCACGGAAACGCCTTGACCATGCCAATCGAGTAATTCCTGTTGTGCTTTTTGCATGACCGCAGCGGGTAACATCGCAGGACCTGCACAGAAATTATAAATCGCGCTCACTGCCACTCTCCTTTTTCATCAACCATGTTATTAGAATTTATAAAATATAACCTTGCCATGAAAAAAACGAGCGTCCAATTGGACGCCCGTTTTTATGCAATTGAATTAGTCTTCGTCTTGCTCATCGTCAAGCTCTTCGTCTTCTTCTAATGCGTCGTCCAGCTCATCCTCTAAAGGCGCTTCCAGCTCTTCTTGAACAATGTCACCTTCAGCGACCACTGGAACGATTGGCATACCGTTTTCATCCAACTCGACGTCATCCTCATCGCCTTGGATTTCATCAATACGTTGTAGGCCGACAACTTTTTCATCCGCAGCGGTGCGAATAATGGTCACGCCTTGCGTATTACGGCCGATGATAGACACACCGTTTGCAGGCGTGCGCACTAACGTGCCTTTGTCGCTGATCAGCATGATCTCATCATTGCCGCCAACTTGTACCGCGCCAACCACAGCACCGTTACGCTCACTGACCTTAATCGATACCACGCCTTTCGTCGCGCGGCTCTTCGATGGGTATTCAGACAGCTCGGTACGTTTACCGTAGCCGTTTTCGGTCACAGTTAAGATTGCGCCATCGCCCTTAGGTACGATGAGCGACACCACTTTTTGACCTTCTTCAAGCTTGATACCGCGAACACCGGTCGCACCACGACCCATTGGACGCACGCCCTTGAAGTTGATCTGTGGGTTGCCTTCTTCATCCAGCACTGGGTTGCCGTGTTCATCGAGGACGGCCACTTCTTCGCCTTCTTTAAAGCGAACCACTTTACCTTCGTTGGAGAACAGCATGATCTCATCATCACCATTGGTGATATCGACACCGATCAGTTGGTCACCGTCTTTGAGGTTAACAGCGATAATGCCGTTTGCACGTGGGTTGCTGTACGCCGTCAGCGCAGTTTTCTTCACCGTACCATTTGACGTCGCCATGATGATGTACTTATCTTCGGCGTATTCACGCACTGGCAGAATCGCAGTAATGCGCTCGCCATCAGCCAGCGGCAGCAAGTTAACAATCGGGCGACCACGGGACGTGCGGCTTGCCAGCGGTAATTGATACACCTTGAGCCAGTACATCTTACCGAAGTCGGAGAAGCACAGAATGGTATCGTGGGTGTTGGCCACTAACAGTTTTTCAACAAAATCTTCGTCTTTGACTTTCGTGGCGACTTTGCCTTTACCACCACGGCGCTGAGCTTGGTAATCGCTCAGCGGTTGATACTTGGCATAACCTAAGTGCGACAGCGTCACGACGACGTCTTCTTCGGTGATTAAGTCTTCAAGACTCATATCAATTTCGTTGGCGTTGATAACAGTGCGGCGGGCATCGCCATATTCGGCCAGAATCTCTTCCAGCTCTTCTTTGATCACTTCCATCAAACGCTCAGGGCTGCGCAAAATAAACAGCAAACCGGCGATAAATTCGAGCAATTCTTCGTATTCGGCGATGATCTTATCGTGCTCAAGCCCCGTTAAACGGTGCAGGCGCAGCTCTAGAATCGCCTGAGCCTGTTGCTCAGTCAGGAAGTATTGACCATCGCGGATACCGTATTGTGGCTCTAACCACTCAGGGCGCGCCGCATCATCCCCGGCCTTTTCAAGCATGCCTTGCACATGGCCTAATTCCCAGCCCTGCTCAACCAGCTTAACTTTGGCTTCAGCTGGAGTAGGCGAAGCTTTGATCAGCGCAATAATCGGATCGATGTTGGCCAGCGCGACGGCTAATGCTTCAAGGATATGGGCGCGCTCGCGCGCTTTACGCAGTTCAAATACGGTGCGGCGGGTGACCACTTCACGGCGGTGCAGGATAAAGCACTCAAGCATTTCTTTTAGGTTGAACAACTTAGGCTGACCGTTAGTCAATGCCACCATGTTGATACCAAAAGAACACTGCATTTGCGTTTGAGCATAGAGGTTGTTTAATACGACCTCACCGACTTCGCCGCGTTTGATTTCAATAACGATGCGCATACCGTCTTTGTCAGACTCGTCGCGCAGACCGCTAATGCCTTCTATCTTCTTATCTTTGACTAACTCAGCGATTTTCTCGATGAGTTTGGCTTTGTTCACCTGATACGGGATTTCGGTAACGATAATGCGCTCGCGGCCGTTGTCTTCCGTTTCAACATCAGCAAGGGCGCGCATCACGGCGCGGCCACGGCCCGTTTTATAGGCATCAATAATGCCCTTACGGCCATTGATAATCGCTGCGGTTGGGAAATCAGGGCCTGGAATATAGTCCATGAGCTGTTCAATCGACAACGCAGGATCGGCGATCAGCGCTAAACAGCCTTTAACCACTTCCGTTAGGTTGTGTGGCGGAATATTGGTCGCCATGCCTACCGCAATACCCGATGAACCGTTAATCAATAGGTTAGGGACGCGTGTCGGGAGTACCGCAGGAATTTGTTCGGTGCCGTCATAGTTAGGCACATAGTCAACGGTTTCTTTTTCAAGATCAGCGAGGAGTTGGTGCGCTAACTTATCCATACGGATTTCGGTGTAACGCATGGCCGCTGCGGAGTCGCCGTCAACCGAACCGAAGTTACCTTGACCATCGACTAAGGTGTAACGCAGTGAGAAAGGCTGAGCCATACGGACGATAGTATCGTATACCGCAGAGTCACCATGGGGGTGATATTTACCGATCACGTCACCGACCACACGGGCAGATTTTTTGTACGGCTTGTTCCAATCGTTCTTCAATTCACTCATGGCAAACAGCACGCGGCGATGCACAGGCTTTAAGCCATCACGCACGTCTGGTAATGCACGTCCTACGATGACGCTCATGGCGTAATCAAGGTACGAATTCTTTAGTTCGTCTTCGATATTAATTGGCGAAATAGATGATGCCAGATCAGTCATAAACTGCTCGTTCCCCTGAAAAATAGCCGACAACGCATATTCCGTATCATTGAGCGGCCCAAAAACGTGATTTGGCATTCTAACACAGTTCTTTAATGTCGCCAGAGCTATCCGACTTGAATTGCGATGCAGGTAAGTTAATAGATGAAAACACTATCAATTTCAGCCATCGACTGTACAAAAAAGTCGCCGGTATAGGTGATGGTTGCGCGGCTTTGGCTATTCCTTAAACATTCCTAGGTGTTTTATATGCGATAAAACCCGTTAGCCGAAATTATTGCTGGAATTTCAACCAACCACAAACACTTAACCCCATCGCATACTGTGTTTATCAAACTGACTCGTTATAATGGCGTCACAATTTAACGCGTTTTAGGTCATCCTATGCCCCACAATACCAATGTTGATCCGCAGGAAATCGCCAAATTTGAACGTATGGCGCAAACTTGGTGGGATCCCAATGGCGAATTCAAACCCCTCCATCAACTCAATCCGTTACGGTTAAATTATATTGACCAAACCGCTGGCGGTATTTTTGGTAAAAAAGTGCTCGATGTCGGCTGCGGTGGCGGCATTTTGTCTGAAAGCATGGCGCGCATTGGTGCAGTGGTTGATGGCTTGGACATGGGGGATGATCCTTTAGACGTGGCTCGCCTACATGCTCTTGAATCTGGCGTGAACATTAATTATGTGAAAAACACTGCCGAAGCCCATCGCCAAGATCACCAAGAGTATTACGATGTGGTCACCTGTATGGAAATGCTGGAGCACGTGCCCGATCCGTTGTCGGTCATTCAAGCCTGCTGTGATATGGTCAAACCCGGTGGCTATGTGTTTTTCTCCACCATCAATCGCAATCTACGCGCTTTTATTGAGACCATTATCGGTGCAGAGTACCTCCTCAAAATGCTGCCTATTGGCACTCATAACCACAATAAATTTATTAAACCCTCGGAGTTAATCGCGTTGGTAGAGAGCACAGATCTACTCTGTAAAGACGCCTTAGGGATCCGCTACAACCCACTTACAGGGATCTTTAAGTACACCACGAGTGTGGATGTCAACTACATGATTGCCACAAAAAAGGTCGATTAACATGAGCTTAGCACCAGTAAACGGCGTACTATTTGATCTTGATGGCACCCTTGCCGATACTGCGCCAGATCTGGTGCAAGCCCTCAACTTAAGCCTGACAGATGCGGGGATAGCGCCAACATCCTTGGCATGCATGCGTAGCGCCGCCTCCCACGGCAGTTTAGCACTGGTGAATGCGGCGCTACCCGACGCCAGCGAGCCCTTACGCAGACAAATCCAACAAGGCTTATTAAGCCATTACCAACAGATTAACGGTGAGCATTGTCAGCTGTTTAACGGCATAAACGCCCTGCTTGATTGGCTCGATTTACAAAAAATCCCTTATGGGGTCATCACCAATAAGCCCGCCCGGTTTACCCGCCCATTACTGCAAAAGCTCAAATTGACCCCGCGCTTGTCGGCAATGATCAGTGGCGATTCGACCTGTTATGCTAAGCCTCACCCTGCCCCTATGCTGCTCGGCGCCCAGCAATTACATTGTGCTCCCGAGCATATTTTGTATTTAGGGGATGCAGAGCGGGATCTGCTCGCCGCCGAGGCTGCTGGCATGTTAGGCGCTGTCGCACTTTGGGGGTATCTGGCGAGCACTGATACCCCGCAGCACTGGCCGGCGCTCGCGCAATTTACTTCGCCGTTAGCAGTGCTTGAGGCCTTGATGGCTGCCCGTGCTTAAAGCTTACCCAAGGTGCTGCTGCTTATTTTAGCAATCGTCCTTGGCCAAGCGCCGCCTAAAAATCACCCAACGCTGACGTGCGCTCACCTGAAATTGAGCTTCAGGGTTAGCCATTACTAACCCTATTCTTTATCCTCAAGATATCCACAAGTTACCCCACGATTTGCGACTTGCAAATAGACGTAAACCTCACTATCTTGTATCCCAGATTATTTTAAACACCATATCTTGTGTATCGGTAGCAATCAGACACACTAGAAATGCCTCAACCCATTGGCCCCATTTGGGCCGAATGTCGTATGTTTAGGGGCGTTTGTCGATTGTTTTACAAGGAAACGTACGGTGATTAATTCACCGCTAATAGATATTAAAAAACCAAGGCCTCTCTTCAATGAATAGCACTATGACAGTCACAAAACGCTGTGGTGAACGTGAGAACATCGATCTCGATAAAATTCACCGCGTAATTACTTGGGCAGCCAAGGGATTAACAAACGTTTCTGTTTCTGAAGTTGAACTTCGCTCGCACCTGCAATTTTTCGATGGCATCCATACCGAAGCCATTCACGAAACCATTATTAAAGCTGCAGCGGATTTAATTTCGCCAGAATCGCCGGACTATCAATTTCTCGCGGCTCGTTTAGCGGTGTTTCATTTACGCAAGAAAGCCTTTGGTCAATTTGAGCCACCCGCGCTGTACGATCATGTCACTAAGCTGGTCGAACTGGGCAAATATGACATGCACATTTTGCAAGATTACAGCCGCGAAGAGCTGGATCTACTCAACTCCTATATCGACCATTGGCGCGATATGAACTTTTCCTATGCGGCTGTCAAACAGCTCGAAGGCAAGTATTTAGTCCAAAACCGTGTCACCCATGAAATCTACGAAAGTGCGCAGTTCCTGTATATGTTGGTTGCGGCCTGCTTATTTGCCCGTTATCCCAAAGCCACTCGCCTTCAATACGTTAAGGATTTTTATGATGCGGTATCGACCTTTAAGATATCCTTACCCACCCCAATCATGGCGGGCGTGCGCACCCCGACGCGCCAATTTAGCTCCTGCGTATTAATCGAGTGTGGCGATAGCTTAGACTCCATCAATGCAACGGCTTCTTCAATCGTCAAATACGTGAGCCAACGGGCAGGCATTGGCATTAACGCTGGCCGCATTCGCGCACTTGGTAGCCCCATTCGTGGCGGCGAAGCCTTCCACACTGGCTGCTTACCGTTTTATAAATATTTTCAAACGGCTGTCAAATCTTGCTCCCAAGGCGGAGTGCGCGGTGGTGCGGCCACGCTGTTTTACCCCATTTGGCACTTAGAGGTTGAATCCCTCCTCGTACTGAAAAACAACCGTGGGGTTGAAGATAACCGTATTCGCCATTTGGATTACGGTGTGCAACTCAATAAACTGATGTATCAGCGCCTGATCAAAGGGGAAAACATCACCCTCTTTAGCCCATCGGACGTGCCTGGGTTATACGATGCCTTCTTTGAAGATCAGTTGGAGTTCGAGCGCCTTTATCAGCAATACGAGCAGGACAGCAGCATCCGCAAGAAGAGTCTCAAGGCGGTTGAACTCTTTTCCCTGATGATGCAAGAGCGCGCCTCTACAGGCCGCATCTATATTCAGAACGTGGATCACTGCAATACTCACAGCCCCTTTGATGCGAAGGTGGCCCCAATCAGACAGTCTAACCTCTGTCTGGAAATTGCCCTGCCAACCAAACCTTTGAATAATATTGATGATCCAAATGGTGAAATCGCCCTATGCACCCTGTCAGCATTAAACCTTGGGACGATCACCGATTTAGCCGAACTGGAGCCCTTAGCCGACTTAGCCGTACGAGCTTTGGATAACCTATTGGATTATCAAGATTATCCAATTAAAGCCGCGCAAATTTCCTCCATGAATCGCCGCACACTCGGCATTGGAGTGATTAACTTCGCCAATTATTTAGCCAAAAATGGCATGAAATATTCTGATGGCAGCGCTAATAACCTGACCCACAAGACCTTTGAAGCGATTCAGTTTTATCTGCTCAAAGCCTCAATGAATCTGGCGAAGGAAAAAGGGGCTTGTCCATTATTTAATGAGACCACTTACGCTCAAGGTATTTTACCTATTGATACCTATAAGCGTGACTTAGATAAGATTTGCAGTGAGCCATTGCATTTAGACTGGGAAGCGCTGCGCAGCGACATTAAACAGTACGGTTTGCGTAACTCGACGTTATCTGCACTGATGCCGTCTGAAACCTCATCACAGATCTCAAATGCGACTAACGGGATTGAGCCGCCACGAGGCCTTATCAGCGTGAAGGCCAGTAAAGATGGGCAATTAAAACAAGTCGTGCCTGATTTTGATACCTTAAAAAATCAGTATGAGTTACTGTGGCAAATGCCTAGCAATGACGGTTATCTGCAGTTAGTGGGCATTATGCAAAAGTTTGTTGACCAAGCAATATCGGCCAACACTAACTATGATCCGGCGCGTTTTGAAGGCCGTAAAGTGCCAATGCAAACCCTGTTAAAGGATCTGCTCAACGCCTACAAATTAGGGGTGAAAACCCTGTATTACCATAACACTCGCGATGGTGCCTCGGATCAACACGATGACATCACCAATCTCGAGAAAGAAGACGATGGTTGCGCCGGCGGCGCCTGTAAGATCTAGCATTGACCGCAATGCCACTCACACATAACCATTTGTAGATGAAGAAATGCAGGGGACCTTTGGGCCCCCTGCCCATTGGAAAATAGTAACATGGCCTACTCTACCTTCTGTCAAACCCCTAACGACGCCACCCGTGAACCGATGTTTTTTGGACAATCGGTGAACGTGGCACGCTACGATCAACAACGCTATGAAGTGTTTGAAAAACTCATCGAAAAGCAGTTATCTTTCTTTTGGCGCCCTGAAGAAGTGGACGTAAGTCGCGATAAGATTGATTACAACGCTTTACCTGAGCATGAAAAGCATATTTTTATTTCCAACTTGAAATATCAAACGCTGCTCGACTCGATTCAAGGGCGCTCACCCAATGTGGCTTTTTTACCCTTAGTCTCACTGCCTGAGCTTGAAACCTGGATTGAAACTTGGTCATTCTCCGAGACCATTCACTCCCGCTCTTACACCCACATTATCCGCAATATCGTCAACGATCCTTCAGTAATTTTTGACGATATCGTGGTCAATCAAGAGATCCTGCGCCGCGCCACCGACATCGCTGCTTACTATGATGAGTTAATTAAACAAACCCAAGTGTTTAATCTGCACGGGGCTGGTACCTATGTCATTGAAGGCAAAGAATTCACTGTTAACATCCGCACACTCAAAAAAGCCTTGTATCTGTGCATGATGTCTGTCAATGCCCTAGAAGCTGTCCGTTTCTATGTCAGCTTTGCCTGCTCATTCGCCTTTGCTGAACGTAAACTAATGGAAGGTAACGCGAAAATTATTCGCTTAATTGCCCGCGACGAAGCCTTACACCTGAACAGCACTCAGCATATTTTGAACCTCATGCAAGGTGGCAAAGACGATCCTGAAATGGCCGAAATCGCCATCGAGTGTCAACAAGCAGCCTATGATCTGTTCTTAAAAGCCGCGGAACAAGAAAAGGAATGGGCCAAATATTTGTTCAAAGATGGCTCAATGATCGGCTTGAACGAACAAATTCTCTGTCAATATGTGGAATTTATCACCAATCAACGGATGAAGTCCGTTAACTTGCCGCAGCCCTATCCCGAGAGCACCAATCCACTGCCTTGGATGAAAAACTGGTTAGAAAGCGATGCAGTACAAGTCGCGCCCCAAGAAGTTGAAGTATCTTCCTATCTTGTCGGGCAAATAGACTCGGCGGTAGATGCTGATGAGTTCCTCGATTTTGATCTCTAAATTTGATCGCAAATGTGGATCATTAAGGCGCTAACGTAGTGAGCTTTCCCCTTAAGTTGACCAACAATCCCTTTGCTAAGGCGCCCATAGTGCGCCTGCAAGGACAACCGGTGTTGCTGTTTGGCGAGCAACATCGGTCTTTGCTACAGGCGTTAGAAAGTAAAAAGGTAAAGATTTTTTCTGAGTGTCGCAGCGGATTTTGTGGTGGCTGTAAAACCCGCATTATTAGCGGCCGCGTTACCTATTTAACCGAACCCTTGGCGGAACTTAACGCAGATGAATGCCTGCCATGCTGCTGTATCCCTGCCGAAGATTTAGAACTCGACTTATCCCCAGAGGGCGCTGCCGTGGCCACTCGGAGCAAAGCCCCTTTCACGACCAGCTCTTTAGAGCAGCCAAGCAACAGTGCATCGCACAAGGTCGCCGTTCGTCACCCCCCCTCAATGCCTCAGGCCTTATTCAACGTGTGTAATGAAGAATAACTGCCTCAAAGTAACCCATGATTCTGAATTAAATGGCTTTTTTTGCCATGATTTTATGCAACTCATTTATCTCGGTTAACGCTGCACTGCCATACCAAGGCAGCAGTTCTAATACTAGACTGCCGGCTTGGATGGCGGGATCGGTTTGCGTTAACGCCCTCGCCTCTTCAACGGTTTTAACGTCAAAAACATAAATACCACGCAGTTCCCCTTTATGTAAAAATGGCCCCGCTAGTACTAATTTACCTTCATTAGCTAAGCGACTAATGTTGTCCAAATGCGCTCGCTGCAATTGCTTAGCTTCTTCTGGCGTACGATTTTGCTGTGGCCCACGTTTTAAGAATGCCATGACATAGGGTTTCATACCATATTCGTCTGCACCGGCCTTTTTTGCGCGTTGCGGATCAAATAAAGGGTCACTCATGGCAGAAAAACTTACGCATACACTGATGATAACACTAACAATAATTGCTTTAGCCAACGGCGCACGGCCTAAAAACGGCGCCAGCAATGAGGAATGAGTCTGCATTTATTTTGCCCTTATGAGTTACCGCATTGAATTAAGTTTTAAACTTAGTGCATGTACTGCAATAAAGGCAACAAATCGAAAAGCCCGAGGAAACCTCGGGCTTTTCGGCATCATGAGAAGAAAACGACAGCACCCAAGTTCTCCAGCAATAAGCACATTGCTAACAAACCCAAGATCGACTACAAGCGCATAGCCAGCTCTGCCCCTTGGCGAATCGCGCGCTTAGCATCAAGCTCTGCGGCAACGTCAACCCCGCCGATTAAATGCACGGGGATGCCAGAGGCTTTCATCTCCTCCACTAAAGTGCGATTAGACTCCTGACCGGCGCAGAGGATTACATTATCCACAGGCAATACTTCGGTTTGCTCACCAACGCGAATATGCAGGCCTGCATCATCAAACTTTTCATAATTCACGCCAGTTTTCATGATCACATTATGCTGTTTTAACACTAAGCGGTGGATCCAACCGGTGGTTTTACCTAAACCTTGGCCCATTTTAGAGGCCTTGCGTTGCAGTAAATAGACTTTCCGATGAGCCGCCTTATCCACTTGCGGCTCACTTAAGCCACCCGCATGTTGATATTGCTTGTCTATACCCCACTGTTTTAACCATTTGTCCGGATTTAATGTGCTCGATTCGGCTTCGCACAGGAAATGGGCCATATCAAAACCAATTCCCCCGGCGCCAATTAAGGCAACCTTTTGCCCGACCGTGACTTCACCGGTGAGCACTTGCTGGTAATCAACCACCTTCGGACTGTCAAAACCGGGTAAACTTACACTCCTCGGCACCACCCCAGAGGCGATAACAATTTCATCAAATGTTTCTTTTTCCAATACTTTTGCATCTAAGCGCGTATTTAACCGCAGATCAATTTTATGGTGTTGGATTTGATTAAGGAAATAACGAATCGTCTCGTTAAACTCCTCTTTGCCGGGGATTTTGCGGGCTAAATTAAACTGGCCTCCCACCTCGGATTTCGCCTCAAAGAGCGTCACTTGATGCCCGCGCATGGCGGCATAAACCGAAAATGCCATCCCTGCTGGACCTGCGCCCATCACCGCGATGCGTTTTTTATGGCCGCTTGGCAGGAAATTGATTTCGGTTTCATAGCAGGCACGCGGATTCACCAAACAGGTCGCCCGCTTTAGGGAGAAAGTATGGTCTAGACAAGCCTGATTACAGCCAATACAGGTATTGATCAGCTCAGGTGTATTGGCCGCGGCTTTATTCACAAACTCCGGATCGGCGAGGAAAGGTCTTGCCATCGACACCATGTCCGCTTGACCCGACGCAAGGATGCTTTCGGCGATCTCAGGAGTATTGATCCGATTCGTGGCAATTAACGGCACCGACACCGCTTGCTTAAGCTTATGCGTCACCCAGGCAAAGGCACCCCGTGGCACACTGGTGGCAATGGTCGGGATCCTCGCCTCATGCCAACCAATACCGGTGTTGATGATTGACACGCCAGCTTGCTCTAACCACTTGGCCAATTGCACCACTTCATCCCAAGTGGAACCATTCTCGACTAAATCGAGCATGGATAGGCGGAAAATCACAATAAAATCCCGGCCCACTTTGGCGCGGATAGCATTGACAATTGCTAACGCAAAGCTGGCGCGATGGGCAAAACTGCCGCCCCATTCATCATCGCGACAATTGGTGCGCGCGCTAATAAATTGATTAATCAAATAGCCTTCAGAGCCCAT
>NZ_JBOFMC010000053.1:0-11073 GCF_051658185.1 Shewanella sp. | reverse complement strand
AAATATTAACAGCATTGGCATGTTAAGGGCGCGCGGGAAGCCCTTGCTTAGCTTGTTGCGTAGCCTGTTGCTACTTAGCGGTGGTGCAGGTTTGTTTCGCGGTGGAGCTTGGTTGCTGGTTGGGCTGAGCAGTGCAGTGACCGCCGCACCGCTAGATCAGGGCGATGTCACCCTCGGGGATGCTCAGTCCAGTGGCTATTCCCGCGCACAGACATCAGTACAAACCTTGATTGATGCGGCCAAGGCTCAGGATCGTGTTGCTATCGCTCAGCTTATTCGCTATCCCCTTAAGCGCGATTATCCCCTAGCGCCGATCCGCAGCTCGGCAGAACTGCTGGCTCGATTTGAGCAAGTGTTCGATGCCCAATTTATCCAGCGTATTGCTCAATCCCGGCTTGAGCAGGATTGGCACAGCGTGGGGGCGCGCGGCATGATGTTTGAAAACGGAGCGCTTTGGTTAGATGTTACCGGCAACATCATTGCGGTCAATGAGCAAACGGCCCTAGAGGCCAAGCAATATGCGGCATTATTGGCTGCGCAGCGGGCCGCGTTGCCTCAAAGTTTACGAGAGTTTGTCAGGCCTGAGTTCCTCTGGCATACGCCAAGGTTTACCGTCCGGGTGGATGATCTGGGCCAAGGGCGGTATCGGTATGCCGCTTGGGCAAAGGGCAAGGCATTGCATACCAATCCGGATTTAATATTAACCTCAGGTACACGGATCCTCGATGGCAGCGGGGGAAATCATACTTTTCAATTTCGCAGCGGCCGTTACCTTTATCTTTGCCATGTAAATGTGACAGGCACTCGCTCTCTCCCCTTAGGTGAGTTGGTGGTACTTAAGGATGGGCAAACATTGCTACGAGAAGCTGCGTACGCGGTAGATAACGGTGCTTAAGCGGCTGTGTGCCTAAGCGCCTGCAAACTGTGGCGCTTGGATGTAGCACGCCACTAAACTAATGATTTATTTTCAGTAGCTTGCTAGGTTAAATCTACATAAACTCTGTTAAAGGGCGCAAGTCGTCTGGGCAGCGTGTTGACTTAAGCGCCCTAGGTATTTTGAATCTTTGTTGAATGTATTTAGTCAGCGAGCGCTTTGCATGAAGATTTGTCAGCAGTATTCCATCTCAAGCCTAAGTAGGGTATAAGGGCGCTATGAAAACTCCGAAACGAATCCAACCTCTGGTTGATGAAGGACTGGTTGATGAGGTCATCAGCCAGTTAATGAGCGGTAAAGAGGCAACTGTGTACGTGGTACGCAGTGGTGAGGATATTCGCTGCGCCAAAGTCTATAAAGAGGCGGATAAGCGCAGTTTTAAGCAAGCGGTGCTTTATCAAGAAGGTCGAAAAGTCCGCAATAGCCGCCGTGCCCGGGCGATGGAAAAAGGCTCGAAGTTTGGCCGTGATCAAATGGAAGAAGCCTGGCAAAGCGCTGAGGTTGATGCGCTGTATCGCCTTGCCCACGCTGGCGTGCGCGTCCCAACGCCCTATGGCTGCTTTGATGGCGTGCTGTTGATGGAGTTAGTGACGGACGCCGATGGCAATGTGGCCCCTAGGTTAAATGATGTGACCCTGTCGGAAGAGAAAGCGCTGCGGGATCACGCTCTGGTGATGACCTATGTCAAACGTATGCTGTGTGCAGGCCTAGTGCACGGAGATCTCTCGGAGTTTAACGTGCTCGTCGATAGTGACGGACCGGTGATTATTGATTTGCCCCAGGCGGTAGATGCCGCGGCGAATAATCATGCTAAATGGATGCTCGCTCGAGACATCAATAACATGACGCAGTATTACGCCCAGTATGCGCCGCAGCTGCGCACGACTCAGTACGCCAAAGAAATGTGGGCGTTGTTTGAGGCCGGCACCCTCAAGCCTGATACGCCATTAACGGGTCAGTTTACCGAGGTATTAGTCGATGCCGATGTGGGCTCGGTCCTCGAAGAGATCCAAGCTGCCTATGAAGAGGCGCAGGAGCGAAAATTGCGCGCACAAGAGGCGAATGAGGATTACTAATGGCGCTAAGCGGTGCGCCCAGCGACTTTGTACGACGCTGACACGTCTGACTCTCTAGCCTGTGCTGCTATGCATCATCACCTTAATTAGGTTTTTGAAATTATGATGAGTAAACTTAGCTCCGCTAACGGCGCAAATGAGCCGATAGGTTCGGAGAAAAGGGATTAGCACAATTCGTCCATTTAGCAAAAAAACGCTCTTCGGAGCGTTTTTTTATTGCCCCTGTTTGCACGCTAGGGCAGAGGAATATGGCATGTTTACCGCGATAGACCGCGATAGACCGCGATTGATAGCGATTGATAGCGATAGAAACGACAGGACCCGAGAGGTGAATATGCGCATGACTGGGGGAGCACAATGTACATATTCCGTCTTTGGGGGAGATGCCCCCTCGTGTCCTGCCTAAACTTGTGTGCCAGCGAGTCCCCATCGTGGTGCGGCTTTTATCCGTGAGGCGGCTTTCATCGCTGGCTTAATCAATCACCTTATTTATTGGGAGAGGCGCGGTGACGGCTGTGTTTATGCGCCAGCGTGCCTCAACGGCGTTGTCGCCTGTTATTTTATTCCGTCCTATCGCTTACCCTCCTACGGCGTTATTACTCAGTATGTTACTCATTACTGGCGTTATCATTGGGGTGACAAGGCCGGTGGTTAACCAGGCGCTGTAATTTTTGTTATCGGTTTATTCCGTATCTCGTTAGCAGTATTGGCTAAATGATACGTCAGTCACACCGGCCTTGTCGGTCTTGCTCTTATTCAAGCAAGGCTAAATGCCTAAGCTTGACGTCGGTTTGGTATTATCGGTAATGCTTGAGGGATCCCCGTGTGACCGCATAAGTGACGGTAGTGGCACTTATCGGTTATCTCCACTGCATACTCATTAATGACTATGTAAAATTCATGCCAATAGTGAGGATCTGTTTTTGTGATTAAAAATCAATAATTTGCTCAATTTTTACCATAAGCAATATTGGACCATCATGGCAAAAACGGTGCAGCGCGCACTATTTCAGTGCCGGGGGCATTGGATTGCGATTGGGTTACGATTGGGGTTGGTTGAGGGTTGCATTTTATCGCGGGGGCTTAGCACTCGTTTTTCGGGGTGGGTGCCAGTGCCGCAGTGTTAAGTCTTTTGCTTGAAACGATTTTATGGGTGACAGTCCCTGTACACAGGCTGACTAAAGTGGCGATAGCCACTGCCGCGGAGGCAATTAAGGATTGTCTCTCGGACTAATGCTTATATACTGCGTTTTTTTATGGCATCCCATGGCGATATACCCCGGCCTAGGGAAGTTACATTTCGCCTTTTTGTGGGTATTTGCGTCTCATCAAACATGTTAAGAGGTCATTTTATGATGAAGTGTTTTCAAAAGAATCCTTTGGTAGCGTCAAAGCTTACCGTTGCCCTTATCGGCAGTGCATTACTGGTATCGGGTTGTACTACCGTAAACCCCTATACCAACGAGCAGCAAACCGCAAAAGCGACGACGGGAGCGATAATTGGCGCCGTTGCCGGTGCTGCGATTGGCGTGGCCTCCTCGAGTAAAAGCGATCGGGGTAAAGGGGCATTAATTGGTGCAGCATCAGGTGCAGCCGTGGGTGGCGGAATGGGTTACTACATGGATGTGCAAGAGACTAAGTTGCGTCAGCAATTAGCGTCTACCGGTGTGAGTGTGACCCGTAATGGCGACAATATTATTTTGAATATGCCTAACGAAGTGACCTTTGGGGTCGATCAAACCGACTTGAGTGCGGCTGCTAAGCGAGTGTTAAGCTCAGTGGCGTTGGTCGCCAAAGAATACCCTAAGACTCAGCTTAATGTCTTAGGCTATACCGACAGCAGCGGCTCGGATGCCTATAACTTACGTTTATCGCAAGTGCGCGCCAGTGAAGTGGCAACGGATTTGATGAATAAAGGCGTAGCATCGACCCGTTTAACGTCAAAAGGAATGGGCAAGGCCAGCCCAATTGCCTCAAATGCGAGCGCTGAAGGCCGTGCTCAAAATCGCCGCGTGGAGATTGTATTAACCCCTATTGGTTAATTACAGTTGAGTTAATACTGCAGGCAAACTGAAGTTTGGCGATGAAATATGTCGTACTTAGGTCAGTTTGCCTTACCTACCCTGAATCGCGGCTCATTTACATAGAGCCTATGCCGAAGCCCGATATCACACTGGATCACACTGGGAGCATCAACCCCGAAAACAGCTCCCGCAGAGGGGGATGCTTGGTGCGTTTTCGCGTTGCCTCTTTTCGCGCGGCCGGCCGTGTCTCGTTGAAAAACGTGGCATCATTGCAGCAAATCAGCGCAGTAAATCGGCGTAGCAAATCAGCTTAGGAATTAGCCGTTGAGGTCGATATGGTTTGTGGGAGTTGCAGAAACGCCCCCCGATAGTCAGGCTGTACCGCAGTGCATCTTGTTAGGGCAAACTCAAAGGGGGCGAATCGTGATGGTTTTCAACCCTTGGGTAAATAGGCTTTGCAGTCTGCGAATCTCCACACACGTTCAGCACATGCGAGCACTCAGTATTTGTTAACTAAGTAATTGCTAACATTCAGTATTTGTTTACATTCAGTTCTTGTAAATACTCGGTCTAGCAAGCTTCATCAAATTTTGCATTGATTAAGGCGCAAATCGCATTGAGCGCTGGCTCGGCATCCGGGCCCTCAGCAATCAGGGTGATGGTTTTGCCCATGCCCGTTTCGAGCATTAATAGTCCGAGCACGCTGGCGGCGGAGGCCTGCTTTTCCCCTTGGATTAAGGTGATGCTGGCATCAAATTCGCAGGCGAGCACCGCCAGTTTGGTGGCGGCACGGGCGTGTAAGCCGAGTTTATTGCAGATAGTGATTTGACGTTCAAGCTTTGGCATCTTGCTGGAGCTCTCGATGGCGGGCGTTGACTTTATGTTTGCCATTATTAAAGCGTTTGGCAAGCTGCTCGGCCACATAAACCGAACGGTGCTGACCGCCAGTGCAACCGATGGCAATGGTTAAATAGCTACGATTGTTGCGTTCAAGGTGGGGCAGCCAGGTTTCAAATAGGTTTTCAATCTGCCAAATAAACTTGTTGACGAGCGGTTGACGAGTTAAAAATTCGGCCACGGGTTCGTCTAGGCCCGTGAGTGGCCGTAGCTCCGGCTCCCAATGGGGATTTGGCAAAAAGCGCACATCAAACATAAAGTCGGCTTCGGTGGGCATTCCATATTTAAAGCCGAAGGATTCGAAGTTAATCACCAATTCTTTATCGACATTACCGAGGAGGATTTGCCGGACTTGGTCGCTTAACTCGTAGATATTGAGGTTTGAGGTATCGATGTAGTGATCCATCTGCTTTGATAAGGGGTCGAGTAACTTGCCCTCAAGCTTGATGGCTTCTTGTAATGAGACGCGGCTCTTCGATAGCGGGTGTAAGCGGCGTGTCTCACTATAGCGTTTAAGTAGGATTTTATCGCTAGAATTGAGGAAGAAGCTGATTAACTCGGTGTCGGCAGGCAGGTTAGTCAGTTGTTGAACTAACACTTTATCTTGCTCAGGCAGGTTACGCACATCCACACTGATGGCAACCAAATCGTTACTGCCCTTGAGCTGCTCAAGCAAGCTGCCAATGAGTGGCAAGGGAAGATTATCGACACAGTAATAGCCGAGATCTTCAAGTACCCTAAGGGCGACAGACTTGCCCGAGCCGGAGCGTCCCGACACTATAACCAGTTTCATCCTGTAATTACCTGATAGAGTTCCGTTTCATCATGGGTTTTACGCAATTGCTTTAATATCTGTTTATCACTGAGCTTTTCGGCCATACAGGACAAAGTGCTGAGGTGCTGCTGACATTGATCCGCGGGCACTAAAAGCGCGAATAAAATATCAACGGGCTGCTTATCGATGGCATCGAAAGCAATAGGCTCCTCACATTTTACAAGTATTGCAATGGGTTGTGTTATATCGGTGAGTCGGCCATGGGGAATGGCGATACCGTTACCTATACCTGTGCTCCCCATCTTTTCGCGCGCCACAAGGCTTTCGAAGATCTCTTGAGATGAGAGGGTGGGGTACTGGGCAGCGACTAAGTCACCGATAAGTTCCAGTACCTTTTTCTTGCTGCCCGGAGTGGCGCAGGTAGTGCACTCCGGCCGCAGTATGCTACAAAGTTCCATTATTAGTGTTTGGTTAGCTTCTCTTTGTGTTTAATTACCTGACGGTCAAGCTTGTCTATCAGGACGTCTATGGCTGCATACATATCGGTATGCTCTGAAGTTGCAAAAACCTCTCCACCGCTGAGGTTGATCCTCGCTTCGGCAATTTGTTGCATTTTTTCAACATTGAGCACGACGTGCACATTATTGATCTGTTCGAAATGACGTTCAAGTTTTGAAAACTTTTCCTCTACATATGCCCGCAACGATTCAGTAATCTCGACATGGTGTCCACTCAGGTTGATTTGCATACAAACGTCCTCCGATTTTCACAGTTGCCTATAAACTTTTACGTTGGTTAGAAGGGGGGATTAACATTGCTTCACGATACTTTGCAATGGTTCTGCGCGCAACGTTAATTCCTTGTTCTGCCAGTAGTTGTGCCATTTTGCTATCGCTCAATGGTTTTTTCTGATTTTCTGCTGCAACCAGTTTCTTGATGAAGGCTCTGATCGCGGTAGATGAGCATTCGCCGCCGTCATCGGTGCCGACGTGGCTTGAGAAGAAGTATTTTAGTTCAAAAAGTCCTTTAGGGGTATGCATGTATTTTTGGGTGGTAACCCGGGAAATGGTTGACTCATGCATTTCGACCGCTTCGGCAATATCGTTTAATACCATGGGCTTCATGGCTTCTTCGCCGTATTCAAAAAAGCCTTGCTGATATTGCACTATGCAGTTGGCCACTTTGAGTAAGGTTTCATTGCGACTCTCTAAACTTTTGATAAACCATTTGGCCTCTTGCAAATGGCCGCGGATAAACTGACTATCGGCTTGATTTTTACTGCTGCGCGCCATGGCGGCATAATGTTGATTAACATTGATTTTTGGCATGCAGTCTGGATTGAGCTCAACCACCCAGCGGCCATTTTTCTTTGAGACCGAGACATCGGGGATCACGTATTCTTCATCGACAGGAGTGATAAGCAGTCCGGGGCGCGGGTTGAGCGTTTGAATGAGGGCGATGCCTTCCCGTAATTCGTCTTCTTTGAGTTTGGTTTTACGCATCAGCAGCCTAAAGTCGCGGGCGGCGATCAGGTCGAGATGATCTTTGATCAGCATGCGCGCGTTGTCGAGGTGCGGGGTATCGGGGGCAAAATGCGCGAGCTGGATCAGCAAGCATTCGCTCAAATCCCTTGCGGCGACACCGACGGGATCAAAGTGTTGAATGCGCTTGAGGACGGCTTCGACCTCATCAAGTTCAATCGCGGGATTACCCATGGCCTCGAGGATCTCTTCGGTGCTTTGGGTGAGATAGCCCTGCTCGTTGATCGCGTCGATGATGGCGGTGGCAATCGCCAGATCCGTTTCTGAAAAGGGCGTGAGATTTTTTTGCCATTCTAAATGTTCGTACAGCCCTTCACTGGTCTCGCCTTGAAAAGGCATGTCATCTTCACGGTTGCCACCTAGGCCAGAATTGGGGGAGGCGGTAAACACTTCGTCCCAGGTGGTGTCCATGGGAAGTTCATCAGGCATCGATTCTTTGGTCAGGGATTCTGCGGTATCGACGGTCGAACTGTCCTTTTCGGCGGGCAGGGTGCTCGCTTCACTAAAATCGGTGTCGGCAAGGGTATGCTGGCGTTCAGGGGTGGCGACAAATTGTTCCTCTTCCAGCTCGAGAAGCGGATTAGAATCTAAAGCTTGCTGGATCTCTTGCTGCAGCTCCAACGACGACAGCTGCAACAGACGAATGGCCTGTTGCAATTGTGGCGTCATGGTGAGCTGTTGACCCAGTTTGAGCTGGAGTGACGCTTTCATCTTAGCGCTGATCCCTACGTTATTATTTTGAATTTAGGTCGCTTGTTATCATTATTCGAGGGGTCCTAGGACATGCAATTTGATGGTCATTGGCTCCGCTGAGATAACGATTGACGGCGATGGACTAACTATTTGCCTGTTGTTGGCTAACTATAGCCTGAATTGTTCTCCTAAGTACACAGCCCTAACTTGCTGATTGTCTAAGATCTCTGCAGGCGTTCCTTCGGCGATAAGCTTGCCATGGCTGACGATGTAGGCGTGTTCGCAGACATCTAATGTTTCACGGACATTGTGATCGGTGATGAGCACGCCAAGGCCGCGGCTTTTAAGCTGTTCGATAATCTTTTTGATATCGATTACCGAGATAGGGTCAACCCCGGCAAAGGGTTCGTCGAGCAAAATAAACTTAGGATTGGCCGCTAATGCTCTGGCGATTTCCACCCGCCGCCGCTCGCCACCGGAGAGTGACATACCTTGGCTGTCGCGAATATGAGTGATATGAAACTCTTCGAGCAGGTGCTCGAGCTCTTCTTCGCGCTGATCGCTGTTAAGATCTTTGCGGGTTTGCAAGACGGCCATGATGTTGTCATGGACCGTCAGCTTGCGAAAGATGCTGGCTTCTTGGGGCAGGTAGCCAATCCCTTTACGGGCCCGCAGGTGCATGGGGTCGGCGGTTAAGTCATCATCGTCAATAAAAATATGGCCTTTGTCACTTTTTACGAGTCCTACGACCATGTAAAAGGTGGTGGTTTTACCCGCACCGTTGGGGCCGAGTAAGCCCACGACTTGACCGGTGTTGACCGTCAGGCTGACATCTTTCACGACCTGACGACTCTTATAGCTTTTAGCAAGATTTTGCGCTTTTAGGGTGCTGTGGCTCATTGAGAGTCCTGTTTTTTCAGCGGTTTATTCACTGGGGCAGTTTTGCCGTCCTCTTGGTAGCTTTCGGGCTGGATGATAGTGATCACCCGATCATTGCCGTTGCCCGTACTTTCAGCGATAAGCTTTTGCTGAATAATATTGTAGCGGATAAGGTTGCCGGTGACCTGGCTCCCCGCTTGATCCAAAGAGGCGAGGCCTGTGAGGGTTAAGGTGCGGCTGGCCATTTCGTAGCGAATTTCTTTGGCGCTGGCGGTCGCTGGGCGGCCATCATCTAAAATTTGGCTATAGGTGGCCGGATTGCCCGTGGCGACCAAGATTTTGCTATTGTCTCCTTCAGCGGAAAACGCGCGCAATTCATTGGCTTGGATTTTAATCGAGCCTTGGGTGACCACCACAGGGCCATAAAAGATCACTTGGTTATTTTTGATGTCTGCAGATTGTCTTACAGCTTTAATTTCAACGGGTTGCTGTAAATCGCCTTCTTTAGCGATACAGCCCATGCTGATGCACAGCAGCAGGCTGGCGAACAGTGGGTTATTTTGCTTCATAGGTTCCTATTACCTGACTAGTCAATTGCACTTCCTGTGCGTTAAGGTCGGCATAAAGACCTTGGCCTTGAATGGTAAAATCTTTCCCTGTGACATAAATAATGCGGTCAGAGGTCATGATCATCGTGTTGAGATCGAGCTCCAAAAAACTGGTCGATAAGGTTTGTATCGGCTCTTCTGGATTGATGGCGTCAATAATAACATTATTTTCTAATTCAACCTTGCCAGTATTTTTGCTGAGTCGCCCTTGGTCTGCTCGGATGCGCCACTGTGCTTTACCTTGGTCGGGATACACTAAATACACCGGCTCAGTAAAGTGGGTTTGGTTTTTCAGCTCATAGTGCTCCATGTGTTTGGCGCTCACGCGGCTGTTAACTTGCCCCTGTTCATTAAACTCAATGCTGCGCAGATCATCGACGATGTAATCGGGAGTGTTTTGGTCATTTAAGCCAGTGCCCGTATCGGTGCTGCGCTTTTGCTGCACTTGCCAATACAGGATAAGTGCAGTACCAAAGAAGGCGATAATGGCGAGGGTCACTCGGCTCATATACTCATCCCGTGGGCCGTCGTGAACTTATTTTGGCTGAGCAGTAACAGATCCGCCAGCTCCCTCAGGGCGCCATGGCCGCCATTAAGGTGGGTGACAAAGTCAGCGTGTTGGCGCACATAGGGGTGGCCATCGGCCACGCATACGCTCAGGCCTACCGCATTCATCACGGGCAGATCGACGATATCATCCCCAATATAGGCCACTTCTTCTGGGGTAACGTTATAGAGTGCTAGCAGAGCTTGATAGGGTTCAAATTTATTATCAATCCCTTGAAAAATATGGGTAACACCGAGCGCGGTCATGCGATTTTCAACAATCTTCGATTGGCGACCAGTAATGACGGCGAGATTCACGCCGCTGGTTAATAGGGAGCGTACGCCATAGCCATCGCGGGTATGGAAGGCTTTAAGCTCTTCTCCGCCATTGCTTAAATAAATGCGACCGTCAGAAAATACACCGTCGACATCGCAGATCAGCAATTTAATGCGTTGTGCCTTTTGCCACACGGCATCGCTGATAGGGCCGTAAAATCCTTGCTGGGACATTAAATGACTCCTGCTTTAACCATATCGAGCATGTTGAGTGCGCCGATAGGGTGGTGGTGTTTATCGATGACGATAAGTCCGTTGATATTTTTTGACTCCATGACCTGTAGCGCTTGGGCGGCAAGAATACCGTCGGTAATGGTCACGCAATTGCGGGTCATGACCTCGGCAATCGGCGTGGTGCGTAGGTTCACCTGCGCATCAATCACCCGGCGTAAATCGCCATCGGTGAAAATACCCACCAGTTTAGCCTCATCGTCGATAACCGCCGTCATGCCTAAGCCTTTTTTGGAGATCTCGTACAGGGCCTCGCTGATGCAAATGTCGTGTTTAACCAGTGGCAGGGCGCTGCCGCTGTGCATCACATCGTTTACCTTGAGCAGCAGTTTGCGCCCGAGCGCGCCGCCAGGGTGGGACATGGCAAAGTCTTCCCGGGTAAAGCCCTTGGCCTGTAGCAGCGCAATGGCGATGGCGTCGCCCATAATGAGGGTGGCCGTAGTGCTGGAGGTTGGGGCGAGCCCTAAGGGGCAAGCCTCTTCGGGGACTTCAATACATAAATGGATTTGCGCCAGCCGGGCCATGGTGGAGTC
>NZ_JBOFMC010000052.1:0-19597 GCF_051658185.1 Shewanella sp. | reverse complement strand
TATCATGTAACCCACATTGGCCATTGAAGCACTTTATCTTGCACAACCATGTCTTGAATAAAAATGTATTGAACAACCATGTCTTGAATAAAAATGTCTTGAACCAAGATATCCTTATTCAAGATATCTAAGGCAAACGGTTTTGGCTCAATGGCTTAAGCTCATATGCACCACCTAATCAGCTATCGATAAACAAACGCCTGCTCTACTCAGTTACCCTTCAATCGCAAGCTCCATCAAAAAAGGCACTGTCCTCAGTGCCTTGTCAGTCGGTTACGCTTTCATTACGGCTACGGGCTCAGCTTAAGCATTACACGTTGAGTTTAAGTAAATCAGCGCAGGACTGGTTGAGCAATTGCCGGCAGCGCCAGTATCCCAGTAGCGCCACGATTAAGGCCCCGGACATCGGTGCTATCCCCCACCAAGGCCAATGCATATAAACATTCAGTTCAAATACTTGTGTCTTTAGCAGGTATAAAGCAAATTCGGCCACAATAACGGCTAATACGCCAGCAATTGCGCCAAGCAAAGCAAATTCAAGCCCGGTGGCAGTCCGCAGTAAACCGCCTGAGGCGCCAAAGGTGCGCAGCACCGCTAATTCCCGTTGACGGGTTGCCATGCCCGCTTCCGTTTGGGCTATCAACACTAAAGCACTTGCCAATAACACCAGTATTAGCACTAGGGTCAATGACAGTGAGACCTGCTCGATGATCTGGCGCAGCTGCTCCACCATAGCCCCAACATCGATGATAGAAACCGTTGGAAATTGCTGGATAAGCGCGAGGATCACCGCATTTGAGGCTACGCTTTCGCCCTGATTTGCCAGCTCTTGCGCAGCCGAGTCTTGCAAATAAAAACTCGCCATCGAGGTATAGGCAAAGGGCGCGAGGGCTTCTTGGGTAAAAATCATAAAGAAATTCGGCTGTAAGGTTTCCCAATGCACCCGCCGAATACTGGTCACCTTAACGTTAAGAGCTTGGTTATCAATCATATAGGTTAAGGTGTCGCCTATCGTAATCCCCAAACGTTCCGCCACTCCCGATTCTACCGAGACTTCATCGGCGGCTTGATTAAACTGCCCCTCGAGGAGTTCATTGTTACTTGGCAACTGATGACGCCAAGTGAGATTGAGCTCGCGAGAAATGCCCACTCGGCCCTGCCCTCCAGCCTGCGCCTCTTCGTTAGAAATTAATAACTCATCATTAATGTGAGTCAAGCGTCCACGGATCACCGGATATATGTCAGTCGCGATAATCCCCTGCGCTTGCATAAACGCTTGCAGTGGCTCGGTATCCTCTGGCGCAATATTGACCAAAAAATAATTGGGCGCATTGTCGGGCAACTGTTTTTGCCATTCATTGAGCAGATCTTGCCTTAAGGCCAAAATCGTCAACAGCAACACCAATGCGGCGCTAAAACCTACCAATTGCAGCGCATTTTGCCGAGCCCGCCGTCTCAGCCCCGCCAAGGCCAATTGCATGGGATGAGTGGTTTTCATCCCTACGCTGTGGCCTAGGCGGATCATCGCAAAACCCAATACCGTAAGCAGCACGCCAAGCAAGAGCACTGCGGCAACGACCGTCAGGGTTAATACCCAGCTTTGGGAGTAAAGATAGCCCATTAAGGCCATCGCACTGAGGCACAATAATAAATGCAGCCACGCGCCAAGCTGCAGCCCCTCAAGCTGGCGCTGCAATACCCTCAGTGGCGGAATGGCCAATAAGCGCAGCAAAGGATAGGCCGAGAACATAAACGCGCTGAGAAGCCCAGTGCCAATACCGAGCAAGAGGGGGCGAGTCAGTGGCGGAGAATAGGCGGCAATTTCAGGCGGCAATAAGCCACTGATCCCCAAGTCGAGTAAGGCGCCGCCAATCAGACCTAAGCCTATGCCAAGTAAGGTGACGAGCAGTAAGTGAGTACCAAACAACAAACGAATTTGTTTTGCCGAGGCGCCAAAGGTTTTAAGCATGGCCACCACATCGTAATGGCGCTGACAATACCGCTGGGCGGCAATGCCAATCGCGGCGCAGGCCAAGGCGATCCCCATGAGACTGGCAAGCAGTAAAAAGCGCTCCGCTCGCTTAACCGCGCTGGCAATAGGGGAATCCCCGGCTTGCACATCCACCCAACGCTGGGATTGGGTTAACTGTGGTTTAACGCTTTGCTCAAAAGCCTTGAGCGCGGCGTCATCCCCAGCAAATTGATACAAATAAGTGACACGACTCCCGGGTTGGATTATCCCGGTCTTCGCCACATCTTCCATGCGCATCAACACCACAGGGGATGAGGCAAAAGGATTAAAGCCGGCATCGGGTAAACGGCGGATCTCATGGGTCAGGCTAAATTCACTATTGCCCAATTCGATGGTCTGAGGATGGCCAAGGAGCCCTGCTAAACGGCTTTCAAACCAGATCTCATCAGCTTGAGGTAGCGCCTTGGTTGTGCCACTGCGCAGCTCTATTGCTCCCTTCAGAGGATAACCCGCCTCGACCGCGCGCACTGTGACTAACTGAAATTTATCCCCCGAATACACCATAGAATTAAATTGCAAGTTAGTCACATGTTTAAGGCCCAATGCTTCAGCCTTGGCGAGTATCGCCGTATCCATTTTCACCGGTGAGTCGATAATCCGATCGGCGGCGATAAACTGCGAAGCTTGACCAGTAATGGCAACCTGCAAACGTTCACTCACCCGCGCAAGGCCGCTAACGGATAATACCGCGAGGGTGATAGCGAGAATAATTAACAACAATTGCCCTTGCTGTAACTCGCGCCGAAATAGGCGCCATGCCAGAGTTAATGCCATCGCTTATGCCTCCTTGCAAACGGCAGTGCGTTGGCTAACACTTGCCCGCTCCTCTAATTGGCCGTTGTCCATCAACAGCTGGCGTTCACAGCGCTGAGCCAATTGCAGATCGTGGGTCACGAGGATCAACGTGGTATGCCGCTCTTGATTGAGCTCAAACAGCATATCGGCAATTTTATGGCCGTTGGCGGCATCGAGATTGCCAGTAGGCTCATCCGCAAATAACACCTTAGGTTCACATATAAAAGCGCGAGCTATCGCGACCCGCTGCTGTTCACCGCCGGAAAGTTGTTTAGGTAAATGGGTCAATCGATGGGCTAACCCCACGCGCACTAACATAGCTTCGGCCTTTTCTTTGGCCTGTTTTACCCCGGCAAGCTCGGCAGGTAGCATCACGTTTTCCAGCGCCGTTAAGGTGTCGACTAACATAAAGGATTGAAAAATAAAACTGACCTTTTGTTTACGTAGGGCGGCTTTTTGCTCTTCATTTAATCCGGATAAGGCGACACCATCGAGCCAAATCTCCCCCGCAGTGGGTGTATCAAGGGCCGCGAGCAGGCCAAGTAAGGTGGATTTACCTGAGCCAGAAGGGCCTAAAATCGCCACGCTCTCACCTTGCTTGACATCTAAGTCGATGCCCTTGAGGATAGTCAGGCTTCCTTCTTGAGTAGTCACTGATTTTTCGAGGTTTACCACATTGATGGCACTATTTTTTGCAACCGCGGCACGCGTGTCCGCAACCCGAGTAGTCAACATAGCTTCCTTATTCTCTCTATGGCGAGCAACGATAAAAGCGGTGGTGTTATCATTGCTGGTGTCAGGGGCGCCAGTATCGGCAGCCACTATTCTAATCCTAGGTGATAGCCTAGGTGCAAGTTATGGTATGCCTGAAAATCAAGGCTGGGTCGAGGGTTTACGCCAACAATTTCCACAACATCAATTCGTTAATGGCTCGGTGAGCGGTGAAACCACCGCTGGGGGCTTACGTCGTCTGCCCGCCTTGCTTGAGTCAAGCAAACCCGATCTCCTCTTGATTGAGCTTGGCGGTAATGATGGTTTAAGGGGATTTTCGACCGTGCAATTAAAAGAAAACCTCAAAAAAATCATTACGCTGGCTCAATCTGCTCATGCTGACGTGTTACTCACCGAAATCATGGTACCGCCGAATTACGGTCCTCGCTATGCAAAACAATTTAATCGGCTGTATCACGACCTCGCCGCAGAGCATGACATCCTGCTGATCCCCTTCTTTATGCAGGAGATAGCACCTTTTCCTGAATTAATGCAACGAGATGGCATTCATCCTAACGAAAAGGCTCAGCCGAAAATTACGCAGTGGATGCAACCTTGGATCACTAAAGCCCTCGAGAAATAGCACGGCTTGGTTGTGCGTCGCAATTCAACTCATTAGAATGTGCCCCCCGATTTTGGCATCACAAAAATGTGTATGCCAGCCTAAAGGCTGGTTGTTTTAAGAGATTATTTTGCTATGCGCTTATTTTGTAATTATTTTTTACCATCTAAAAAACTGACTGCTCTCACCCTGTTGCCGCTTGCCTATAACGCACAGTTACTGGCCAATGACACGCCACCCGCGGCAAGCACCTTTGTCCCTGTTAAGATCACCGCTCCTGTCGGCAATGACTTTGATTGGTTGCAATTAACCTCCCTCGAGATTCTTAAGGGCGATATTAAGACCCTGTACGACGATAAATTGGAGTTCGACAGTGATGAGCTTGGCGTCTTAGTCATTGATTGGGATGACGTGAAGATTTTGCAAAGTAAAGGGATTGTGAGTGTCGGCTTTACCGATCTGACCACCAAAACCGGACGTTTGCAGGTACAAAACGGTAAGTCTTACCTCGATGGTGTCGAATTTGATCCACAACACATCATGACCTTAATCGCAGGCGAGCCAACCGAAGCCAACTATTGGTCCAGTAAAATCAGCCTAGGGGCAAATTTTCGCCAAGGCAATACCGATCAAATCGACTATAGCGCCCAAGCCAAAGTCACGCGCCGCACCACGGAGTCGCGCTTTAATGCTGATTATTTAGGTAACTACACTAAGACTGATGGTGAAAACACCGTTAATAATCATCGTATTAATGGTCACTTTGACTGGTTTTTATCAAAGCAATTTTATTTGCGGCCGGTATTTGCCGAATACTATAAAGATCCGTTTTTAAACATTGGCTCTAAAATCACCCTCGGTTCGGGTGTGGGTTACAACCTCATCGATACCAGTAAAACCGAATTAAGTATCAGTGCGGGTCCTGCTTACACTTACACCCGCTTTGATCAACATGAAGTGGGTAGCTCTAATACCGAAGGCTCTGGCACCTTTGTCCTTGATACTGCCTTTGACACTGAGCTCAGTAAATCCGTGGACTTTAATGCCCAATACCGTATTCAATACGGTAACCAGCAATCGGGCGGCTATTCGCACCATGCGATGGCGACCTTTGAGGTGGAACTGACCGATATGTTCGATCTGGACCTGTCATTTGTGTGGGATCGTACCAACAATCCACGGGCAAATGCCGATGGCACAGTGCCTAACGCCAACGATTACCAATTTATCGTTGGTTTTAGTATTGATATGTAACCGCGTTATCCGCCATAACATGGATGAGATCATCCCGGTTATGGCGCCTTCGCCCATGGTGTCAGGCATGTCCCATGGGCATGACTTAACCATCCCCTCTTTATCGCCCGTTGCCGCCCCCCATAAAACGACTCATCGACTCAGAGCATCATCGTCATTCGCTCAACGGTCGGCACTGAACTGCCAAACCTGGCCACCATTCACCTCATCAATGGCGGGTTATGACCTTATAGGCTTGGCCAGCACAGCAGCATGGATACAGGTTGTCAGGCCTCGCGGTCTGATGCTCTTTAAGCCTTCACTCTATTAACCGCGCTGCTTTACCTAAAAGTAAATAGATATTGCATCGAACAGCAACTTGCCGTTAAAAACATGTTCTATCGCAACATTTTGTTCAGAATTAGTCGTTATTATTGCCAACAAGCTACAAATGGTTAACCTATCACAAGGAGTACTTATGTCCCTTAGCCATCAGCAAAAAGTGTACATTCCCAAGGAAGCCCGTACCAACCAATACATCACCGCCGAAATCAAGGTCACCGATGAATTATTGAATCAATATTCTGACTACCACACTTGCTACCAAACCCTCAGTCGCCTGATTTTTAACTTGGCAGAACAACACGATCTACGCAATGTCCACGTGATCACCAACGATAAACTGCCAGTCGTGCGTTACCATACCGAAGCCTATTGTTTTCAAACTGCTGAACAAATTTTGTTTTTTTACAATCCGGCCTATCACGAAGCACAGAATCTTTTCACCCTCGACAATTATCGTGCTCGGAAATTGCGCATCGTGTTTCTTGCCACCGGTGACGATATCCGCAGTAACTCGGCGCGGTTTCATACCAAGGTACGTGAGCTCCTTGATGAACTGCTACCAGCACTGCCAATAACGGGGCTTAAGGTTAAAGTGCGCGATCATCAACATTTATCCTACGATCTATTCGCGAAATCCAAGGGCAATAAAGAAACCTACGGCTATAAACTCCGCGCCATCGCCCCCAGATACAAAGCGCGCAAATGTGAGTTGCCTGACAATATAAGCTCCCTAACCTATGTGACCGTCAGTTTACCCCTGAGTCGTAAACTCAAGCAGGGACTATTACCCGAATCAGCGACTGACTTTACCCCTTTATATCAACATCTTGAAGATTGTTTCCTCAATGCCGCTCGCCAGAAACAACTGACTCGTTTGGCCATGATTGCCAACGGTTTAACCCCGCTCGTGCGTAACAGTAAATTTGACAAACAAGACAGCACCACTGAGGTACAAATGATAGGCTTTGATCCCAACGCCACGGAGCAGCAGCTGATCCGCCGCTGGGATGCTGAACACTTAGTCGAGGCGGCGCATTTTACCATTGTGGCAGGGGCCAAGGATTGTGATGATTCTGGCTATGGCCGCTTTATGAACAATGTTGAGGCCGCCCTAAAAGCCTTCGCTACTGAGATTGGTATCGATCCCGAACGTGAAGATCTCGTGATCCGTTTTCATCAACATATCAGTTATCAACTGTAATTTAGGCACATACGGAGCCGGTACACTAACCGGCTCCCGTCACTGCCGCAGTGCCCATCACGTCAGCAAACTGCAGATAATGGGTTCATGAGTCAATGGCAATCGCGCAGCGGTTTGCCACGAAATCCCATCATTCATCTCCTATTCTGTGCCCTATCCTCCTCAGCCCTATCTTTTTCAGCCCTATCTTTTTCAGCCCTATCTTTTTCAGCCCTATCAGGGTTGCACCATATTGGCCAGATTTCACATTGTCTTTTGCAATTGTTAGCGCATCCTATCACCGTTTACACTCTGTTAACCAAAAAATAACAACAAGCAGGAGCAACTATGTTAAGCACCTTAGTAAAACGGCACTCAGTGCCAAACGCCAAATTTAGGATCCCTTGCCGTACGCCTCGGCGTGGCAGCTCTAAAATGGGCTCATGGCTTATGCCAACCTCGCTCGCCCTATTACTGGCCTTTAACCTCACGGGCTGTTTTTCTGATGATCCCAAAACCGACACCCCGCCCGTCGTGACGCCCCCTGAGCCAGGTCCAACCTTTCCTGACGGCGCGATTAAAATCGCCCCAGGGGAAAACCTCACAACCCGGATCCAAGAGGCCCTGATCAACGCTCAAAGTGGCGCAGTCATCGTATTGCCCCAAGGCACTTTTAATATTGACGCCACGTTACTGTTTGATGGGGATGTCGATGGCGACGGCAGTTTTGCTAAAAATGTCACGATTATGGGCTACGGGATGAATAAGACCGTACTGGACTTTTCAAACGCCAACTCCGGCGATGGCATCTTCGTCCAAAATGCGCTGAATATTACCATTCAAGATTTATCGGTTAACGAAGCCAAAAACAACGGCATCAAACTCAAAAACACCAATGGGATTATTTTGCGCCGAGTCGGCACTGTGTGGAATGGGCCACTGGACAAGGATAACGGCGCCTACGGTTTGTATCCCGTTGAGTGCGAAAACATTCTGATTGAAAATAGCTATGTGCGCGGCAGCGCCGATGCCGGAATTTACGTGGGCCAATCCCAATATATTGTGGTGCGCCGCAATATCGCTAAAGAAAACGTTGCGGGGATTGAAATCGAAAACTCCAAATATGCCGATGTCTACAATAACGAGGCAATGGGGAACACTGGCGGTATCTTAGTCTTTGATTTACCAATCAATAACCATAGATACGGCTCAAGCGTGCGGATTTTTAATAACAAAGTCTACGACAATAATACCCCTAACTTTGCCAACGCGTCGGCCAACCCCGCTGGGGTGCATATCGTCCCTCCCGGCACGGGCGTTATCGTACTGTCTACCGCGGATGTGGAGATCTTCAATAACCAAATCACGAATCACGATACCCTCGGCGTGACGGTCAGTAGCTTTTTTATCGCCGAACCCGATATCAGCACCTTTGTGAGTAACTATGGCCAGCCCGGTCAAGCCATCGAAGATGGTTGGCGCGCGACACCGCGCAATATCTATCTGCATGATAATCAGATCAGCAACTATGGCAGCAAGCCTAAAGGCTATCTAATTCAAGATATTATCCGAGCCTACATCCTCAGCCATGGTGCCTTGCCCGGCGTGTTGTACGACGGTTTAGGGGAATTATTAGCCAATAATGGCACCGCTGCCTATCTTGGCTTAAAAGAGCCACCCTTTGCCGCCGATGGTAGCGATAATGTGTGCGCGAGCAATAATGGCGATGTGTCCTACGGCAGACTTTACGCCAACAGCAATACCGATATGAATATTGCCGATGTGCAATATGAAAAGACCCAAAGCAACCTACTCAAATGCGCTCAAGTCAGTCTCCCCGTCCATACGGTGACTTTTGGCAGTAAAGTGTTTGGCTGTGGGGTGGATGATAATACCGCCGGCTGTGATGGCGGCGTATTGGTCGGTGGCGGCGGTTCTATCGGCGATGGCGAAGGTGGTTTAGTGGGTGATGGCGATCAAAGCCTCTGCCAAGCCACGGGAGCCAACGTCAGCTGGGATGCGCTACTCAAAGCCAACTGCCCTAAACTGTCGGATTACAATCTCTTTAGTGATGCCAAAAATCCTACCACGGGTGCCAATTCTGGCGGCGTCCCCTATGATTTAAACACCCCATTATTTACCGACTACGCCAGTAAATATCGCTTTGTATATCTGCCCAATGGCCAAAAAGCCACCTATTCAGAAAATGAAGCCTTTGACTTCCCAGTCGGCACAGTGATCGCCAAAACCTTTGCCCTCCCGGCAGATACGAATGTGCGTGGTATCGCGAATGAAACCTTGCTCGAAACCCGCTTATTGATCCATCGCCCAACGGGTTGGACCGCCTTACCCTATGTATGGAATGCCGCTAAAACCGATGCGTCTTTGGCTAAAGCTGGGGCTGTCAGTAACCAAACGATTGTCCACAAAGGTGAAAATCTAGCATTCAACTACGTTGTGCCCAGCATGAACCAATGCAAGCAGTGTCATCAGTACAAAGCCAATGAGAACACTAACGCAGTATTTGTGCCGATTGGTCCAAAAGCACGCCACTTGAATCGTAACTTTACTTACCCAGATGGTGACATGAACCAACTGCTCAAATGGCAAGCCTTAGGCATTTTGCAAGGCGTACCTAACCTTAGCGAAATGCCTAAGGTGCCCGCTTATCAAGATAGCGATGCAGCCGGGCTGGCAAGTCTGTCCGATGCAGCCTTAATGCAAACGGCCAAGGGTTACTTGGATATCAACTGTGCTCACTGCCATAGGCCCGAAGGCAATGCCTCCAACACCGGCCTTAAACTTGAGTACTGGCGCGCTTACAGTGACGATGCGGGCTTCTCCCACGGTACCTGTAAATCGCCAGTGGCCTACGGTGGCGGTAATCTCGGATTCGATATTGTCCCCGGCCACGCCGACGAATCCATCATGCACTTTAGGATGGCCAGCACCACCGCAGGTGATCGCATGCCAGAAATTGGTCGCAGCTTAGCCCACGGTGAAGGGGTTGCCTTGATTGCTGAATGGATCAAACGCTTACCCGCGGCAAGTTGTTCCCATTAACCTCCCAGTATTAGGCCGATAAGCCTACAGGAATGATCTAAGCTGGCGCTGCCAGCTTGGATCATCTCCCTTCCCCCGATTGAGTAAACGTTGACTATGAAAACCCATCTTTTATTGAGTATCGTGCTGGCGGCCATGAGCCTACTGAGCGCCTGTGGCGGCGGTGATGGCCAAGAGAGCAGCGATCAAAGCCCGACGCCACCACCTACCGCTGAAGGAGCATGTGAGCAACAAAGCTCCCAGGTCAATTGGGCGGCATTGATGAAAGAAGATTGCCCACGCTTAAGCCAATATGGCCTTTTTAACGACCCCGCCAATCCCACCGCCCAGCCGCGCGCGCCAGGCTTGAGTTATCAATTAGCCACCCAGTTATTTTCAAACTACGCGACTAAATATCGCTTTATTTATTTGCCTGCGGGTCAATCCATGCAATACCAAGCACAGGACGCATTCGACTTGCCCGTGGGCACAGTGCTGGTAAAAACCTTTAGCCTACCACTCGATACTGCCCTCAGTGGCAGTGCCAATGAAACCTTAATAGAAACCCGGCTACTCATCCACCGCGAGCAGGGCTGGACGAGCCTCGTGTACCAATGGCAACAAGGGGAAGCCAAACTGCTGAGCACTGGCGCGACCGTGCGCCATACTTTAACCAATCAAGGACAAACCCAAACCTTTGACTATGCCATTCCCAGCCGCGCGGAGTGCAAAATTTGTCATCAACGTAATCAAGATAACACGAGTAAAATCATCCCTATCGGCTTAAAAGCCCATTTGTTGAATCGGGATATTTCCCACCAAGGTCAAACGGTTAATCAGCTCAGTCTTTGGGAGCAACTGGGGCTTCTTCGCGCGATGCCGCCGCTCGCTACCATAGGCAAAACCTTTGCGCTTAATGATACCAGCGCCGACTTAACCGCCCGCGCTAAGGGTTATTTAGATGTCAATTGCGCCCATTGCCATAGTGAAACAGGCTTTGCCAGCATCTCCGGATTACGCCTAGGTTTTTATGTTGATCACCAAAGTTTTCAGTATGGGATCTGCAAACAACCCCCGGGCTGGGATGGCGGCGATAAGGGGCTGGACTACGATATCGTGCCGGGCAATGCCGAGCATTCAATCTTGCTGTATCGCCAAACCTTGAACGCACCCAAAGATCGGATGCCGCCCATCGGCCGTAGCATTGAGCATCAAGAAGGGGTGGAGTTAATTAAGCAATGGATTGACTCACTAGCACCAAGTTTAGGCAGTTGTTCCTAAGGCACGCTGAAGTTTTGTGTTTTTTACAGCAATTTGACTAACGTTTATGCAAGGCAGAGTCCGTGGGCTGGCGTGATGTTCCAGAACCTGACAAGAACACTGCAGAAAGGGTAAGCCAACTGCAGCCCCAAGGGGCGTCTGGCAAGCACTTGGCTTACTTTTTACCATAAGCGCCACTCGTCACTTGAGTCGAATAACGATACGTCATTCCTCGCGTCGCGAGCTTGCCAGAACGAACAACATTTAATCTCAACCCGCCAACGGCTCGAATCATACGACCATGATCTTGGGCACTTACGCGTCAATATCCCCTCATTCACTGCGGTTAAGACGGCTAAAATAACCAGGGGGATGGCCTAACCAATGTTTAAAGCATTGCCGAAAATGGCTGACATCGCTATAACCCATGGTTTCGGCAATCGCATCAATGCTCATACTGTCCTTGAGGATTAATGCGATTGCCGTTTGGCAACGAACTTGATCGAGCAGTTTTTGATAGCTGGTCCCTAAATGAGACAGTTTTCGCCGCAAACTGCGGTCGCTCATATGCAGCTGCATCGCCAGCGCATCGACACTCGGGACCAAGGGGAAAGTCCCTCGCAGCAGCGTAAGCACTGTATCAATCAAAGAGTTCTCAGCTTGCTCACTTAAACTATGTCGTGGATGATTAAAGGCGTAAGTGACCGGTAAGCCTAAATACGCTAAATCGATACTCCACTCAAAATATGCCGCATTAAAATTGATCTGGGCACCGGTTGCTTGGGTTAAAAATTGACTATCACGCGGGGCATCCGCCAGATGAATGTACTTTAACGTAACCCCTTGGCCTGTGAGTTGTCGGGCTAAACCGAGTAACGAGCCAATGCTATGAAGAAATTGAAATCCATATTGTTGCTGTTCCATACGGCCAGTATTGAGCCAGCGGATGGCAATACTGTCATCTTCAAGACGGATAAGACTATCGGTAAAACTCCCCACCAATTGGGGATGATTGAGCACAAATTGCAAACACGCTTGTAGCGTCGTTAACTGCGCCAAATGAGGCAAAAGAATATCAAGACTCTGCACACTATAACTGAGCCCCAACTGGGTACCGATGTCGGGATCGTGGCTCTGTATGCGCAAATACTCCATGGCGTATTGCACCTGCCAAACGTAGACAAACTGACAATGCTCAAGTTCGGTGCGCCCCACACCGATATGAGAGCACACATCCCTTAAGGCCACGGCACCCAAATGTGCACCAATAAAGTCTAAAATATTGCGTAACTCAAAGGCTGGATAGGTTTGATCGCCTATCATCAGATTCGTTTTGTAATCGACGCGCTGTAACATGCCATATCCCCAAAAGCACCCCGTAGTGGGCACCCTATAGTTGTATAAGATCTCCCTTATTTTGAATAGTCTTAAACCAACCTTAATGTTAAGAAAATGTATCACCCTCCTTAACCTCATAAAAAAACGCCTGCAAATTGCAGGCGTTTTTTATCCCATCCTTGCCGTAATCCATGCCTTATATTGGACGGTTTTTCTCAAGCAGACGGTTAAAAATGGCATTTACCGATAAAGAGGCACCATGGGCAATTTTATCGGCCAACTTTTTACGGATCTGATAACGCAATTTATACACCGCGCGCTCGCCCGCAAGGGCCATCAACACATCATCACTCGTCGATACCGCATCAATCAGCCCTAGCTCGAGCGCTTGTTGCCCATACCAATGTTCACCGGTAGCCACTTTGGCCAAATCCAATTCAGGGCGATACTTGCTAACAAAGGCCTTAAATAGCAAATGGGTTTCTTCGAGCTCCTGTTGGAATTTTTGTCTGCCTTCGTCGGTATTTTCGCCAAAAACCGTCAAGGTGCGCTTAAAATCACCGGCGGTGTGTTGTTCATAATCAATTTCATGCTTTTTCAGTAATCGATTAAAATTCGGCAACTGAGCGACCACACCGATAGAACCAACGATAGCAAAAGGGGCCGCATAAATTTTATTGGCGACACATGCCATCATGTAGCCACCACTGGCCGCCACTTTATCGACACACACGGTCAACGGAATATTGGCTTGACGCAAACGATCGAGCTGGCTCGATGCTAGGCCATAGCCGTGTACCATGCCACCGCCGCTTTCCACATTGACAACCACTTCATCACCCTTTTCGGCGATAGCTAAAATCGCACTGATCTCCTCACGCAGAGATGCAACCTCGGCGGCATCAATGCTCCCTTTAAAATCAATGACAAACACCTTACCTGCGGTGCTAGTGTCAGCGGCTTTTTCTTTGGCTTTTTCAGCTGCCTTTAGCTGTTTTTCATAGGCTTTAAATTGTTTTTTGCTCAGTAATTCATGCTTTAGGCTATGCTTAAGCTCTTCTAATTCTTCAGAAAGATTCGTGATCCGCAGCTCGCCCTTCTCAGATTTATGCTTAACGGTTGATGCAAGCACCACAATAATTACCGCGAGGATAGCCACCACCAGCGTGACGGCTTTAGCCAAAAACATGCCATATTCGTATAAAAATTCCAAAGTGATCTCCATTGCGGCGTAACTGATAGCCTAGGTTCATTGTATTGCGCGTTATTCTAACAGGCTAAAGGCCGATAAAAAAACCAACTTAACCCTAATACGACGGACTTAAGTGCAAAAAATAGCGGTATTACCTTGTGGTAAAACAGCCAAAAGCACTGACTGCTGACAGACAGTGTGACGCAGAAATAACCACACATAAAAATCGGCCGCAACCAAAGTTGCGGCCGATAATCACAGTACAGAGCCTAAGAAGATCACTTTTTGATCAAATCTTGCCCAACCGCCCAAACATGAAGCATTTCAAGACCTAAGGTCGCGCCTGCTAAGGCGGTAATATCAGCAGAATCATAGGCGGGTGCCACTTCAACCACATCCATCCCGACGATATTCATTCCCCGTAAACCACGGATAATCTTCATCGCTTTATCGCTGGTTAAGCCGCCACACACGGGGGTGCCCGTACCCGGCGCAAAGGCGGGATCTAAACAATCGATATCAAACGTGACGTATAAGGGCATATCGCCAACGCGGGCACGAATTTGGGCAACAATGTCATCGGCAGTCAATTCATTGGCCATTGCCCCATCGATCACTTGGTAACCGTGAGTGGCACGGTTATATTCAGTGCGGATCCCCACTTGCACTGAGTGGGCGGGATCAATGAGCCCTTCGTGAGGTGCATGGTAGAACATAGTGCCATGATCATACTTACTGCCTTGGCTGTAAGTGTCGGTGTGGGCATCAAAATGCAGTAGCGCCATTTTGCCAAACTTTTTGTAGTGAGCGCGCAGGAGCGGCAAAGTCACAAAATGATCGCCGCCAAAACTCAATAGACTTTTACCCGACTCGAGGACTTTGCTGGCAAACACCTCCAAGCGGTGAGTAAAATCTTCTTGATCACCACAGTTAAAAACTAAGTCACCGGCATCCACAATCTTAATATGTTGACTGAGGCTGAAATCCCATGGCCAGCGGGTATCTTCCCACGCGAGGTTCACTGACGCTCGACGAATGGCATCCGGCCCCATTCGGCCACCAGAGCGTCCCGTGGTCGCCATATCGAAGGGCAAACCTATCACTACCACGTCGGCGTCACTTTCAAGTGGTTTAAAATCCAAAGGTTGGCGTAAATAACCAAACGCATTGGAATACAGCGAATAATCAGGTTTTTCTGCAATCGTGGTCATACACACTCCAAAAAAGGCAACTGCCTAAAATTACATTAGTTCAGGGATCAAGGCCTCTGTACGAAGCTGCTGATAATGACTAAAGCCAATATTATAACCATGCTCAGTCGTGAATAAACCACTTCCTAAGCATAAATGTTCGGGGAACTGCCGTTCCTCAAAGGGATGATTAAAACCAATCACATCCCAGCTCACAGGGGAGAACAGCCGCAGCAAGCAGCCGACAACCGGGTGAGGATATTGCGATAAATCAAGATTGGTCTCAAAGCTGACATAGGAGCAGGCATAGGTCTCAGCCAGTTGGGGGGTAATATGCAAGGTAATATAATAACGCCCCCAGAGTCCATTAAGTGAAAAACCCAAAGGATCAAATACATGGCTATCAAAGCTAAACTGTGGAAATAATGTTTTTAGCTTAAGCAAGGCACAAATATCCTCTGGGGATTGAGCGTTGCCGTTAAGATAATCGGCCAGTTCGCCGCGAATGTGATACATCAACAATTCTAGGCTGTGCTCTGCTGCAACGGCATAGTGGCTACTTTCTGAGCAAAACACATAATGATGATGTGAATCTAAATGCCCTATGCGACAAGCTTTACCGGGGATCCATTGGCGTAATTGCGCGATATCGTCGGCAAAGCGACTCGGTTGCAGATACGCTTGATATTCGTTTTTACGCTGATAACTTAAAAACCGAATAGATGCCGGATTAACATGGGCAATAAAATAACAGGCGGCTTCAACCAACCTACTGTTACCGCAGGTCAACATGACAATTCTATCATCCCAGACAAACAGGCTCGATTCGCTAAGCAAATACGCATCGCAGTCATCATTGGACATGCTAGAGAGAATATCCGCATGCGCGCATTGCACTAATGCCGTCCAAAAAGCGCGATCCCATTGCCGCAACTGAGCCGCCGCAGGATTGACGATGATCTCGAGCTTTTTTTCTGAACCTTCAAAAAATATCATCGCCTTGCCTATATACCCAATGTCAGTACACCTGCTTGTTACATCACGAAAAATGCGACACCACCAAACAACCAAACAACCAAACAAAGACACAAAAATCAGCCTAAGCTACCCTAGGCTGATTTTGCTTAATACACTAAATTTTAAGAGAAATCTTCTAAATAAGTGTAGCCTTTTAGGCCCACTTGCAACTCTTCTAAAATTTGAGCGCGCTCGTCTTCGACAATATGCAGGTTGACCAACTCTTCATAGGTGCGCATAAAATCGACCGCGTCCAAGTTAACGTAACGCAGCACGTCGGCAACGGTATCCCCGGCCAACATCGATTCAATATTCGCCACACCATGTTCTTCAATACGCACCACCGCAGAATTAGTATCGCCAAACAAGTTGTGCATATCCCCTAAAATCTCTTGATATGCGCCCACCATAAAGAAGCCGATCAAATACGGGCTTTCAGCACTCCACGCCGGTACTGGCAGGGTAGTTTCAATCCCTTGACCGTCTACGTATTGATCCACAATACCGTCGGAGTCACAGGTGATATCCAGCATCACCGCGCGGCGCTCTGGCGCTTTATCTAACCCCGATAATGGCAACACGGGGAACACCTGATCAATCCCCCACGCATCCGGCAATGATTGGAATAATGAGAAGTTAACAAAGAACTTATCCGCTAACTTTTCGTTCAACTCATCGATAATCGGTCTGTGGTAACGGTTTTTGGTGCTCAATAAGCCTTGCACTTCGTGACATACGCGCAGGTTTGCCTGCTCGGCCCACGCACGCTCCGCCAGACTTAATTGGCCTAAGGCAAACAGTGATTGCGCTTCTTGTAAATCGCTTTGGCTGTCATGGTAAATCTCAATCAAAGCACGTTGATCGGCACGGCCGCTAAGCTCAGTCCAAGATTGCCACATATTGTGCAGCAGTTGCGGCGACGCTTCCGCTGGCGGCTGGATATCTTCAACCTGATACGCTTCAGTGCCAATCACATCGGTGACGAGTACCGCATGGTGCGCCGTTAAGTGACGGCCCGATTCTGAAATAATCCGCGGCATAGGTTGCTCGTATTCATTACAGATATCGGTGAGCACGTTAACGATATTGTTGGCATATTCACTTAAGCCATAGTTCATCGAGTTGTTACTTTGGCTACGTGTGCCGTCGTAATCCACCGCTAAACCACCGCCGACGTCGAAACAATTGATGCTCGCGCCCAGCTCACGTAATTCACAATAAAAACGCGCAGCTTCACTCACCCCTTGACGAATATCGCGGATGTTGGCGATTTGCGAACCTAAATGGAAGTGCAGTAATTGCAGCGAATCTAACATATCGCTTTGTTTTAACTGTTCAACTACAGTCAAAATTTGCGCCGCAGATAAACCAAACTTAGATTTTTCGCCACCGCTGGCTTGCCACTTGCCTTTACCTTGGAACGCGAGACGAGCACGCAGCCCTAAGCGAGGCGTTACCCCTAAACGCTTAGATTCGGCCAGTACCATCTTCAGCTCAGACAGTTTTTCTAACACGATGTAGACCTTATGGCCTAACTTTTCGCCAATTAAGGCTAAACGGATGTATTCGTTATCTTTGTAACCGTTACATACGATCACTGAGCTGGCTTTTTGCGCCATGGCGAGAACCGCCATTAACTCAGGCTTACTGCCCGCTTCGAGGCCCAATTGTGGGACTTCTTTTGATGCTTGGCTCGCAAGAATTTCTTCGACCACGGTTTTTTGTTGGTTAACTTTAATGGGGTACACCAGCAAATAGTCCGCCTGATACTCATATTTTTGTATCGCTTGGTCGAATGCTTGGCACAAACTGTTCACTCTGTGGTGCAAAATTTGCGGGAAACGAACTAATACAGGCAAAGCGACCCCGGCTTTTACCATGTCTTTTGCTAGCTCATTTAAACCAATCTTGTGATCAGGATTCGCAGGATCCGGCGACACCGTCACCTCGCCTTCGTCGCTTATCCCATAAAACCCTTGGCTCCAGTGGGTAACGTTGTACCCAGCACGAGCAGCTTCAATAGACCAATCATTCATTTTTATTTAGCCCGTCTATAAAAAAATGGGTTAAACGGCCACTGCAACATTGCAAGACCGCCCGTTCGACAAACCCAGATAAACCCTAAGCTTACCTGACATACAGTTAGGATGAATTCACCCTAATTTGTGCAGCAAAATCAACCTTACTTAGCCGACATTGCTGCGCTTTTTGTTCACGCTGCCGGGATAGCCCCGCGATTGTATTGACGTTGGCGATTGACGTTGGCGATGCAGAATAGTCCTCACATCAGCCTTTATCGCCTTAGGTTTCTCAGCCAATCGCATTCATCTTAGCGCGTTAAGGTTAAAAAACACTCAATCACGTTAGGCACTCCATCCGCGCTCAATATGCTCACACGCAAAAATGAGCAACCGATGACGCGGATAAACAACACAGGTAACACTAAAGAATAAACATGCGGTATTAAGCTGCAAGGCATAGCCAAGCACACCTAACACAAGGTGAGATTACGATAACAGGGGACTGTTGGCTTCTTCGCGGCCAGAGTTGATACGGATTAACGTGAGATGCTTAAGGCTAGTATCGTCGTAGGGCACAACGATTGAGCGCTGGCATTGGGATGCTTTAAGGCAAAGAGCAAAAAATGGATGCTTGTGCATTAGCGAAACAATTCCTCTTAACCCCATGTAACGATTACCAATAGTAAGTTACACGGTGAATGACCTGTGAACCATAAAACCTTTACAACTCACCTAATATTTGTCATGTCTGTAACGAGCGACATCGTTAAACGGCGCAATTAAACCGTGCAATGTCACAGAATGCAAGCAAGAATCTCATTTAATATTTTCATTAAAATATAATAAACACCACATTAACATTGCGACATATCAAAAGCAGGTTTATTTATTTTAAATTAATCACTTAAATATTAACCCTACCGTCAATGCGTTCAATATTTTTTAATAGTAAATCAAGAAAAATCGATAACATTTGCTCATATTGCCGAAGGGGTTTCATACCCGCGCGGGCGATAATTCATGACCATGGACCTAAAAGCCGATCTGGAAGCTGCTGTTTACAGATAAAGCGGTTATAATCACCGCCGAATAACATCCTTAGATAGAGAGCTCCATGGTACAGATAGGAAAAACCTGCAAACTTGAGGTAGTAAAACAAGTCAGCTTTGGTGTGTATTTAAATGCCCACGAATTTGGCCAAGTGTTACTCCCGAATAAGGCCACCCCAAAAGACTGCCAAGTTGGCGACTGGCTAGAGGTATTTTTATATCTGGACTCTGAAGATATCGTCATTGCCACTACGCGCAAACCATTAGCTCAAGTCGGTGAATTTGCCTACTTAAAAGCCGTAGCCACTGGGCCTTTTGGCGCGTTTTTAGATTGGGGATTAGATAAAGATCTGCTGCTGCCCTTTGGCGAACAGCACAAACCCATTGAAGAGGGTCGCTCATACCTAGTGTATGTCCACGTTAATCGTGCGGATGAGCGGATTATGGCGTCATCAAAAATTGATAAATTCCTCGATAAAACCCCCGCCCACTATGAAGTAGGCCAACAGGTCGACTTATTTATCGGTGGCACGACAGATTTAGGCTACAAAGCCATTATCAATCATGCCC
>NZ_JBOFMC010000051.1:0-5130 GCF_051658185.1 Shewanella sp. | reverse complement strand
CATATCAAGGGGCAACTTAACCTAGGCTGACCGAAGTGACAAGTGAATGCTATGAGGTTGTACTTTCCGGAGCTCTGCAGCAGATTGATGATGGTGCGCCACCTCAAGCGGGTGGCGCTGGCTTATTTTAGTCTTGGGTTTGGCGAGCTTTGTTTTGGCGCAGCAGGCCATTACCACACCAAGCTGCGACTAAGGTAAATATCATCACCGTCGCCATAATGGCGGCTAATCTTTGCCACGGCGCATCATGGGCTAGGCGCATTTGGATCATGTCAACAGTGGATAATCCCCACACCGTCACTGTGCTGATCACCAAGGCTAATTGTAATAAGCGGATGCTTATTTGCGGTTTAATGAGGCCCGCTAATGGTGCAAGGGCAAATATGCCCATCCCATAGAGTTGGTCATAGCGTAAAAAATGGGCGCTTAATAACCAAAATGCCAACACTATCCACAGCCATCGCCACCACATACCTTATTCTCCACCGATAATTCATTGAGTTGCTGTTAATATACTGCAATTTATAGCCACATTCTATTTGCATGTTAATGCAATGCCACTTAGTGCACATAGAAGGTGCAGTGTTACTCGAGTTGTTAAGTCTGCGGCTTTAATCGAGGAGTAAAGCATGAATTGAGCTGAGATGTTAATTTGCTTAAACGGCCGTTAAGTTAACAGGGGGAAAATCCTCCCTGTTAACTTAACGAATTGCGGTGATAATTAGGCTGATTGATTTTCTGAAATATGCACTTGTGCATTAAAACTGTGGGCGACTTTACCGGCCTCGGTATTGTTAAATACCGCCTCATTAAATTCCCCTTCAGATTTAGCGACGATCACCGATGCCACGCAATCCCCTGTAACGTTGACCGCGGTGCGGGTCATATCTAACAGGCGATCCACACCAATGATAAGTGCAATCCCTTCAACAGGTAAGCCCACTTGATTTAATACCATGGCGAGCATGATTAACCCCACGCCCGGCACACCAGCGGTGCCGATAGACGCTAATGTCGCGGTGACCACTACCGCGGCGTAATCGGTAATACTCAGTTCAATACCAAACACTTGGGCGATAAACACCGTCGCCACCCCTTGCATAATAGCCGTTCCATCCATATTAATGGTGGCGCCTAAGGGCAGGGTAAACGAAGCAATGTTATTGCGTACACCTAGACGATGTTCAGTGGTTTCCATGGTGATTGGCAGCGTGGCATTGGAGCTGGAAGTCGAAAAGGCAAACAATTGCACATCACGCATTTTACGGATGAAAATGAATGGATTTAACCCTGAGAAGACTTTGAGCAAGAGCGAGTAGGTTACAAAATTATGGAACAATAGCAGGGCAAGCACGAGGAAGAAGTATTTAACGACACTGCCAAAGGTTTCTAAGCCTAAGGTCAAGGCCAATTTGGCCATCAGCGCAAACACGCCGTAGGGCGCTAATTGCATCACGAGGGTGACCACCCGCATCACCACTTCATTTAGATCATCAAATAGCTGCGCGACACGTTTCCCCTTTTCCCCAATATGCGCAATCGCAAAACCAAAAATAACTGCAAAAATAATGATTTGCAGCATATTGCCTTCACTCATTGCTTGCACAGGATTGGTGGGCATCATATCAATGATTACCTGAGCAAATCCGGGCGCTTCTTTTGCGACATAATTCATTTTTTCGGCAGCTAATGTTGCATCGCCGGGATGGACGATGACCGCAGCAAAAACGGCTACCACTAATGCGAGTAACGTGGTGAACAAATAAAAGGCGAGAGTTTTGCCCCCGAGCCGGCCTAATTTAGACGGTTCACTTAAAGAGCAGGTACCGCAAACGAGGGAAATAAACACTAAAGGCACGACAAGCATTTTTAAACTTGAAATGAAAATGGTGCCTATCACATGTAAAAAACCGTTGGTAATGTAGTCCTTAACAAAAGGGCTGTCAGGGAGCATATTGCGCAGGAGCAAACCAAATAAAATACCGAGTCCCATACCGATGAGGATTTTACCTGTGAGTCCGAGCTTATTGTATGACAAGGTTGCCATGGAAGTTCCTGTGTAGTTTTTATGGGGTTAAGTTGGCGTGCTTAGGCTAGCAAGAAACAGAGCAAGTTGAAATGTGACCAGTTATTAAAATAAATGCAAATTATACGAAATAAAACAAAGTAACAATGGCAAAGTTATGTGAAAATTGTGTAATGTTAGCCTATAAGTTAAAGGCGTCTTTCTTAGTATAATCATTAGAGTAACAGGGAGCCTGACAATGAAGTCAGCGTATAAGATTTTTCTCGCAGGATTATGTTCACTTTTCTTAGTCGCGTGTGGCGGAGGCGGCAGTATCGGAGAGAACGATTCGGGTAATCCGCCAACGCCGAGTGTTGTGACGGTGAGTTTGAGTATTACCAATGCACAAATATCAGCCGCAACCCCTGCGATTGTGAGTGCAAAAGTGGTGGATTCGAAGTTAGGCGCCCTTGCCAATCATTTAGTCACTTTTTCTTTAGATGATAGTGCCTTGGGTGTTTTTCAAACCTTAGATAATGGCCCATCCAATGGTGCTGTGCTGACTGACACGAATGGGGTTGCCTCCATTAAGTTACTGAGTGCTCAAAAAGCGGGTGGTGGCACGGTTAGCGCCAAAGTTTCCTCCGGCGCATCAGGTACCGTTGCTTTTATGAGTAAAGGTGATGGCGGTGATGCTGGTGGCGGGGCACAGGTCAATTTGGTATTAACCGATGCATCGGGTACACCAATCAAAACGATTACAGCGTTAAATCCTGGCAAGCTAACGGCGACGGTTACGGGGATTTCAAAACCCAGCATAGTGACTTTTGCAAATGATATTGGTGACCTACCCATTAAAACCGCCGTCACTGATAGTCAAGGAAAAGCCAGTGTTGATATCTATGCGGGCAATACGTTAGGTGCAGGTACCATTACGGCCTCGCTTGTCAGTGGCGAGCAAGCCGATACCGTAGTCGTGGTAGGGGCAACCAATGTGGTGATGGGCAGCGGTACGCCTTTTGTCGCGGGGAAAGCAAGCATCAGTGTGACTGAATTAGCTGCAGGTGGCACTGCAACCATATCGGTGAGTATTCAAGATGATCAGGGTAAACCTTTTACGCAACCTGTCGATGTGAATTTTTCTTCAGCCTGTTCGAGAAAAGCGGTGCCCGAAGCGTTGATTAGTTCACCAGTGCCATCCGTCAATGGGGTTGCCACAAGCACTTATCTTGCGAAAGGTTGTGTCGGTGAGGATCCCATCAATGTGACGGCCAATGCTGGTGGCTTAAATGTTTCTGCATCTGGGGTGATAAAAGTATCGCCTGCGAGTGTCGGCAGCATAGTATTTTTATCTGCTACGCCGCAAAACATTGCTATTTTAGGCACCGGGGGTGCTGAATCATCAGAAATTAAATTTAAAGTGCTAGACACTAATGGCAATCCTGTAAGTAATCAACTTGTTAACTTTAGTTTAAATACCAATGTTGGCGGTATCGGACTTAATCCTTTAACGGCGACAACCAATACTCAAGGCATAGTGCAAACTGTGGTAAAAACCGGGACAGTAGCAACATCGGTACGTGTTACTGCGAGCGCTCAGTTAACTAATGCCACGATTTCGAGCCAATCGAGTCAGCTGATTGTTTCTACGGGGATCCCAGATCAAGACAGTTTTTCGCTTTCGGCTGAAGTCTTGAATGCTGAGGGGTGGGATATTGATGGAACACAAGTCAAAATCACCGCAAGATTAGCCGATGCCTTTAACAACCCCGCGCCCGACGGTACGACCGTATCGTTTACCACCGAAGGCGGGGCGATTGAAGATGCTTGTCAAACCGTAAAAGGCGCTTGTACGGTTATCTGGACGAGCCAGTTCCCTCGGCCTGAAGGCGAAAAATTGATTGATGATGCCGCGTTGCAATATCGCAATCCTGAAGCCAGACTCGCGGCAAACTTAGGTAATTTTTATGGCCAAAAATTTGGAGGAAGAGCAACCATTACCGCGACAGCTATCGGTGAAGAGTCTTTCCCAGATTTGAACGGTAACGGCAGATTTGATGAATCAGAAGTGACCGCCTTTCTCACTAAAAAGGATGTGAGTGGTCAACCGTTCGATCTCAGTGATGCTTTTGTTGATCATAATGAGGATGGGTTATTTAACCCACAACAAGCGGGGGGACAGGCGGGAGGTGAGCTTGAGGAGTTAATCGATTTTAATGCTGATGGCAAATTTGATGACAAAGATAAAAAATATAATGGTGTGCTATGTGCGTCTACCGCTCACGCTGGTTGCGCTGTTGCAAAATCACTTTATGTACGTCAAAGCTTAGTGATGGTGATGTCAGGCAGCACGGCATTTGCAACCGCGCTAGGTGACGTTGATATTACGGATGCTGACGGCCTGCATAACGGTGGAACTATCAATATTAATGGCAAAGGAACAGCATCAATAGGTTTTACCATTGCTGATCAACATAACCAACAAATGCCAGCGGGGACAAAAGTGCGCTTTAAAGCGACCGCAGGTTCGGTGGTAAGTAGTGCCGAATATATCTGGCCGAGCAGTAATTACAACGGCGGCCGTGAATTTGTGGTGACTTTAAAAGGTGAAGATAAACCCAATACCGGAGTATTTATCGTAGAAGTGGAAACACCCAGTAAATTAGTGACGGAAGTTTTGGCTATCCCGATTAATATTAAATAGTAATGTTCATCAATGAGAAAGGGCACCTTAGGTGCCCTTTTCTTTATAATTTTTCAATTGGTTAGAGTGTGGTTGGTCCCTTGCTTTAAGCTCCATCGCGCTCAATTTGCTACCTCTGGAACTGATACACACTGCCAAGCTGCATGATTTGCGTCAGTTCATCCAGAGCGGTACGTGATTCGATGAGTAGTTGGGGGTCGGCTAAATCTTGAGTACTTAAGCGGTCACGGTAATGTTTATCTACCCACGCAGTTAAACGGCTAAAAAGAGCATCATTCATTAAGGTGTGTTGATTCACAGCCTCAATTTCTTTTGAATTCATCGCGACTCGCAAACGCAGGCAAGCGGGGCCGCCACCGTTTTGCATACTTTGTTTGACGTCAACATAACGCACTTGCTTAATGGGGGTGTTGAGTGTGAG
>NZ_JBOFMC010000050.1:0-10162 GCF_051658185.1 Shewanella sp. | reverse complement strand
GCCCGGTTAGGGTTAGCAAGCGTTTGTTAAGTCGCGGCGGTTTGCTGCCTGAGGTAATGCATGCCGTGATAGCGGGCATTTTTGAGGCGCTCGCTGTCTTTTACCGCGCGCCGCGGTATATCTCTTTGTTGTGCCATCGACTTTTGTGTTATCTACTGCTGCGCCGTTTGCTTTATCTTGAGTGTCAATGTCGAGATCCCATCGCGCGCGAGCCTTCATCTCGAGTCTCAATCCCGAGTCTCAATCCCGAGTCTCCATCTTGAGCCCTCATCTCGAGTCTCCATCTTGAGTCTTAATTGAGCATCACAATCGCGCGTCTTTGCCTATGCGCTCAGCTTAGCTGGTACCTTGGCGAGCGCTGGGTGACTTAGTGGCACCGTTTTCACATCGCTGACAGGCAATCGGGCTAACCTGTGCCGCAGGATTTCTGCTGTTGGAGATTCATCTTTTGCTTTACACTCTGTCATAACACGCTCGCCTGCGGAATGTGAGCTTTATATCTTGTTGTTTTGATACAATTTTACGCAGTTTGGCCCAGTACCGCTCTGCGTTGTCTTTCCTGGGGTTTATACGGTCATGGCATTATGAAAATAGGTATTTTGTCTCAGGTCCCTGAGTTGCATTCCATTCAACGCTTAGTGGCGGCCTGTGAAAGTCGTGGCCACGAAGCGGTGGTGATCAACACCTTAAATTGTTATATGAATATCAACTCCACTAAGCCCAGTATTCACTATGAAGGGGCGGAGTTAACCGGCTTTGATGCCATTATTCCCCGGATCCACACGAGCATTACGTTTTATGGGTGTGCGGTGGTGCGTCAGTTTGAAATGATGGGCGTGTTTGTGGCCAATGACTCGATTGCGATTGCACGTTCACGGGATAAATTACGGGCGCTGCAATTGCTGTCCCGTAAAGGGATGGGGATGCCATTGACGGGCTTTGCCAACAAGCCGAGCGACATTCCTGATTTAATTAATATGGTGGGTGGCGCGCCCTTAGTGATTAAATTGCTTGAGGGCACTCAAGGGATTGGTGTGGTATTGGCAGAAACCAAAGCCGCTGCCGAGAGTGTGATTGAGGCCTTTTTAGGCTTGAAGGCCAATATTTTAGTGCAGGAATACATTAAGGAGTCCAACGGCAGCGATATTCGTTGTTTTGTCGTGGGCGATAAAGTGGTGGCCTCGATGAAACGCCAAGGGCCTGAGGGGGATTTTCGCTCGAATCTGCATTTAGGGGGCCATGGTGAAAAAGTTAAAATTACCCCTGAAGAGCGTAAAATGGCCGTGGCGGCGGCAAAAGCGATTGGCTTAGTGGTCGCGGGGGTGGATATTTTGCGTTCTGCCCGGGGGCCACTCATTTTGGAGGTCAACTCTGCCCCGGGTATCGAGGGGATTGAGCAGGTGAGTGGGATCTCGGTGACTGAGCCTATTATTGAATACATTGAAAAAGCGGTGGCGGCGCGCAAGTCCTCGCGAGCCAGTGTTGCCTAAATGCTGCGGCGAAGGGATTGCTAAGTGGATTGTCGAGAGGATTGTCGAGCGGATCGCTTGGTGGATTGCGGCGTGGCTCGCCGAGTCAGATTGACAGAGTTGTTGAGATCCTTGGCAAACACGGGGCAGAGGTCGTTATCGCCCCTTGATAGCCATCGTTTCGCAAGTTTGAGCAGCTTGAGGATAATGCCAACCTTCATCCTCGCCGCAACGCCACCTCAGGGTGGCGCTGGGGGTTTAGGGGCTTAGAGTTCGAAACCGTAGGAGTAACCTAAGACGATTTTAGCGTCGTCAGCCGTTAAATCGGTATCCGCGAGCATAAAGGAGACCGTGCCTATGCTGGTGTCGGTACTGAGGCTTAGGTGATAATCGGCGTAGTGTTTCTCGGCAAACCAAGCTTCAACAACCTCTCCGCTCGAATAGCCATAATGCAGCGATAGATTGACCTTCTCCGTTAAAGGCACAGAGACGGTGGCGGCAATATAGCTTAAGTCTTTATTATCGAAGGGCGCGGCGGCCACGTCATCGCCCGCATTCACCACATGGGCATAGCTAAGCTCTACCCATTGCCAGCTGAGGGCGCCATGTAATTCACCAAAATCAAGGCTACCTTCGGCATCTGGGTAGGCATAATACAGGTAGCCAATATCGTAGCTGAGGTTTTCGCTGATATTGCCAGCGTACCCAGTATACAGATCCACTTCATAGCTAGTGTCGTTACCAAAATCCACATTCGATGCCCAAGTGCCGGCATAAAAGCCACTCTCATGGGTGTAATCCAGCCCCCCTTGGATCGCCACCGCGTCATTGCTTTGGGTGACACCGCGCCAGAGGTAGTTTGAACTGCCGCCGATATTGCCAGACACCGCCGCGAAGGCATTGGTGGTCAGTAGGAGTCCAGTCGATAATGCCAACACGCTGTACAGTGATTTTCCCATGCTCATCCCCTTGATTGAGTTATCTCTCGAGGCGCCCCGGAGTCATTCCCCAGTTTACGCCTCGGTTTATCGTTAGCCGCATTGCCGCTGAGTTGCTGCTGACAAGGGGATTGCCAATCATGTGCCAAAATATAAATTCGATTAAAAACAATTAACTAGATTTTAATGTGTTAATTTATTGTTACTTAATGCTTAAGGATGGGGCACGGCTGCACTGTGATTGTGCAAACATCGCAGGGGAAGGAGATAAAAAAACGCCTCCTAATGGAGGCGTGATTGTCAGTGTCTAGCGGGTGGGTTAGTTCACACTCTCGCGCAAGGTTTTACCGGGTTTAAACTTCGGTACTGTTGCCGCGGCGATGTGGATTTCTTTACCCGTTTGTGGATTACGACCGGTGCGTGCAGCACGAGTCGCGGTTTCAAAGGAGCCAAATCCGACGATGGAAATTTTGTCACCATTTTGCATGGATTCCATAACGGCCGCTTCGAAGGATTTTAATGCGCGTGCCGCTTCCACTTTGGTGAGATCGGCATTTTCGGCAATCTTGGCGATAAGTTCAGTTTTGTTCATTATTATTGTCTCTTCTTTCCGTAGATATCAGGGCGTGACTAACATGCCACAAGGATTAACACTTTGAAAGCCCTTTAAAACCGCTCAAATGTTAATATTTATTCGGTTCGTGATTGAGGTTTTATTCTTCTAACAGTTGGTAAAGCAAGTGCTTGACTAAGTTCGGCTCAAAGGGTTTGTCACACAGCGCGTTGACTCCTGCTTGGGACACATTGCTAAGGTGGGTTGTGTTAGCCTCGGAAGACACCATCAAAATAGGCACATGGGGTTGTTGGCTATCATTACGGATAAATTGGGTTAGCGCTAGGCCATCGACACTGGGCATGTTGTAGTCGGTGATCACTAGATCAAACATGTGGTTGCGCATGATTGCGATGGCCTCGGCGCCATCTTCGGCCTCGGTGATAAGTTGGATCCCTAAATTACCTATGGTGCGTTTAATCACATTGCGGGCCATGCGGCTATCGTCGACGACGAGCACCCGAAGCTCATGCACATCAAAATGACGTAAATCGAGTTCATCATGGCTGAGTAAATCGAGGGTGGCGTTGAGGGCTTTAGCAAGATGCTCGCCACTAAAGGGTTTAGGCAGGATAGCGACCACCCCGGATTGGCGAAATATCTCTAATTGCTCACGGCGACATTCGCTCGACACCAACATAAATTGAATGTCTTGGCAGTCGGCTTGGCGGCGCACATCTTGGAGCAGCTCAATGGCGGTGCCATCATCAAAATACATGGCGCTGGCGATAAGATCGGGTTTATGGCGGGCAATCACCTGTTTGGCCTCGGTGAGATTGGCCGCGGTTTCGATGCTGACAATGCCTTCTTGTTGGAGGCGTTGAATAATGATCCGGCGCTGGATCTCTGAGGGTTCGACAAGCAAGATGGAGAGTTCACTGAGCGATAACTGATTCATAGTCTTTATTGTTTTATCTGATTAAATTTATTGGTTACTTGGGTGTTGATGTTTCAGGTGTTGTGCCGCCTTCTTATGCCAGAAGGGGCATTTGGTAAGCTCCCGCTCTTTATCACTCGTCATTTGAGTTGAATCACGACGGGTCATTCTTCGCTTGGCAAGCACCCGCTTGCCAGTACGAACAACCGTTAATCTTCAAACGTCAACGCGCCCTCACATTTTCGCTAATATCAACTTGGCAATAGCGCCTTACTGGGGGCGAGTTTGGCTTAAATAGCGATAACTTACCTCTGAAAACGCAATCCAGTATTGCAGTAACAGCAGGGCAATAATACTGCATACCAGAGGCAGCATGGGGATGTGTTGTCCGGCAAAAATGACCTTTACCTCCTCTGGGCTGATGCGATAAGCCAAAATGGCGGTGATCCCTAATGCCGATAAGCCTAAGGTTTGCATGCCAAGGTAAATTTTAAGCACTAGGCTGGCCCAAGGCGCGCGGATCAGGATCCCCGCAAGCACGGGAAGCACACCTAAACTAAATAAATCAAAGGATTGGGTTAAATACGCCCGCAGCAGCGCCGCAATGCTGACAAGGCAATAGAGTGCAATTAACAGGACCAGACGTTTAGGCATAAACTTTTTACCAACAGAGGTGACCGATGCGCCAGTGTAGGAAATGGTCCGAACTGAGTCCAGCATAACTTAATTTGGTGTAGAATGAGCGCCTCGCCACGCTTTCAACCCTATGGGTCATGGCGGGGCGAACCCCCATCAAGGATTAACACAAGGTACACCCGATGACAGAAGAGGAATTTTGGGCATTAGTGACCCGCACCGATGCGGCTCAGTCCCAGGAATCGCTTGCTAAGGCCCTCAGCCAAAAATTAAGCGAATTAACCAATGAGCAGCTCAAAGCCTTCGATAAAATCTTTGGACAACAGATGCGCCGGTGCTATTTATGGTCACTCTGGGGAGCGGCCTACATCATTACTGGATGCGACTCGGAATATGCTTTTGCTGAATTTCGCTGTTTTTTGATTTCTCTTGGTAAAGAGCGCTTTGAGGCGGTGATCAGTGAGCCAGACAGCCTTGCGCAGTTAGCCGCTTGGCCGGAAAAAGATGGGTATGCTTATCCCTTTGTGGATGAATATGATTTGCTGGCAGGTCAGCTATACGAAGATCGCACGGGTGAGGAATTGCCCTTTATGCCATCGGGCAAGGCAACCCCCATGGGCAAAAAATTTAGCACTAAACCCAAGGAGTTAAAAAAACAGTACCCGCAGCTGAGTGCTCGCTTCCCCTTTTAACATCGTTAGCGCCCGATGGGCACTGCAAACACTGCAAACACTGCAAGCACCACTAAAATCTAAGAGGCAGCCATTATCTTGGCAGTCTCTTTGCCTCTCTTTGTGTTTGATTCAGCCCGGATTTAACCGCGCCGAAATCCGGCGCTGAGCCTGCGTCTTCGCTGACTTTCAATGCCTTTAATGCCATCATTGCCAAGCTCATTGCTTGGCCGCGTTTAGGGTTAACGCTCATTTTGCATGGCGGCGCATTGAAAGCCTTGGCTGCGACTATCAAATTGGCAGCCAAGGCCGCATTCCCAAGGGGCGTTATCATAGAAGGCCGATTGTTCTAAGGCGGCGTCGCGGCAGGACTCATAACTGTTGAAATTATCCATTTTTTTATATTTACCAGACTGATAGCCATGGGTATAAATAAAGGATGACCACGTTTGCTGGCGCAGGGAGCGATCGCCCAGATAAATCGCCCAAATTGCGCTGGCAAAACAGGTAAATAGGATTAACACTACAACGGGCACCACAGGGAATTTCATGTCTAATTTAAGATAGCAACCAAGAGTAGCTGCAGAATAGCGCTTTTTTCATTCCTAAGCGCGCAATTTGATCACATTTTCCTAACTCTCTGCTTACTTAAGCGCGTTATCGATACAAAATGATGCATTTTATTGGGATTAATTTTAATTATTTTCCTTTTTAGACAAAGCCTTAAATTATATTTGCTGTGTATATCCGCTTTTTGCATTAAGCTTGAGTTCAGGTTAGATTTTATACAGTGAAGTCGACACATTATCAGGCCGAGGAGGCAAGCATGAAAGTTCCATTCCTATTACTCGCAGGCGTATTCACTTGCAGTGCAGTGTGGGCCGCAGATGAGGCGCCCACGGTTGCTGAAACCCAAGAGGGTGTGGTCAAGATTGTGTGGCAAAATCCACAGGCTTTTCGTGATATTAAATCTTCTGGTGAAATTCAATCCCGTTATGAGACGCGCTTATTTGAGAGCTTAACCGCCAATTTAAATAAACAAGCGAGCAAGCTATTAAAACCAAATCAAAAACTTGAGATGACGGTGACCGATGTCGATTTGGCGGGGGATATGCGTCCGACCTTTGGCGCGACGGTGAATGATTTACGGGTCATCAAGGAGGTTTATCCACCACGGATTACCTTCAATTATCAAATTGTAGAGAATAACCAAGTGATTGTGGCAGGGGATGAAAAATTGACCGATATGGGCTTTATGTCCGGCGTGCAATCCTTAAACGATAAGCCTTTCGTTTACGAAAATACCATGCTTACCAATTGGTTGAAAAAGACCGTGGTTCCTAAGCTATAACAGGTATGGGGTTCATTCCGAGCCAGCGTATTGGCCTTGTGCAGGCATAGAGTGAGTGCACAAGGCACAGGTTTAAGGTTGCTCAGTGCTGACTCGCGCCCTGATGATTCATTTACGCAGCAGTGCTAACGCCTTAACGCCAAAGCGCGAATGCCTTAACGCAAAAGCGCTACCGTCTCGCTAAAGCGTTCATTGTAAAAACACCCAAGCCTAGGCTGAGCTAGCGAAGTCGGTTGCGGTGATTTAGGCGATCAGGACTTGGAGGTTATCCTCTGGGGATTCTAACAGGCAAAACCCGTTACTCGCGGATTTTGCCTGTTTTTTTGCCTTAGCGCTGAGAATGGAGAGGCGATGCTCGTTGCTATTATTCGTGTGCTGCGGGGTGAGCAGGCCAACACAGAGGCTAACGAGTTTGTGGTAGCAGGTTTGACCTTGCCGATCCTCGGCTAACATTTGCTGTGCTTGCCAATGTTCACTGCTATAAAACAGTTTTTTACGGATCTCAAATTCCGCCAATATCCGCTGACAGTGGCCGATGACCTGCTCGCTGGTGCTGATGATCACAAAGTCATCGCCGCCGACGTGACCAATAAAGCAATTGTCACTTTTGTATTTAAGTAATAAGTGGGCGACTTCGCAGATCACCTCATCCCCTCGACAAAACCCGTAAATATCGTTGTAGGGTTTAAAATGACACAGATCAAAATAGGCCAGATAAAAGGGTTTCTGTTGGATGGCAAGTCGCTTAAGTTCTTCTTGTATTGGTACATTTCCAGGTAAGTCTGTCAGCGGGTTGGCGTGGCGCGCCATTTTAATGCGGTGCTCGGTGATGCGTTGTAGCAAATCTTTGGTGTGGCCGATGCCGAGTAATTTACCGCGACGTAAAATAATAAATTGTTGCGCCACCGTATTGGCGGTTTCTGATGTCAGCAATTGGCTGACGTTGGACAAGGGCTCATTGGCTTCGATTTGTAATACCTGTGGGTCCATCACCTCGCTAACGGCGTGATTTTCATGAAGTGCTCTGCCATACGGGCTGCTAAACAGTTCGAGCAAGGTTGCACGGCTAATAATCCCTTGAGGGACGTTATCCTGAGCCACGACAACGGCCTGCAGTGCGGGCTGCGACATAAACGTATCACTTAAATGTTTGAGTTTGAGCGTGGGAGGCACAGTGATCCCGGGGCTACACAAGCTCTCGGCGGACTCACTATAGCGCGGCAGCGCCTGATTATTGTGTGGGACTAGGATGGCTTGCATGGAATGACAAGGCTGCGGCGCAGGGCGGCCAAGCAAGTACCCTTGACAATAGACAATCCCGAGCTGTTTGAGTACGGCGAGCTCCGCTTGGGTTTCGATGCCCTCGGCGATCACCTTGCAGGTTAAACTTTGGCACAGTTCGACGATGGAGCGCACAAACTCTTGTTTGACTGGGGTTGAGTCGATTTGCTGGATAAAATGGCGATCGATTTTGACATAATCTGGTGCCAGTTCTGACCAGAGCCTAAGGCCGGAGTACCCGGCACCTAAGTCGTCAATGGCCGTCATAAAACCCTGATTCCGATAGTGATGTAGGCAGGCTTTTAGCAGGTCGATATCGTCCGCAGGGTATTGTTCCGACAGTTCAATCACCACTTGGGAGGGAGCGATCCCCAGCTGCTGTAGCAGTTGCAGTGTCATGCCTTTAGGGTGGCTAGGATCTAACAGTGCCTTGGGGGAAATGTTAATAAACAAACGCCCTTGAAACTGGCGTAGTTTGAACTGCTCAAGGGAAATTCGTCTGCATAGGGTTTCAAGCTCGCTGAGCCGGCCTTGTTGGGCCGCCGTTTGAAAGAGTGGCACTGGAGAGTGGAGCGGGCTGTGTTCTGGGCCACGACTCAAGGCCTCAAATCCATGAATTTTATGCTCGAGGATATTGAAAATGGGCTGAAAGAGTGGGCTTATTGCTTCATTGACTATGATGTTTTCAAGTTCGTGAGCCAGTGGTAAATTCATGTTGTTTTTCAGCCATTTTCGTCATATTTGCGGAGTTTATGGCCGCTTAATGACAAAATGATGACAACAGGAAGGGGGCAAAACGCCTAAAGGAGCGGCCGGCGAATGGGCCTATCCTCAAGCGCCTCAATCCCCCGCGCCATGGGCGCCGCTGGCCAGCAATGCGTGCGCGTCTCGCGATGAATTATTTTCAAGATAGACGCGACTGAGGATTAACTCTGTTTTTTAAATGCCTGCAGAGTTTGCAGTAAGGTCCCTAATTGCCGCACATAGTTGCTGAGCGCCACAGGATCGAGACTGGACTCGGCCTGAATGCGCGTTAACTCATCCATTAACTCCTGCACATAGGGTAAAAAGCGATTGCTAGAGGTTGTAAAACCCTGATCTGCGGTGAAAATATAGGTAAATTTCCCATGGCCCGCTTTTTTTAACTCATCTAACTTAGCGTCGGCATCGATGGCTTGGCGATAGGCGATTTGAAGATTGTCTTTCAGTTGCTCTATAACCTTAGTGTGTGGCATAACAGCGTCTCATTGTAAAAATGTGCAGGAATTATAAGGGGCAAAGACTATGGCAACAAGCCAATGGCGCAGGATGTGTGGCTTAGGAGGTGTGCTGTGGTTGCTCTGTGCTTCAGTATTGGCCGCACAGAGTGATAAACCACCCTTTTATCAAGTGCATTGGCAAGGGCAGCAGGCCTATTTATTGGGATCGATTCATCTTGGGCGCGCCGATTTTTATCCTATGCCGTGGCAGATTGAAGCCGCGCTCAGTCAGGCTAAAGGCCTCGTGGTCGAAGTGGATATGGCTAAGGTCAATAGCCAAGATTTGTTGCGGCAGTACGCCATGGCCGAGGGAGATAAAGGGCTCAATTGGCCAAGTCGTGATCGCCAAACTCAAGCGTTGATGAGCGAGTTTTGTGCAGCAAAAGAAGGTTTTTGTAATTCTATTCAATCGTTTGCGCCTTGGATGCAGGCATTGCAGCTCAATTTATGGCGGTATCATGCTCTCGGTTACAGTGCCGCTTACGGGGTCGAGATGCAGCTATTGCAGGCCCACGGGGCTCTCCCGGTGTTTGAGTTAGAAACTGCGGCGTCACAATTTCAGTTATTAGCCTCCTTCGACAGTCACGTGCAATGGTCTATGGTGCGTGAAGCCATTCGTGTCAGCGATGCCGAGCTGCTCGCGTTAATTCAAGCTTGGCGCAGCGGGGATGAGGCGGCGCTGGATAAACTGATGCAAGAACAGTTTGCAGGGGATGTGCAGCTCGTCGATAAGCTGCTTTGGCAGCGCAATCACACTATGGCAGCGGGCATTGTGCAGTTGCTAAGCGCGGATACCATCCCAAAGCCCCTGTTTATTGTGGTGGGCGCTGGACATGTGGTGGGCGATAACAGTGTGGTACAGCTGCTACGTCAGGCGGGCGCGACGGTCACTGCCTGTTGGTCTGCGCCGTGTTTGTAATGGAACAAGTTGTATTTTATTGATTTTTATTAAGGCGGCTTTCATCTATAGCCGCGCTTGCTCAAGTTACTCAAGTTACTCAAGTTACTCAAGTTACTCAAGTTACTCAAGTTACTCAAGTTACTCAAGTTACTCAAGTTGCCGCTTG
>NZ_JBOFMC010000049.1:0-5112 GCF_051658185.1 Shewanella sp. | reverse complement strand
TTCAACTTTCTTTTCGCTCATCAATCAGTAATCTAATCGGTTACTTATCGATGACTGCCTTTGGCTAACTGCGTTTCGCTGCTGCCGTGTCAGTGGATGCGCATTATAGGCAGCTGAACTTTTTGTGCAAGGGCTTTTTCTCACGCGGCGAATCGACCGCCGAGAATTTAGTCAACATGTTTATTTTTTACCTCATCTGTGCCATTTGCCGCCGCTCGAAAGGAGGTTTATTCCCTAATTTGTTATTTCGCGCTCAATTTTTCAGCAGCACTCTAGTGTAAAAGTAAATAATTCATTACCATAGGCTTCGCTATTAACAGTTGGTTATCATCTTATATTTCATCAGAGAGCATTTTTATGCAAAAGTCATTTCTTATCATCTTAGTCATCGCCATTCTTGGCGCTGTTGCGCTATCTCAGTTCGCGCCGACCTTGCCTGCTTATATTGCGTTTGTTGCCGGCGTTATTATTACCACGCTTATTTTTAAATTTATCCCTGAATCAAGCACGGCTCAAAATGCCGACGAGCAGTATGTTGGGCCAACGATGACGCTATATGTCGGTAATCTGCCCTATCGGGTGCATGAAGGTGAAGTGAAGTCACTATTTAGTGAGTTTGGGCCTGTGAATTCTGTCCGCTTGGTGCGGGATCGTAAGACAGGGCGACGTAAGGGCTTTGGATTTGTGGAAATGTCTGAGGCGGGCGCCCAAAAAGCCATGGCCAAACTGAATGACTTTAACTTCCAAGAACGGACGTTAAAGGTCAGAGAAGCGAAAACCCAAGACTCTGATGGCACCGAACGTGCGGACGCTGAAGAGTAAGAGTTGCGGATAAACCGCTTTCGTTGTTTTATTCGTTGGTTGTGGCGATTCGTTCGATAGTTGAAAAACCACAATCAACTAATGCCGTTTGCAAACCTTCTCCAATTTCTGCCTTAGTATAGAAAGCCTGCAGCTGCGGCTGCTCTCCCTGCCCCTGTTGATCACTCACAACATTGCTAATATGACTCTGACCCAACAGCGATGCCACTCGCTTAGCAATGGCTGCGCCTGAATCCAATAATGTCACTTCTGGCCCAAGCACCTGCTGCAATTCATGGCGGATCATCGGAAAATGTGTGCAACCGAGCACGAGCACATCAATATCGGCGGCAATGACCGGTGCCAATAATTCAGCAAGCCTTTGCATATCCAATTGTCCGCTTTCGATTTTTTGCTCCGCCATCAAGACAAGCTCTGAGCAACCAAACAATTCAACATGACAATCGTCGGCAAACTGACTAATAAGAGTGTGAGTATAATGCCGCTTTACCGTGCCCGGTGTCGCTAACAACCCAATCCGTTTACTGGCGGAGATACGTGCGGCAGGCTTGATGGCCGGCACCACCCCCACAACAGGAATACTTAATTGAGAGCGTAGCGCTGGCAATACCACAGTACTGGCGGTATTACAGGCCACGACCACAATTGCCGCATCGATACGCGCCACTAATTGGCTGATTAACGCCACACAGCCCGACACCAGTACTTGTTCATCCAATTCGCCGTAAGGCAACCTTGCGTTATCAAACAGATAGCAGTAATGCTGCCGAGGTAGCAGCTTGCGGATTTCAGCGAGCACGGATAGGCCGCCAATCCCAGAATCAAATACTAATATAGGTCGCGACAAGTCAGTCCCCACGATTAATGGCCTGATGCAATGCTAGCCAGGTTAGGTGATGGCCGAATAAGGCCAACGAAAACGCCACGTTATTCGACGCCAAGCGTCGCGCGGGCGGATTTTCCCACAGCTTGGCGCAAACCGCAAAAGCAAGATACTGGACATTCGTGCCACCTAGTATAATATTTGCGCCCCCAAATACAGCCACGGTGAATCAACAATGAATTTAGCAGCAATGGATCCTCAGACCTACGATGCCCAGTTAGACGCTAAGCGTATCAAACTCGAACAGGCCTTTGCCCAATTTGCCGCACCGAGCGTTGAAGTGTTCGCCTCTGAGCCCGCCCACTATCGGATGCGTGCCGAGTTTCGCGTCTGGCACGAGGGTGACGATTTATACTATTACATGTTTGATAAGGTGCTGAATGCTAAAGTGCGCTGCGACCAATATCTGCCAGCAAGCACATTAATCAACCAAGTGATGTTAGCGCTAATGGCAGAGTTAAAGCCCAATCACAGCCTGCGGCACAAACTGTTTCAAGTGGATTTTTTATCGACCCTCAGTGGCGAGATTTTAGTGTCGCTTTTGTACCACAGACAACTCGATGCGCAGTGGCATAGCGAAGCCAGCGCCCTCAAAGCCAAATTAAGTCAACAGTTTAACATCAACCTTATCGGGCGCGCGCGTAAGCAAAAAATCGACCTAGATAAAGATTATGTGGTTGAATCCTTAGAGGTTAATGGCAAAACCCTACATTACAAGCAAATCGAAAATAGCTTTACCCAACCCAACGCTAACGTCGCCATTAAGATGCTGGAATGGGCGATTGATGTCACCCAAGGTAGCCAAGGCGACCTACTTGAGCTGTACTGCGGCAATGGCAATTTTTCAATTGCATTAGCGCAAAACTTTAAGCGAGTGCTCGCCACCGAACTTGCCAAGCCCTCCGTGGATGCGGCGCAGTACAACATTGCGGCAAACGGGATTGAAAACCTTCAGATTATCCGCATGTCGGCCGAAGATTTTAGCGATGCGATGGCCAAAAAACGGCAATTTAGACGCCTAGAAGGAATCGATTTAGATAGCTATGTGTGTAATACCATTTTTGTGGATCCGCCAAGAGCGGGGATCGACCCCGATACCCTAGCGTTAGTGCAAGGTTATGAGCGGATTTTATATATCTCTTGCAATCCAGAGACCCTAAAAGACAACCTCGAGCAGCTATCTAAAACACATAAAATCAGCCGTTTTGCGCTATTTGACCAATTTCCTTATACCGACCACATGGAATCTGGTGTATTGCTAGAGCGGATTAACTAGGGCTGTAGCAAAGTGACAAGCAACGGCGGGCCACCATCACAGGCCCGCTGTTGTGAGTAAGTTCACGTTATCTAGTTTGGTTTAGCTTTGCTCTAGCGATTTGACTCACCTCAAGAGGAAGGCCACCCTTGAATAGCCACAAATGAGGCTCGTGGGCGGTATTTCGCGCTATAGCGTTACAGGCCCTGCGCGCATTTTAATTTGATTGTTAGCTCTCATTTTCCTTATCAGTGATGTAGTTTACTAACATACTACCGAGTGTAGTAAGACTTGCACTTTCCCCCCTTACTTCAGTAAGCCCTAAGCGGAGAAATGTTTGTTTGTCACTGTCCTGCAAGGCTATTAGCTAAACACTCACGCAAAATAATGATTTTCGGCATGAAGCAGACCCCCTAAGCCGACTTCATTCGTCTCTAACCGCTTATTCGATACCACTAACGCGATATCACTTACTTACGCGATACCACTTACTTACGCGATACCATAGTCCAATTAACGATGCTCAACCTTATGTTGCAGGGCTTCGGCTCCCATGGCCACCATGCGCAACTGCATCACCAATTGATCGGCCAAAATCTTGCGGTCGGCACGCTTCATATCCAGTGCCGAGGCACCGGCGTTAAATACCAGCGTAACTAAAGCCTCGGCCTGTGCTCTGGCGAGCAGCGGAGTCCGCCCGGCGGTGGCCTCGGTATAATGGGCCAGCTCTGAGATAAAATGCTCAATTTCACGGGCAACGGCGGCCCGAAAGGCTGCGGAGGTGCCTGAACGTTCATGCAATAAAATTCGAAAAACGTTAGGGTTAGAATCTAGCACTTCCATAAAGGTGTCGACAGAAATCCGGATCACACTGCCGCCCGCCTCAGCGCGTTGCCGCCCCTTGCGCATCATTTGTCTTAAGGTCAGCCCGCCTTCATCGACCATCGTTAGGCCGAGCTCATTCATATCCTTAAAATGGCGATAAAACGAGGTGGGGGCAATATTGGCCTCCCGTGCGACCTCTCGCAAACTTAAGCTCGAAAAACTGCGTTCAGCACTTAGCTGATTAAAAGCGGCATCCACCAATGCCCTGCGCGTTTTCTCTTTTTGCTGTGCACGAATACCCATTCTCAAATCCACTAACTGAATGTAATGGCGCGATAATAGCGCGTTTAGCCGTTAAACGCAGCCCCATCCTACTTGACCAAATGTTACGCACACGTTAGATTAGCTTACAGTTGTACGCTCAAATGCGGATATTGGATATCATTCATGAAAAAACCCCCTCTCATCTGGCTTAATGTCAGTTTATTTAGTCTTACCTTTTTAGGCGCCCTCGTCATCGTACCGTGGCGTGGTATCAGCCACGGCTACGCTGCCAGCGAGTGGTTAGCCTTTATTGCGCTCGCCTTTGCCAGCGGCCTATCAATCACCGCCGGTTACCACAGATTATGGTCCCATAAAGCCTATAAGGCTCACCCTGCAATACGCTTCATTTTCGCCCTTGGCGGGGCATTAGCCTTGCAAAATAGCGCCTTGCATTGGGCCTCGGATCATCGCGTGCACCATAAGCATGTTGATGATAATGATAAAGATCCCTACTCGGCTAAACTGGGTTTTTGGTATAGCCATATCGGTTGGATGCTGCGCGAGTATCAGGCGCAGCGTTACCACGATTATCAAAACGTGCGCGACTTACAAAATGACAAAATAGTCATGTGGCAACACAAGCATTATTTAGCGCTGGTGCTTTTGATGAACATTGGCTTACCGGCGTTTTTAGGCTTGCTTAATGGTGATATCGCCTCAATGCTACTCATGGCGGGGTTACTGCGCTTGGTGGTGGTGCATCATTGCACCTTCTTTATCAACTCGCTTGCCCATGTGTGGGGCAGCCAGCCCTACACCGATAAAAACACGGCCCGGGACAACGGTTTTCTGGCCATGTTGACCTACGGCGAGGGGTATCATAATTTCCATCATATCTTTGAAAACGATTACCGCAACGGCATTAAATGGTGGCATTACGATCCAACTAAATGGTTGATTAAAAGCCTTTCCTGGCTTGGACTCACCAAGGATTTGCGCACCAGCCCGCAGGAACGAATTGAAAGTGCACGCCTGCAAATGCAACTGCTGCGCACCAAAAACA
>NZ_JBOFMC010000048.1:0-2114 GCF_051658185.1 Shewanella sp. | reverse complement strand
GAACTTATCCGTCGTTTCATCCACCGCTTCAGCAAAATTCGTTGGGCGAGGATTCACTAAACTGGCACTACGATGCCCCTGTTTATCCTCACGGTCATAACGCAGGTAGGTATTTAACCCCAGTGGGACATATCCAGAAAAATCATATTCAAGGCCAATGCCCGTTTTCTGCCTTTCTAAGGCCAAATCCAGCACGCGCGGCTGTGAACTTGGCGTTAACATGCCGTTGTTTTGCCACAGAGAAGTCGACACTGCGCTTGCTTGATGAGTGGTGAGCTGTTGCCAATCCAGTTCCAGCTTATAGAGGCCAGACTTTCCACCTTGCAGATTAACAAAGCCGTTCTCCATTCCAAGTTGGTAAGCTTGGAACTGAGCTTTATAACCCTTATTTTGATACGCTAAATCGCTATTAATACCCGCGACAGCGCCATCGTCAGCAGTACCGAAGGCGTCTACTGCATGGGAGTCATCGGCATTGACCATCCCCACGCTCGCCCCTACATTGCCCGAATAGCCCTGATTGACGACACAATTTTTACATTGGTAGTTTGTTATTTTGGCATGGGTGAGATTAGCCCGTTGAATGCCAAAATCAGCAGCGAAAACACTCGCACCAGAAGTGAGTAAGGCTAAAGTGATAATATTTAATGAAAAACAGTTAATTGAACGCATTTAAAATCACTCCAAGACTTAACGGGCAAAATTGCTGCCAGCAGGATGATTAGAACCATGGATCTTGCTATGACAATTTAGACAACTTTTACCTGCGCTAAACGCATCTTGACCAGCCTGGTTGGTTAAGCGACTTGCGTGACCATCATCAGCGTGACACTGCTGGCATAATTGCGGAACCCGCGCCTTTAGCAAGCTGTCATTCACACTGCCGTGAGGAGTATGGCAGCTCGAGCAATCCTCAACGACGGGGGCATGTTCCCACAGGAATGGCCCACGTTTTTCAGCATGGCACTCTGCACAAGTCTCGTTAAGGCTCGGTTTAATCAACGCGCTTTCGGTCATAGAGCCGTGGGGGTTATGACAGTCGATACAGGTCATTTGATCCCACTTCAACGGATGCGACGAACGTTTATTCATATCCGCTTTGGCACTGGAGTGACATGCTGTACATGTCTCATTCACAGTTAAACGATCAAGTGCAGGATCCTTAGCTGCATGGATTTGGTGACAGTCAACACAGGCCACTTCCTCCAAATTATGTGTGCTGTTATGCCACGCCATTTGCTTAGGGTCGTTATGGCAGCCCTGACATACACTATTCTGGCTTTGTGGTGATAACTTGCTATCAGGGCTAAAGCTTATCATCGGCTCCTTCCCCCCCCGGTTATGCAGCCCTAGCGGGCCATGACACGCCTCACATTGCATTCCCGCCATAGGTGAGCGGCTATTATTCAAATCGCCGTGAACTCCCTGAAAAATATCCATAACCTGAGTATTTTTTTTATGGCACATAAGGCAGGAGTCCGCACCTTTAGGTGAGTACTCTCCCTTAGTAAATTTTTCAGATAATTGTTGTTCAAGTTGTTTCGCATCAAGATTTTCCCACGGTGTCGCTGTCGCAGGAAATATATTGATTAACATCGTAAGAAAAGCCACAACCATTAGTTTGGCCATATCATTGACTGACTTTATAGCATTTCGGTTAGACATTAACTTCAGACCGGTTATATATAGAAGGAGGTATATTATGAACCGATACCAGCAGAACTCAAGATAACCACCCACTCACTACGGATATGTGAGCCTTATTGCAAATACTCAACAAACCACTCAGTCATCACGAATCGGCATCGTTCATCAAGTGTAATAAAAACAGAAATCACAGACATTAACCCTTAAAAATCAGAAAAATACACAGCAATTGATAATGGTTATTATAAATATTTATTATTAATTTTGGTCGAGTGCATGAAAAGTTCAATTTTAAAAAATGCATATTTTACGATAATTATCACAAATATTTTCGAGCACAATCTCATTAGGCCATAATTCACTTACTGGACCAAGTTAACTGTTAGTTACAATTTATGATTAAAGTTAACTTTACAACAACTAATGACATGCAATTATTACACAACACGATTTAATAAAATGCTTAG
>NZ_JBOFMC010000047.1:0-1990 GCF_051658185.1 Shewanella sp. | reverse complement strand
GCGTGGGAGCTTTAGGGGAAATATCGCGAAAAGCCGTGACCAGCTCATCTTGATATAAAATGTCAGCGGGAATTTCACGACGAATAATTTTACTGAAAATCGTTTCTTCGGCCATGGGGAAACTCCTTAGGTTAGTTGGCATAATCTCGCTTAGTTGGCATAGTATACTCACAATTCAACACTTTGTGTCTTCAGATATTTTGCGTTGCATTTGCCAGTTGTTGCCATTTTTGGCAGCATGATGCCCACGATCCGCCTAGGTTTTGCAGGAACATTATGATCCATTACCACATCAGCCCTTTCGATCCCAAAGCCCATTTATTTGCCGTCACCCTGAGGATACCCCATCCCCAACCAGTACAAGTCGTCAGCCTACCCGCCTGGTTGCCGGGCAGTTATATGGTGCGGGATTTTGCCAAGAACATTATTGCCCTCAAGGCCGAGGATGCGCGCGGCCAGCAACTCACACTGACGCAGCTCGATAAGCAAACCTGGTCTATTGAAACGCACGGCCAAGAACTTACCCTCAGCTACCAAGTGTATGCCTGGGATCTATCGGTGCGCACGGCTCACTTAGATATGACTCACGGCTTTTTTAATGGCAGCAGCGTATTTTTAGCCGCACACGGTTTTGAAGATAGCGAGCACCGCGTCACCATCGCGCCCCCTCAGGAACCCTCTTTAAGCCAATGGCGCCTTGCCACCAGCATGACGCGCACCCGTGGCGATGACTTTACCTTTGGCCAATTTTGTGCTGAAAGTTACGATGAACTTATCGATCACCCTGTCGAAATGGGGCTATTTACACTCGCCAGCTTTGAAGCCGCTGGCGTGCGCCATGATATCGTATTAAACGGCCGGCACCGTGCCTGTATGCCAAGACTTTGTAAAGACTTACAGGCAATTTGCGAATATCAAATCCAGTTTTTTGGAACGCCAGCCCCTTTCAAACGTTATCTCTTTATGACCACAGTGCTTGATAACGGTTTTGGCGGCTTAGAGCACCGCGCCTCGACCGCCTTAATGTGTTCACGAAAAGACTTACCCCTGAGCATGGACGCGCCCATCAATAACGACTATCGCACCTATTTATCCCTCTGTAGTCATGAATATTTCCACAACTGGAATGTCAAACGCATTAAACCCGAGTGCTTCTTACCCTATCGCTTAGAGGCCGAAACCTATACGCCGCAGCTGTGGGCCTATGAGGGGATCACCTCCTATTACGACGATTTACTCACCTATCGAGCAGGTTTGGTGGATGAGCAAAGCTATTTAGCAATGCTCAGTGAAACCTTTACCCGGGTGTACAAAAGCCCAGGACGCTTCAAACAAAGTATTATCGATTCAAGTTTTAACGCATGGACTAAGTTCTATAAACAGGATGAAAACGCGCAAAATGCCATCATCAGTTATTACACGAAAGGCGCCCTCTTTGCGCTGTATTTAGATCTGACCTTACGCCAAGAAACCCAAGGCCAATACAGCCTCGATGATGTCATGCAGATCCTCTGGCAGGAATATGCCCTTAAGCACAAAGGCACCACAGATCATTGCCATCAGCAAATTGTCGCGCGTCTCCTTGGCCGTGATTGTCAGGATCTCTTTGCCTATTTAAACAATACTGACGATATCCCACTTGCCCCATTACTGGCCGAATTTGGAGTTGATTTTACCCTGCGCACCAGTCAAGGCGCCCAAGATGTTGGCGGTCTACACGCCCAAGGCCACGCCATTGCCTTTGGCGCAAAAACACAAGCGGCGCCCCTAGGGTTAAAAATTGTCAATGTGACCCAACACAGTCCCGCCCATCTGGCAGGCTTAAGCGCCGGGGATATATTAATTGCTGCAGATAATCTGCAGGTCACCAGCCAATTTGAGGCACAATTACAGCAATTTCCCCTCGGACATACCTTGCCATTGCATTGGTTTAGACGGGATGAATTAATGACAGGTGAACTGCTCATCACCGAGGCCCCTAAGGATACAG
>NZ_JBOFMC010000046.1:0-30653 GCF_051658185.1 Shewanella sp. | reverse complement strand
CAAAGGAAACGGGGTGGGGATTCTCGGGTAAGGACGTGAAATACAAATACAGGCACTGTGCGACCTCCGCACGGGGCAATTTTTCGAGCACTCGCAGACTGACTAACACTTGATAGTCTAACCGGTACAGATCCCACAGGGTTTCATCGGCCATCAGTTCCACAATATCGGCTTCACCATCATACATGGCCCGCAATAACATCCCCGTATGCACGGCCTTTTCGGTGTTTTTGCGCCTAAATGACAAACTTTGGCTTTGGATGCGCCCGAGAACAAACTAGCACCCACTCATATTAGCGCAGTAGTTAACCTCCGGCTGTGCTTTGCTTAAGTATTAAATAAGGAGGTTTGTATGCCGCGCCTTGCAGATCTCAGATCACTCTTTGACTTTGTATTACATCAGTTGCCATTCTCATTGTTATCTTCTAGATATAAAAAAGCCCCGACAGCAACACTGTTGGGGCTTTTATACATTCTGCATTGATTTATACAGTGAGTAATGGCATGCCGTTAGCCATTACAGGCTGTAGTACATTTCAAACTCTAATGGGTGAGTGGTACGTGCCACACGCTCAGCTTCGGCAGATTTCAGTGCAATGTAAGACTGGATGAAATCTTCGCTGAATACCCCGCCGCGAGTTAAGAACTCGTGGTCGGCTTGTAAGCATTCAAGGGCGTTTTCTAATGAAGTGGCCACTTGTGGGATTTCAGCCGCTTCTTCTGCTGGCAGATCGTACAAATCTTTATCCATTGCTTCGCCTGGGTGGATCTTGTTTTGGATACCGTCAAGACCTGCCATCAGCAGTGCTGCGAAACCTAAGTATGGGTTTGCATGTGGATCAGGGAAGCGAGTTTCGATACGACGGCCTTTAGGGCTTGGTACCACTGGAATACGGATTGAAGCAGAGCGGTTACGCGCTGAGTAAGCTAACATCACAGGTGCTTCGAAGTGTGGTACTAAACGCTTGTAAGAGTTGGTGCTTGGGTTAGTGAAAGCGTTCAGCGCGCGAGCGTGCTTGATGATACCACCGATGTAATACAGGGCGGTTTCACTTAAGCCTGCGTATTTGTCACCGGCGAACAGGTTAACACCATCTTTAGACAGAGATTGGTGCACGTGCATACCGCTACCGTTGTCGCCAACGATTGGCTTAGGCATGAAAGTCGCAGTCTTACCATAGGCATGAGCCATGTTGTGCACAACGTACTTCAGGATTTGGATTTCGTCCGCTTTCTTAGTCAGGGTATTGAAGCGAGTAGCAATTTCGTTTTGACCCGCAGTCGCCACTTCATGGTGGTGAGCTTCAACCACTTGACCCATTTCTTCGAGCACTAAACACATCGCGCTACGCAGGTCTTGTGATGAGTCAACTGGCGCAACTGGGAAGTAACCGCCTTTTACGAATGGACGGTGACCGGTGTTGCCGCCTTCGTAGCTGGTGCCTGAGTTCCACGCCGCTTCTTTCGCGTCGATTTTAACGAAACAGCCTGACATGTCAGTACCGAAACGGACATCGTCAAACAGGAAGAATTCGGGTTCTGGTCCCACTAATACTGTGTCAGCAATACCGGTTGAGCGTAGGTATTCTTCCGCTTTTTTAGCGATAGAACGTGGGTCGCGATCGTAACCAGTCATTGTGCCCGGCTCTAATACGTCACAGCGGATGAGGGCGGTGGTTTCTTCGGTGAAAGGGTCTAACACAAATGTCGTTGGATCTGGCATCAGCACCATGTCTGATTCGTTAATGCCTTTCCAGCCAGCGATTGATGAGCCGTCAAACATTTTACCGTCTTCGAAGAAGTCAGCGTCTACTTGATGAGCAGGAATCGATACGTGCTGCTCTTTACCTTTGGTGTCGGTAAAACGTAAATCAACAAACTTAACTTCTAATTCTTCAAGTTGCTTTAACACTGATTCAACTGACATTCTCAAGCCTCCGGTAGGGTAAAGGGTGTCCCTTTTATAATCTTTTAACTCACACTGCATTTTGTTGAGCTAAACTTACGAACATTAAAGCGATATCTGTGCCAAAATTTTAAATCATTGATAAGTAACGCTTAAGCATGATTATGCACCAAGATGCTTGTCGGCACGCACCAAAGTGGTGCGAATGTTTGTGGCATTTTGGTGCGCTCATCTATTTTGGTGCAACAATCGATTGAGTTGCCGCGACCGGTTGTCGGTGCAGGCTTATCACTCGGCTGTGGTTAAGGGTGTCATGCTTGATGTTTATTTCGGGATCGTATCAGGCGCGCTATCTGGTGCCGCGCTGATGGATCTTGGTAAACCTCCTTAAGCTAACACATTAATTGGCGTGGGGTGGTGAAGATATTCGCCCTTTTAAGCGAACAATATGTTCGCCGTAATAATGTCATAAACGTCCGTTAAAAATGTCATAAACGTCCGTTAAATTAAGGGGGTAGTGTAAGGCGTTAACACGTCGTTAAGCTTAGGCTGCCCGAGGTGTCAGCCGCTAACATTAACGGGGGAGGCGTGCGTACTGGCTAAGGTTTGAGTTTGTGTAGGCCCCCGCGCTTGTTTGCGTGTGTTTGTGTGTTTGCGTGTTTATTTGTGTGTTTGTGCCGATGTTGCGCCAATGTGCGCGTCTCAGCGCGGGGCAGTTTATTGGTCGCCACCGCCCGCGGATGGCTGGTTTTGGATTGAGTTTTAAAGGCGTGAGGGGCTTAAGTGTGGGCGGTCTTATGGGCTGCTCGATCGCTCCTCGCAGGATTGTTTTATAAGTGTTCAAAAATAATCCTGTGCGCCAAGGCCGCTCTGGAGTAGAATGGCACGCTTTTTTATGGCGACTCAACGTAGATTGCTATAACGAATATTGTAATATCCCTATTTTTGTTTGATGGTAAGAGGTTTATCCGTGCTAGAGAATTTACGTAACATCGCCATTATTGCACACGTTGACCATGGCAAAACGACCCTGGTAGACAAGTTGCTGTCGCAATCAGGAACCCTTGCAACCCGGGGAGAAGCTACTGAGCGGGTGATGGACTCCAACGATCTTGAGAAGGAACGTGGGATCACGATTCTGGCAAAGAATACTGCCATCAAGTGGAACGATTACCGTATCAACATCGTTGATACCCCAGGTCACGCCGACTTCGGTGGTGAGGTAGAGCGCGTTCTATCTATGGTTGACTCAGTATTGCTGCTGGTTGATGCTGTGGATGGTCCAATGCCACAGACTCGCTTTGTGACTAAAAAAGCGTTCGCCCAAGGCTTAAAGCCAATCGTGGTTATCAACAAGATTGACCGTCCTGGTGCTCGCCCTGATTGGGTTATTGATCAAGTATTTGATCTGTTCGATAACTTAGGTGCGACTGACGAGCAGTTAGATTTCCCAATCGTTTACGCCTCAGCGTTAAACGGTTTTGCAACCTTAGATCCGGATGTCGTCAGCGAAGATATGACGCCACTGTTCCAGACTATCGTTGAAAAAGTGTCATCACCAGATGCTGATGCTGATGGTCCATTCCAGATGCAAATTTCTCAGCTCGATTACAACTCCTACGTGGGTGTTATCGGTGTGGGTCGCATTAACCGTGGTAGCATCAAAACTAACCAACAGGTCACCATTATCGGTGCCGATGGTAAAACCCGTAACGGTAAAATGGGCCAAGTATTAGGTTACATGGGTCTAGAGCGCACAGAAGTGGATGTTGCTAACGCTGGCGATATCGTGGCGATCACCGGTTTGGGTGAGCTTAAAATTTCGGACACAGTGTGTGCCGCTGGCAATGTAGAGGCGATGCCGCCTTTATCTGTTGACGAGCCAACGCTGACCATGACCTTCCAAGTCAACACGTCACCTTTTGCGGGTAAAGAAGGTAAGTACGTGACTTCACGTAACATTCTTGAGCGTCTGCAACAGGAATTAGTGCACAACGTGGCACTGCGTGTGGAAGAAACGGATAGTCCAGACCGTTTCGCGGTATCGGGCCGTGGTGAATTACACTTATCTATCCTGATCGAAAACATGCGTCGTGAAGGTTATGAATTAGCGGTTTCTCGCCCTGAAGTTATCTTAAAAACCATCGATGGCGAACTGTGTGAACCATACGAAACGCTGACCGTTGACGTTGAAGAAGAGCATCAAGGTACCGTTATTGAAAAATTGGGTGTCCGTAAAGCTGAAATGAAAGACATGCAGCTTGACGGTAAAGGCCGCGTTCGCGTTGACTTTATCATCCCAAGCCGTGGTTTAATCGGTTTCCAAACGGAGTTCTTAACGGCAACTTCAGGTACGGGTCTGATTTATCACTCATTCGATCATTACGGTCCGCACAAAGGTGGCGATATTGGTCAACGCGCTAACGGCGTACTGATCTCTAACGCAACTGGTAAGGCACTGACATTCGCCCTGTTCGGTCTGCAGGACCGCGGTCGTCTGTTTATTGGCCATGCTGCCGAAGTTTACGAAGGTCAAGTGGTGGGTATTCACTCACGTTCAAACGACCTGACTGTAAACTGTCTTAAAGGTAAGCAGCTGACTAACATGCGCGCTTCTGGTACTGATGAAGCTCAAGTACTGACTACACCAATCACCTTAACTCTTGAGCAAGCGCTTGAGTTTATTGATGATGACGAGTTAGTTGAAGTGACGCCTAAGAGCATCCGTGTGCGTAAGAAGCACTTAACCGAAAACGATCGTAAGCGCGCTAGCCGCGGTTAATGATACGCGGTTAATCATGGCGGTTGGCCAGCGAATGGCTGGCTAACTGGCCCATGTTGCGTGATGACATAGATGACATAAAAGCCCCGCCGAGAAATCGGCGGGGCTTTTGATTTTTAGCGATCCTTAAAAGTTCAACGGTTAACTCAATAAGCAACTTGAGCAACTTACGTAATTTGAGCAAGGTCACCCATCAACTTCGCGCCTCACTTTAGCGCCGTTCGCTAAATCCCTTCCCCTAAAAAGACTTTTGTGTAGCTGGGTTGGATCCATGCTTTGTCACCCTTGGTTAGCCCTAATTGCTTAAACTGGACCTTAGGTATTTCCACATGGATGAGCTGATTATCGCTATCGGTTAATACTTCTAGGCGGGCGGTAGGGCCGACGATGGTGACTAAATCTAAAGTGACTTGCAGCGCGTTATCCGTCGGTTGCGTCAGTACGTCAATTTCGTGGGGGCGCACATAGGCGAGCCCTTGCTGTTCTTCACCTAGGGTATGTTCTGGTGAGGGGATTTGAATATTGCCAATGCGACTATGCCCCTGTTGCACACGGGCATGGAACAGGTTCACGTTGCCCAAAAATTCGTAAACAAAGGGGTTGCTGGGGCGATCGTACACTTCTTCTGGGGTGCCTTGTTGTTCAATTCGTCCTTGATTCATGACGACAATTTTGTCGGCAACCTCGAGGGCTTCTTCTTGATCGTGGGTGACAAATACGGTGGTGACGTTAATTTCGTCATGTAAGCGCCTCAGCCAGCGGCGCAGTTCGGCGCGCACTTTGGCATCGAGCGCGCCAAACGGTTCATCCAATAACAACACTTTGGGCTCAACCGCGAGGGCTCGGGCGAGGGCGATGCGTTGTCTTTGGCCACCGGAGAGTTGTGAGGGATAGCGATTGGCGGTCCAATCGAGTTGCACTAATTTTAAGAGTGAGTGCACTTTATCGGCAATGTCGGCTTTGCTCGGGCGTGTTTTTCGGGGTCTTACGGTGAGGCCATAGGCGACATTTTCAAACACTGTCATGTGTTTGAATAGCGCATAATGTTGAAACACAAATCCGACCCCGCGCTCACTCACGTGGCGGCTGGTAATATCTTCACCATTAAATTTCACCAGACCGCTGTCGGCTTGCTCGAGTCCGGCGATGATCCGCAGCAGAGTGGTTTTGCCGGAGCCTGAAGGGCCTAACAGTGCGGTGAGCTCACCGGTGTTTATCGCTAAATCGACCGAATCCACGGCGACAAAATCACCAAAGCGCTTATTAACTTGCTGAATATGTATGCTCATTATGTTCTCTTTAATTAACCGTGGCGTTTAGTGAATTCGGTGTTTGCGTTCATCTTTCCACTCAATCATGCTTTTGAGCACAATGGTCACCAGCGCAAGACCGGTGAGGAGCGATGACACAGCAAACGCCGCAGTGAACAGGTATTCGTTGTATAACACTTCAATGTGTAGTGGCATGGTATTGGTTTCACCGCGGATCCGCCCTGACACGACGGCCACGGCGCCAAATTCGCCCATGGCCCGCGCATTACAGAGCACCACTCCATACAGTAGCCCCCATTTAATATTGGGCAGCGTAACGTACCAAAAGGTCTTTAAGCCGCTCGCGCCTAAGGTGAGCGAGGCCTCTTCTTCATCCTTGCCCTGTTGTTGCATCAGCGGGATTAATTCCCGGGCAATAAAAGGTAAGGTGCCAAATAAAATGACGAGGATGATGCCGGGCACTGCAAAAATAATTTGTAAATCATGCTGTTCCAGCCATGGGCCTAGCCAGCCATGGGTGCTAAACATCACCACGAAAATGAGCCCGACCACCACAGGGGAGATAGCAAAGGGCAAATCAATGATCGAGATCAGTAAGGTTTTGCCTTTAAAATCAAACTTAGCAATCGCCCAGGCGATGGCAACGCCAAAGAGGGCGTTGATGGGCACCACGATGAAGATCACCAGCAGTGTCAGCTTTATTGCGGCGAGGGCATCGGGATCGCTCACCGCTTGCCACCAAACGTTAAGGCCGGCTTCAAAGGCGCCATAGAGCACGACCGCTAAAGGCAGCACTAAAAATAAGGTTAAAAAACCAAGGGCAATGCTGATCAAGCTCCATTTTATCCAAGGGGCCTCGCTGGTAGCAGCGTGGTGGGAATGCTGGCTCATAGGTTAACCTCTTCTGCTCGCCCACCACTGTAGGCTATTAATGACTAACAATAGGACGAAGGCTGCCGCGAGCATCACCACCCCAATCGCGGCGGCACCTTGATAATCGTACTGCTCGGTTTTTGCCACGATCAGCAGTGGGGTGATTTCAGTGCGATAGGGTAAGTTGCCTGAAATAAAGATCACGGAGCCGTATTCACCAATCGCCCGAGCAAAGGCCAGGGCATAGCCGGTGAGCATGGCGGGGAGCACCGCCGGGAGGATCACTCGCCTGATGGTGGTCAAGCGACTGGCACCAAGGGAGGCCGATGCTTCCTCAAGCTCTTTGGCAAAGTCGGCGAGCACTGGCTGTACGGTACGCACCACAAAGGGTAAACCAATGTAGGTTAACGCAATCACGACGCCTATTTCGCTGTAGGCCACTTTAATTCCGCCGTATTGCAAGTATTGGCCTACCCAGCCCGTGGTGGAATACAGGGTGACTAGCGCAATGCCCGCTACCGCTGTGGGCAGGGCAAACGGCAAATCAACCAAGGCATCGACAATCTTTTTGCCAAAAAACTGATAACGCACTAAGACCCATGCGACCAGTGTGCCGAAAACGGCATTAATGCTGGCCCCGATGAATGCCGCCATAAAGGACAGCTTATAGGAGGCAACCACCTGTGGATGGCTGACTGCCGCCCAAAAATCTGCCCAGCTCATTTGCAGCGTGTAGAGCACTAAGCCCGCGACAGGGATGAGTAAGATCAAGCTTAAATATAAAACCGAGAAGCCTAAGGTGATGCCAAACCCGGGCAGCACAGACTTGATGACCACCTTGCTCATAATGTTATCCCATAATAAATCATTGTTATCTTAGGCTGCGTTTGCGCTGTTAAGTGATGGGCCAATCCGATCACTGGTGCATCTGGGCGAGAATGCGGTCAAATTTACCGCCATCATTAAAATGAAGTTGCTGCGCCTGTGCCCATCCGCCAAATGCCTTATCAATGGTTAACAGCGGGATCTGTGGAAATTGCTGAGCGTATTGCGCGGCGATGTTGGGCTGAGTGGGGCGATAAAAGTGTTTGGCGGCCAGTCGCTGCGCATCGTCGGAATAAAGATGGGTCAGGTAAGCCGTTGCCAGCTCACGGGTGCCTTTGCGATCAACGTTTTTATCGACAATGGCGACGCTGGGCTCTGCCAAAATACTCATACTTGGCATGACGATCTCAAATTCACCTTTGCCAAGGAGCGCCTGTGCCAGCATGGCTTCATTTTCCCAAGCGATAAATACATCGCCAATTTGGCGTTGCACAAAGGTATTAGTTGCGCCGCGCGCACCGGAATCTAATACGGGCACGTTTTGATAAAGCTGAAGCACAAACTCATCTGCCTTGGCTTCGGTGCCAAAGCGTTTAAAGGCATAACCCCAAGCGGCCAAATAATTCCAGCGCGCGCCGCCAGAGGTTTTAGGGTTAGGGGTGATCACCGCGACATCCTTGCGGATGAGATCATCCCAATCGCGGATATTTTTGGGATTTCCTTTACGCACTAACAGCACGATGGTCGAAGTGTAAGGCGAACTGTTGTGGGGTAAGCGACTCTGCCAATCGGCAGGGAGGAGTCCTGCTTGTTGCTGCAGGGCATCAATATCATAACCAAGAGCCAGAGTGACGACATCCGCCCCGAGGCCATCAATTACCGCGCGGGCCTGCGAGCCTGAACCGCCATGGGATTGGCGTAGCTGCGGCGCAGCATGGCCTTGAGCCTGCCAGTATTTGCTAAATAAGGTGTTGTATTCACGATAAAACTCCCTAGTTGGATCGTAGGAGACGTTGAGTAACGCATCCTTCGCCGGGGCAATAAAGCTTAGCGGCATAAGCACAAGGGCGAGCGTTATTTGCCGGAGACGGTGAGAGTAAGCCATAGTGAAATCCTTAATATGAGTAATAGCGTTTTCCGGTAATGCGGTCAGGTTGTTATGGCAAGGGCTCATTAACGCTCAGTTAACGGTGGAGAGTCTCATGCTTTAATCCTGTCGCCTAAACTGTGGGTGATTAGCTGGCGTATTAGCAGGTTAATATTAAATTTTTCATTAGCTTATCCCTCTTTATATTGGCGTTTGCTGTCACAGTCGTTATGGGCGAATCGTGGCGAAGCTCCTGTCACTTGCTCGGAATTATAGGGTAATTTAGATAACTAAAAAGTTACATTTTAGTCTTTTATATTCCATTTGGTGATAACAGGGCGTACGAGGGGGGATGGAGGTCATCTCGGCGGAAATCCCGCTGGCGAGTCTGTAGGGCAAATTGTAAAGGAGGCAGGCTAAGGCGGTGAGCGTGTGTGGCTTAAAGATTATTACTTAAAGATAGTGGCTTAAGGATTAGGGCTTAAAGATTAGGGCTTAAAGATAATGGCTTAAGGATTAAGAATTAAGGCTTAAGGATTACGGCTTAAGGATTACGGCTTAAGGATGGCGGCCTAATGCGTGTGGCTCTTATGTATTTCTTTGCTAAACCGATGAACGTCAGCGGCGAGTATGGTGGTTAATGTCTGTGCGCAGTTGCATGAGCGCGGGCGGGGGCTAACATGAAAACGCCATTCATACTGTTAGGTGGCAAGTTGCACCCACTATTTGAATGGCGGACTCACCGCAGCGCTTAGGCGAGGGTCATCTTTTGCATGTTTGCATGTTTGCATGATGCGTGTGGATGGCGCCTAAAACATGCGGGGCTTAGATTTCGCTATTTAGCAAACCAACCAAGCCGGTGACTTTTTCGTTCCAAGAATTAAGCTCTTGCTGCAACTGTTGGTTTTGTGCATTCAGGGCTGACGTCTTTTGTTTCTCTTCTTCGAGTTCCATTTTTAAAAGCTCGATGGTTTCAAGCGTAGTCTGGATTTTGGTTTCCAGTTTGGACAGTAATTCAAGGCTCATCTGGAGAGTCCTATGGTTTCTGGATGGGAGCCTGATTCTAGCAGTGCCAAGAGTATAAGGAATAGCAATTCTTATCGTTTGCTTAAAAAGTGGGCTAACACGCCACACTAATCTGGTTGGGGTAGCATTTATTGCTAAATAGTTGCTGCTTTTGTGGTTTATTGTGAACAAAAGCGGTTGAAGGAGCGAGTGGCTCACCGGCTATTTGCTATCGGTTGTTAGCTCCCATAATATCGCGCTATTGACCATATACCACAGTGGGCCGCGCCGGTATTAGGCGTCACAACACTGTGATCACTTTTTTATTAAGATGACTTTCGAGGTTATACCATGAGCATTACCCGTATCGATGTTGGCGCTCGCATGAGCAGCATAGTGATCCATCAAGGCACTGTGTACCTATGCGGCCAAGTTGCCAAGGATAAGTACCAGAATATCACCGAGCAAACGATCACTATGCTAGAGGAGGTCGACACCCTGCTGGTGCAGGCCGGCAGCTCCCGTGAACATCTCTTGTCAGCCACCATCTACCTAAAAGACATGGGTGACTATGATGCCATGAATGCGGTGTGGGATGCGTGGGTACCTACTGGACATGCGCCTGCCCGCGCCTGCGTTCAGGCCGCGATTGCCGAGCCGGAATATTTGGTTGAAGTGTCGGTGATTGCTGCGCTGGCGCAGCCTTAGTCGAGCCACATCCGTTATGCCATTGGCCAGCTCTTTGCGGTCACCGCAGGTTAGGTGCGAGCCTTGGCTCCTTGAGGCCGACGGGCAGGCGAGCTGATTAAGGCGAGCTGATTAAGGTGAGGCAAGGCCTTACCTTGGTCACTGTATTTACAGGTTTATTTTCAGGACACCTTAGGTTAGATGGGGTAGGGCTATTGACTTTATTCCTGCCGCTACCTAGTCTGCTTATTCAGTAACCAAGGTGGTATGCAATGGAAATAAAATACAATTTAAAACCTGCGTCCGAGCGCCGTACTGAGCCATTTAAGCCCGAGGGAAGTGTGGGCTTTGGTAGCCTCAGAACCGACCATATGTTTTTGATGGATTATTACGATGGGCAGTGGCAAGACCCGCGCATCGTGCCCTATGGCCCATTTGAGATGGCGCCCGGTGCAATGGCATTGCACTATGGCCAGTCGATCTTCGAAGGCGCCAAAGCCTTTATGCATGAGGATGGGGAGATTTACACCTTCCGCCTGAATAAAAATGCCGAGCGGATGAATCGTTCCGCCGATATTGTGTGTATTCCCAATATTGATGAGCAGATGCAACTCGAGGCGATCAATGCCTTAATCGATGTCGATCGCCTGTGGTTTCCAATGCAAGAGGGAGCGTGTTTATACATTCGTCCCTTTATTTTTGCCACCGAAGATCGGCTCTCGGTGAGCCCCAGTTCACGCTATACCTTTTGTGTGGTGCTTAGCCCAAGTGGCGCTTATTATGCTGCAGGGGTGAATAAGGGCATTCGCTTACTCATCAGTAAAACCTACCACCGCGCGGTATCGGGCGGGACCGGCTCTTCTAAGGCGGCGGGCAATTATGCGGCGTCACTGCGCGCGGGCAAGGCGGCAGCGCAATTTGGCGCATCCCAAGTGCTTTATCTTGATGCGAATAATCAGCAGATTGAAGAAGCGGGCGCGATGAACCACTTCCATATTTTGAAGGATGGCACTGTCATCATTCCCACTTTTACCGATACCATTTTGAAGTCGATTACCTCGCAATCCATTATGGAATTAGCAGAGATGCTCGGCTGCGAGGTGCGCCAAGAAACCGTGATGCTCGATAAGTTTATTGCCGATATCGAGGCGGGTGAGATTATTGAGGCGGGCGGCTTTGGCACGGCGGCGGTGGTCTCGGCCGTTGGCTCTTATATTTTTGAAGATGGCCGGATTGTGACGGTTGGCGATGGCGAGGTGGGTGAGCATATTCAGCGGATTTATAAGCTGTATACGGATATCCAAAAGGGTTATGTGCAAGGGCCTGAAGGTTGGGTTAAGCGGGTTGAGCGCATCGCTCCCGCCCCAAGGCCGTATATTGCGTAAGCCACTGGCCCTGCCCAACAACGTGGGTCTGTGTTGTCACAGCCCACACCTCGCGGTTAAACACAAAGCGCCTACATGGCGCTTTGTGTTTAAATGAGCGCTACTCGTGCGCGCTGGCTTCGGGCGCTTATGCCGGCACTTATACGGGCACTTTGACCACGCCTTCCATCAGTACCCGAGCGCTGCGGCTCATTAGCGCCTTCACCACTGTCCACTCCCCATTGACCTGGGATGCCTGCGCGCCTACCCGCAGCGTGCCAGAGGGGTGGCCAAACCGTACCGCTGTTTTTTGGCCGCCGCCAGCGGCTAAGTTCACTAAGGTGCCGGGAATGGCCGCCGCTGTCCCTATCGCTACCGCGGCAGTGCCCATCATGGCATGGTGCAGTTTGCCCATCGATAGCGCACGCACCAGTAAATCAATATCCTCTGCCGCTACGGTTTTGCCGCCGGAGGCGATATAGCGTTTGGGCTTGGCGACGAGGGCAATTTTGGGGGTGTGCTGGCGCGACGCGGCCTCCTCAAGCTGGGTAATCAACCCCATTTTGAGGGCACCGTAGGCGCGGATAGTCTCAAATTTGGCCAGCGCCGCGCTGTCGTTATTAATATCATCCTGTAATTCGGTGCCCTGATAACCCAGATCTTCGGCGCGGATAAACACTGTGGGGATCCCCGCGTTGATGAGCGTTGCATCAAAGCTGCCAATGCCGGGCACTGTTAACCTATCCACCAGATTGCCCGTGGGAAACATGCTGCCGCCGCCATCGGCTTCTTCAGCGGCGGGGTCGATAAACTCGAGCTGGATTTCGGCGGCGGGAAAGGTCACACCGTCGAGCTCAAAGTCACCGATTTCTTGCACTTGCCCTTGGCTGATAGGTACATGGGCGATAATGGTTTTGCCAATGTTGGCTTGCCAAATGCGCACGGTACACACACCGTTTTGCGGGATGCGTGCAGCATCCATCAGGCCGTGACTGATGGCAAAGGCGGCCGCCGCCGCGGTTAAATTGCCGCAGTTACCACTCCAATCGATAAAAGGTGCATCGATAGCCACTTGGCCAAACAGATAGTCGACATCGTGATTTGCTTGAGTGCTTTTAGATAAAATCACGGTCTTGCTGGTGCTGGAGGTGGCGCCGCCCATGCCATCGATGTGTTTACCGTAAGGATCGGGGCTGCCAATGACCCGAAGTAAGAGGGCATCCCGCGCAGGGCCGGGGATTTGGGCTGGGGCAGGCAGATCCTCAAGGCGGAAAAACACCCCCTTGCTGGTGCCGCCACGCATATAACAGGCAGGGATGCTGATTTGTGCAGGATACTTTGTTGCGCTCATACTGACTCCCATTGCCCCGCCAGAGACTGGCGGAGCGTTTGACTGAGGTTGGGCTTAAGCTCTGCTAGGCTCAAGCGAGGTTAGGCTCAAGCGAGATTGAGCTTAAGCAAGGTTCGATTCGAGAAAATCCTGGGCGAAGCGTTGCAGTACGCCGCCCGCCTCGTAGATCGAGACCTCCTCGGCGGTATCGAGGCGGCAGGTAACGGGTACGTCAACACACTCACCATTTTTACGGCGGATAATCAGGGTTAACCTTGCTCTTGGGGCGATGTCACCATGGACATCAAAAACCTCTGTGCCATCGATGCCGTAGGTGGCGCGGTTGTCACCTACGTTAAATTCCAGCGGCAACACCCCCATACCGACTAAGTTCGTGCGGTGAATGCGCTCAAAGCCTTCGGCCACAATCGCCTCCACCCCTGCTAAACGCACACCTTTGGCGGCCCAGTCGCGGGATGAACCTTGGCCGTAGTCGGCGCCGGCGATAATGATCAGCGGCTGCTTACGTTCCATGTAAGTTTCAATCGCTTCCCACATGCGGGTGACGATGCCTTCGGGTTCGATGCGTGCCAATGACCCTTGTTGAACTTTGCCATCAACCCGCACCATTTCGTTTTTCAATTTAGGGTTAGCAAAGGTGGCGCGCTGCGCGGTTAAGTGATCGCCCCTGTGGGTGGCGTAGGAGTTAAAATCCTCCTCCGGCAAGCCCATCTTGTGCAGGTATTCGCCGGCGGCGCTGTCTAGCATAATGGCGTTCGATGGCGACAAATGGTCTGTGGTGATGTTGTCACCCAATACCGCCAGTGGGCGCATGCCCTTGAGGGTCCGCTCGCCTGCTAATGCGCCTTCCCAGTAAGGTGGGCGACGAATATAAGTCGATTGCGGCCGCCAATCGTATAGCGGGCTGATTTGTTGGCCATAATCGACGGTTAAATCGAACATGGGTTCGTACACTTTACGGAACTGCTCAGGTTTAACGCTGGTGGCAATCACGGCATCGATTTCGTCATCCGATGGCCAAATGTCGATAAGTTTGATGGGGTTGCCATCATGATCGAATCCCAGCACATCCTTTTCAATATCAAACCGTATGGTACCGGCAATTGCGTAGGCGACCACTAATGGCGGCGATGCTAAGAAGGCTTGTTTAGCATAGGGGTGAATGCGGCCATCGAAGTTACGGTTACCGGATAACACGGCGGTGGCGTACAGGTCGCGGTCGATCACTTCTTGCTGGATGACAGGGTCCAGCGCACCACTCATACCGTTACACGTCGTGCAGGCAAAACCAACAATCCCAAAGCCGAGTTGTTCGAGCTCAGGCAGCAGCTTGGCTTCTTCTAAATACAATTGCACCGCTTTGGAGCCGGGGGCGAGGGAGGTTTTGACCCAAGGTTTACGGCTTAAGCCTTTGGCGTTCGCGTTGCGGGCGAGTAGCCCTGCAGCAATGACGTTGCGTGGGTTGCTGGTGTTGGTGCAGCTGGTAATGGCCGCGATAATGACCGCGCCGTCGGGCATGAGGCCCGGCTCGTTTTCAACCACGCCGCTAATGCCGCGCTCGGCAAGTTGCGATGTCGGCACGCGGGCATGGGGATTGGAAGGCCCTGCAATGGTGCGTACTACGGAGGATAAATCAAAACGTAATACCCGTGGATAGTGCACCTGCGTCAAGCTGTCGGCCCACAAACCTGCGGTTTTGGCATAGATTTCAACCAGTTTGACTTGCTCGGCGTCGCGGCCAGTTAAGGTTAAGTAATCTAAGGTTTGCTGGTCAATGTAGAACATGGCCGCGGTGGCGCCAAATTCGGGGGTCATGTTTGAGATCGTGGCGCGATCGCCAAGGGTCAGCGCCGTTGCCCCTTCTCCGAAGAATTCTAAATAGGCGGACACCACTTTTTGCGCCCGTAAAAATTCGGTTAAGGCCAGCACGATATCGGTGGCGGTAATGCCAGATTGCGGCTTACCGATTAACTCTACCCCGATAATGTCCGGCAGGCGCATATAGGATGCGCGCCCGAGCATCACGCTCTCGGCTTCTAAGCCGCCGACACCAATGGCGATAACGCCCAACGCATCCACATGGGGGGTGTGGCTGTCGGTACCGACCAAGGTGTCAGGGAAGGCCACGCCATCACGGGCGTGCACCACCGGCGACATCCGCTCGAGGTTAATCTGGTGCATGATGCCATTGCCTTGGGGGATCACATCAATATTTTTAAAGGCTTTTTGGGTCCAATTGATAAAGTGGAATCTGTCTTCGTTGCGCCGATCTTCGATGGCGCGGTTTTTGGCAAAGGCGTCCTTATCAAAACCGCCAAATTCAACGGCCAGAGAGTGATCCACAATCAATTGGGTCGGCACCACAGGGTTGACCTTGGCCGGATCGCCGCCCTTGGCGGCGATAGCGTCACGCAGACCCGCCAGGTCCACTAAGGCGGTTTGCCCCAAAATATCGTGACAGACCACGCGAGCCGGATACCAAGGGAAATCCAGTTCTTGTTTAAATTCAATAAGCTGTTTTAGCGAATCGCTCAACATGGCAGGGTCGCAGCGGCGCACTAGGTTTTCAGCTAACACGCGCGAGGTATAAGGTAGCTTGGCGTAGGCGCCGGCTTCAATGGCGTCGACGGCTGCGCGGGTATCGAAGTAATCCAGCTTGGTGCCGGGTAAGGGTTTACGGTATTGGGTATTCATAACAGTGCTCATCACATCAGGGCTCATCACATCAGGGCTCATATAGCATCCACACAGGGAAGGTGAGAGTAGAACTGACCTGCGGCTTTACACTCAGCGTCAGTTCCATTTTTTACCGGTTAACGCATGGCAATCGGCACCACTTTACGGGGGCTAACGCCCACATAATCGGCGCTGGGGCGGATGATGCGGTTGTTAGAACGCTGCTCCATCACATGGGCTGCCCAGCCAGTTAGGCGTGAACACACGAAGATCGGCGTGAATAACTTAGTCGGGATAGCCATGTAGTGATAGGCGCTGGCGTGGAAGAAGTCCGCATTGCAGAAGAGTTTTTTCTGTTCCCACATTAGGGCTTCGCAGGCGACGGAGACGCGGTAGAGGCGATCGTCGCCGTAGTCGGCGGCGAGGGTCGCTGACCATTGCTTGATAATGGCGTTACGCGGGTCGCTGTCGCGGTAAATGGCGTGGCCAAAGCCCATGATCTTCTCTTTGCGTTCCAATTTACCCATTAAGATGTCGCGGGCATCGGCTTCATCTTGCATGTCTTGAATCAGTTCCATCGCCGCTTCGTTGGCGCCGCCATGGAGTGGACCGCGCAGCGAGCCTATGGCACCAGTGACGCACGAATGCATATCCGACAGGGTCGAGGCGCACACGCGGGCGGTAAAGGTTGAGGCGTTAAATTCATGCTCGGCATAGAGGATCAGCGATACGCTCATCACTTTGGCATGCAGTGCCGACGGTGCTTTGCCGTGTAAAAGGTGCAAAAAGTGCGCGCCGATTTCAGCGTCATCGGTTTCGGTGTTAATGCGCACCCCATGGTGGCTGAAGCGATACCAATAGCAAATAATCGAGGGGAAGATGGCGAGCAGGCGGTCGGCAATGTCGCTTTGTTGGCTAAAGCTGTGCTCCGGTTCAAGGGTGCCCAGCATGGAGCAACCCGTCCGCATTACGTCCATTGGATGAGTGTCCGCAGGAATGCGCTCTAATACTTCTTTTAAGGCTTGTGGCAGGGCGCGCAGGCCTTTGAGTTTGGTTTTGTAGGCGTCAAGCTGGGCTTGGGTGGGGAGCTCACCGTAAAGAATAAGGTAGGCGACCTCTTCAAAGCTGGCATTTTCACTGAGATCGTTGACATCATAACCGCGGTAGGTGAGGCCGCTACCTGATACCCCAACGGTACTTAAGGCAGTTTCCCCTGCGCTCTGGCCACGTAAGCCGGCGCCTGTGAGTTTTTTTGCTTCTGACATAATCCTTCCCTCTGTTAACACTGTGTGGTTATTGTCAGCTTTAGCTGACCTTTTTGGGTTAATGCTGCAGTTGTAGGGCGGCAGCGCTGGGCGATCTCATTGGGTTATCATTCGAAGCCAGGGTTAGCACTGGCTTCGATGTCATTCACTCGCGTACGAGATCATTTATCTTGGCTAAAAAGCTCATCTAACTTGTCTTCAAAGGCGTGGTAGCCCAAGTACTGATACAGGTCTTTGCGGGTTTGCATGGTATCGAGTACGTTGCGTTGATGGCCATCATGCATCAGCGCTTGCATCACTTTCAGTGCGGCCTGATTGGCCGCGCGGAAAGTACTGAGTGGATAGAGCACCATGTCGGCGCCCGCCTCGGCGAGTGCTTCTTTATTGAACAATTGGGTTTGGCCAAATTCAGTCATGTTCGCCAAAATCGGCGCGTTAACTTGAGCCTTGAAATGGCGATATTGGTCTAGCTCAGTTAAGGCTTCAGCAAAAATCATGTCGGCACCGGCGGCGATATACGCCTTGGCTCGTTCGATACCGGCTTCGAGCCCTTCAACGGCGACCGCATCGGTGCGTGCCATGATCACAAAGTTGGGATCGGTGCGGGCATCGACGGCGGCCTTAATGCGATCGACCATTTCTGCGGTACTCACAACCGCTTTATTAGGGCGATGGCCGCAGCGCTTTTGTGATACCTGATCTTCCATGTGTACCGCGGCCACGCCAATTTTTTCAAACTCTTTGATGGTGCGGGCGATATTAAAAGCGCCGCCCCAGCCAGTATCGATATCGACTAATAAAGGCACTTGCGTGGCAGAGGTGATGCGACCGGCATCAATTAACACATCGTTCATTGAGGTCATGCCCAAGTCCGGTAAACCGTAGGAGGCATTGGCCACGCCTGCGCCCGACAGATACAGGGCCTGAAAGCCTGTTTGTTCGGCCATCAAGGCAAAATAGGCATTGGTGGTGCCAACAATTTGCAACGGTTTTGAGCGAGCGAGAGCTTGGCGAAAACGTAATCCAGCGCTGTGAGTCATAGTGGTGTCCTTGTAGTAAGTGAGCCGCGACGGGTCAGCGACAATGTGCGAGTGTTTCTTTCGCGGCGGCATTGGCTTGCAATTCGAGTAAACGTAATTCGGTGTTTTTACGCCCCTGCTCAATATGGCGGCGCATCAATAGGCTGGCGAGCTCGCCATCGCCTTCGGCGATCGCGGCCGCAATGCGGCGATGCTCGGCAATGGCTTTGACCGGGCGATGCTGAGTTGTGCATTGATAACGGTACATACGCAGCAAGTGATACAGGCCGCCGATTAACGTTTCCTGTAGGTGCTTATTGCCGCTGGCCTGAATGATTTGGTAGTGAAAATCGACATCGCCCTGCTCCTGGAAATAGCTATCCCCTTGCGCGAGCGCGGCCTCTTGAATGGCGAGTAAACTGTCTAATTTGGCTAATTGCTCGGGGGTAATACGGCTGGCGGCAAGTTCACAGGCCATGCCTTCTAGCACGCTACGCAGTTGATATAAGTCGTTGAGCTCGCTCACCGTGAGTTGCGCTACCCGCGCGCCAATATGAGGGGCGCGAACCACTAAACGCTGTCTTTCTAGCGTTTGTAGGGCTTCGCGGGTCGGGCCGCGGCTGATGCCGTATTTTTCGGCCAACGCCTGCTCGTTAATCTTACTGCCCGCGGGCAATTCCCCCTTAATGATGCTGGTTTGGATCTGCACTAACACTTGGTCGGCTAAGGTGGTCGAGGTTTTTTCAGGCCAAGGGGAGGGCATCGGCTTGGCCTTGGGCTCGAGGCGATTATCGCGATCGGGGGTGATATCGTGTTGGTCCATTGGACGGATGACTCTGCGACGGTGTGCCGGAAATGCATAAAAAATAATCCTTTGTAAGGTTTGTGTCAACAATATGTTGACTGCAACGTAAGTGTTTTGTTGATGGAGTTTTAATTAATATATTGATTTAAAGCGATTTATTGTGTTATCGCCTAGTTGTTGCGTGCTTTTTAAATGATGGATTGTCAACAATGGGCGTGAGGCTTGGCCGTGATACGGGAGCGAACAAGGGCGCCCCCCGCCTTTAAAGGTGGTGAATCTAATGACAGCTTGAGTGCTGGCAAGGCCTTGGCTGCAGATAGGTTGCAGACCTTTCGAGGAGGCTGCAACCTAGCGCGATGAGCATTACAGGGCTTGGGTAGGCTTAGTGCGGGTGGGTTGTGTATCTTGCTGTTGCTGCGTTAACAGTAAGGCATGAATTTGGTGATCTTTTTCGGCCCAAAGTTGATTTAACCAACGCTGGAACTCGGCGCGGTATTCGGACTCGGCAAAATAACGGTCGCCATCGACTTGGGGCACGGGCAGGGCGTTGATCCGCACAATAATCTTGCGCACTTTGCCGCTCATTACCCCAAACAGTACGTCCTTGGGCGCATCGGGATAGACTATGGTCATATCCAATAGATTGGTAAATTGCTCACCCATGGCCGAGAGGGTAAAGGCGATGCCGCCGGCCTTGGGACGTAGCAAATGCTGGTAAGGAGAATCTTGGCGCTGGCGTTTTTCCTCGGTAAAGCGGCTGCCTTCAACGTAATTGATAATGGAGGTCGGCATCGTTTTAAATTTTTCACAGGCGCGGCGGGTGGTGGCCAAGTCTTTCCCCTTCAGTTTGGGGTTCTTTTTGAGTTTGGCTGGGCTGGTTCTGTCCATAAAGGGCATGTCGAGCGCCCAACACCCGAGGCCCATAATGGGAACGTAGATCAGTTCTTTTTTAAGGAAGAACTTCAGCATCGGGATATGGTTGCGCAGTAAGTAGGTTTGCGCCGCAATATCAAAGCCGCTCAAGTGATTGCTGATGAGTAAGTACCATGCGTTTTTATCAAGCCTTTCAAGCCCCTGCACATCCCATTCGATATTGGCGATGAGCATGAGGATCCCGCCATTGCAACTGGCCCAAGCCCACATAAAGCGGTTCATTAGCGCCGTCACGGCATTGCGTGCGCTTTGTACTGGCATCAGCATCTTCAATAAGCCACCGAGACAGACGAGTGTCCCCCAAAGGGCGGTGTTGAGGATGAGTAAACTAAGGCTGAGAATAAAGATCACGGGGCCGGGAAGAAAATTCAGCATGTTGGCATAACCTATTCTTGATGTTTTTGGTCTGCGAGCTCACTGAGTACGCGATCCTTGGTGAGCCAGCGTTGATTTAACTGTTCTTGAAAGGCAATTTTATATTCGCGATCGTTCATATAATCACCGCGCATCGCCGGGGTGATATCCGAGATCTGAATGTGCACTTTGACACTGGGGAGTTTACCCGTGAGATAGTCCCAATAACTGGGCACGTTTTGTGGGTAATAAATGGCCACATCCACTAATTTGTGGATTTGCTCACCCATGGCCGAGAGCGCGAAAGCCATGCCGCCGGCTTTGGGTTTTAGCAGGTGTTGAAATGGCGAGTTTTGCCGCTGGTGCTTGGCTTTGCTAAAGCGGGTGCCTTCGACAAAGTTCATCACACTCACAGGTTTCGTTTTAAACTTAGCGCAGGCTTTACGAGTGATTTCGATATCTTTGCCTTTGAGTTTGGGGTTCTTTTTGAGCTGTGCTGTGCTATAGCGGCGCATAAAGGGAAAGTCCAGCGCCCACCAAGCAAAGCCGAGGATCGGCACAAAAATCAGTTCCTGTTTGAGGAAAAACTTAAGAAACGGAATTTTACGGTTAAATACCCGCTGTAAAATCAAGATATCCACCCAAGATTGGTGGTTGGCGATCACCATATACCACTCTTGGGTTGAAAACTGGCTATCGCCACTGAGCTCAATCTTGACCGGATGTAGGCCGCGCTCAATCACGCCATTAACGCTGATCCAGCCACTGGCACAAAAATCCAGAAAGTAGTTTGCTGCGGTTTTGCAGGGCGCGAAAGGGATCAGTTTGACAATACTGCCCAAGAGAATAGGAATCGCCCATAAGATGGTATTGACGACATACCCTAAGAAAGCGATAGCGCCTTTGATCTGTGACAACAGCGTCCCCATGAGTGCCTCCCTTATAAAAATTGGAGGCCTATGTTACTCGGTGTCAGCGTTTGGCTCAATCATAGCTCAGCTGGTCGGGGCAATTGTTTTTATTAATATTGTTGGGATAAGCGCGCCAGCAACCTGTCCATGGCGCGGTAGCCTAAGGCTTGGGCTAAGTGGCGCCGCTCGGTATTGGGCGCTTGTTCGAGATCCGCAATGGTGCGCGCAACCCTTTGTATCCGATGAAAACTGCGTACCGATAACCCCAGCTTGACCACGCTTTGTTCTAAAAACACCAGATCCGCATCGCTCAGGCCGCTCACGCTCTTAAGCTGTTTACCGGTGAGCTCGCTGTTGAGCACGCCCGCTCTGGCCAGTTGTCTTTCCCGCGCCTGTTTGACTCGGTTGGCGATGGCGTCGCTGGTCTCGCTAGGCGCGCTGGCTTGAGTGAGGGTGCCCGCAGGTAACTTGGGGACTTCAATAGTAAGATCAAACCTGTCTAAAAATGGCCCTGATAACCTTGCAAGGTAGCGCTGGATTTGCTCGGGTGTGGCGCGATGCTGGCTATCAATATCCCCGGTTGGGCTTGGGTTCATGGCGGCAATCAGCTGAAAACGGCTTAAAAAGGTCAGCTTTGCGGCCGCCCGCGAAATCACCACTTCGCCGGTTTCCATCGGTTCACGCAGGCAGTCGAGCACTTTGCGAGGGAATTCGGCCACTTCATCTAAAAATAAGACGCCGCGATGGGCGAGGGAGATTTCACCGGGCCGTGGAAAACTGCCGCCGCCGACAAGGGAAATGGCGGAGCTGGTGTGGTGGGGAGCACGAAAGGGGCGCTTATAAAAATGCTGGGGCTTAATATCGAGTCCGGCGACCGAATGGATCGCGGCGACCTCTAGGGCCTCTTCATAGGTTAACGGTGGCAGTAGCGCCATCATCCTGCTGGCAAGCATGGTTTTGCCCGTGCCCGGAGGGCCAAGCATCAACAGATTGTGATTGCCTGCGGCGGCGATCTCGAGGGCTTGCTTGGCCTGATATTGACCAATGACATCGCTTAAGCATGGGGCAGACTCCCTCGCAGCGTCTTCTAGCCATAGGGGGGCGCTGTCAAGCTCAGGCAGCGGCGCTTGCCCTTGTAAATATGCCGCAAGGCTTTGTAAGTGGGTGCCAAAGAGTACCTTATCGTAGCCGACAAGCTCGGCATCGTGGCGATTATCCAATGGCAGCACGAGGCTGTTATCCTGACGTTTGGCGGCAATAATCGCCGGGAGCAGGCCTTGGCAGTAACGAATATGCCCCGACAGCGCCAGTTCGCCAACAAATTCGACATGTTGTAAGTTGTTGAGCGGAATTTGCTCCGAGGCGGCGAGTATGCCAATGGCGATGGGTAAATCGTAACGGCCGCCTTGTTTGGGGAGATCGGCTGGCGCGAGGTTAACGGTGATCCGGCGCATGGGAAATTCAAAGCCGGCATTGATGAGGGCGCTGCGCACCCGCTCGCGCGCTTCCTTTACCGAGGCTTCCGGTAGCCCCACCAGATTGAAGGCGGGCAGGCCGTTACTCAGATGCACTTCGACCGTGACTTCCGGAGCCTCGACGCCGCAACTGGCGCGGGTACGGATACAGGCTATCGCCATAACCAAATCCTTTTGTTGATCTTTTTATGCAGAGTTTGAGTGTAGCAGCAATTGGCCGGATGGCGTTGCAATCTGGATTGACGGAGAAGTCCGTGTTCGATGAACCGCCTCCTTAAGGGGCGATGCGCCCAGCTTAAGGAGGTGATAAGTGCCTCGTGTCGTCAGTACTGATGCAGTAAAGGCTTTTGCAGTCGACGCTTATGCAGTCACAGCTTAGCAGTAAACGGTTAGGCGTTAGCGTTGCTGATAAGGTAGCTTAAATAAGCTAAATAACTGAGTATCAGTATCGCGCCTTCACGGCGGCCAATGCGCAACTTCGACCAAGCGAAAGGTAAGATCACTACCGCGAAGGCGAGCATAACGATAAAGTCGAGCGGTTGAAAACCTTGACCTGAAACAGGGTAAAGGACCGAGGCTATTCCTAAAATCCCCAAAATATTAAAGATGTTAGAGCCGACAATATTGCCAATGGCGATATCACTTTGCCCTTTTAGCGCGGCCAATACCGAGGTCACTAACTCGGGCATGCTGGTGCCAATCGCGACAATCGTGAGGCCAATGACCACTTCGCTCACGCCGAACACTTTGGCTAAATCCACGGCGCCATTGACGAATAACACGCCGCCACCGACTAGCATACCGACGCCTACCATGATAAAGAGCAGGGAGAGCCAAGGGCTTTTAGGGCCTTCTTCAACAACTTCACCATCGGCATCGTGAGTATGTTTGGCGCTGTAGTAACTAAAGGCGACATAGGCCAGCAGCAGCGCGATGAAAATGCTGCCGTCGAGCAGGCTGAGCTCACCATCTAACAGCAGACCCCAGCACAGTACAGATGCGAAGATCATGATGGGAATGTCGCGCTTCACCATCTCGGACTTGACTTGAATGGGGCGGATCAGCGCAGTAAGGCCGAGGATAAAGCCGATGTTCACTATGTTAGAACCGACTACGTTGCCGAGGGCGATGCCGCTGTTGCCCGCGAGCGCCGCCTTTACGCTCACGGCAAGCTCAGGAGCGCTGGTGCCAAAGGCGACTATGGTTAAGCCAATCACCAAGGGGGTGATGCCTAAACGCAGTGCAATTGTGGTTGCGCCGCGCACGAGGGCCTCAGCCCCTAAGGTTAAAATGAGAAAGCCACCGATAATTGAAAGTGCAATTAACATGTTTTTACTCTATGTGTGGTTGTTTAGGTTGAGTGTATCGGTTGTGATTAACGTTCTGTTATGTTGATTGTTATTTGTCGCTGGTTCTTGGTTCTTGGGTTTGGTTTTTGTCCGTATCGTTACCCCCACGCCAATTGGCGTAGGGTGTGTGTGGGTCATTCGTGTTAAGCCAGCTCGTCTTCCCAGCGCACTTGGCCACCACGGATACCGTCAACCCGTTCACTAAAGGCCTTTTCAAGCACGTGGCGCTTAATTTTTAAGGTTGGGGTGAGCACATCGTTTTCGATGGTCCAAGGCGTGCTGACCACCACAATGGCGTCCACATGCTCATGGGACTCGAGGTGGGGGTTAACGCTATCGAGGGTTGCTTTGAGCGAAGTGCGCACTTCTTCTCTCGCCTGTAGGTTCGCGCCTTCGGATAACTGCACTAATGCCACCGGGTGGGGCAGGCCTGAACCAATCACGCAAATCAACTCGACATGGGGATCTTGGGCCAATTTACGCTCGATTGGCACTGGCGCGACGTATTTGCCTTTGGCGGTTTTAAAATTGTCCTTCACCCGGCCGGTGATCGTCACGCAGCCATCGGCATCAATTGAGCACAAATCGCCAGTGTGGAAAAAGCCATCGGCATCAAAGGCAGCGGCTGTCGCTTCGGGTTGTAGATAGTAAGCTGTCATTAACCCTGGACTCTTGATGAGAAGCTCGCCATCTTCCCCTTGACGAATTTGACAGTCCTGCACCGGTTTACCGACGGTACCAATTTTACGGACATCAAAGGGATAGTTGATGATGGAATAGGCGCAGTTTTCTGTCATTCCCCAAGCTTCACAAATGTCGAGACCGATACTGTGATACCAGTGGATCAGTGATGGCGGAATTGGCGCCGAACCTGAGCCTAAGAGTCGGCACTTATCTAAACCCAGGCCCTTGTGGATTTTGTGCTTAACCAAACTGCTGATGAGAGGGATTTTTAAGAGTAAATTGAGCTTCTTAAGACCTACTTTATCAATAATATTTTTCTGGAATAGGCTCCATAAACGCGGCACCGAGAAAAATACTGTGGGTCTTGCGCGCTGCACATCCGCGACAAAGGAATCGAGGCTCTCAACAAAGGCCACCGAGCTGCCCGAGTAGAAGGAAGAGCCTTCAATCGCAACTCGCTCAGTGATATGGGCTAAGGGTAAATAGGACAGTAGTCGATCTTCGTCATTGGTGCGTAAATCGCGCACCACCGCTTGGCAGGTCCAGCCATAGCTGGCAAAAGTTTGGATTGCCCCTTTGGGTTGCCCAGTGGAGCCGGAGGTATAAATGAGCGTCATGATCTGCTCGGGCTGAGGATAGGGCACATTTTGCAGGGGCTGGCCTAATTTGAGTAGCTGCTCCCATTGATACTGCGCCGGCATCGTGTCGTAGGGCATGGCAAGGCGCAGTAATTCACCGCCCACCCCTGCCTCTTGATCGGCCCAGTGGTCAAGCTTGCCTAAAAAAATCGCTTTTGCGCCACTGTGTTGCAGTACATAACGTATAGTATCGGCGTTCGCTGTGGGGTAGATTGGCACGCTGATATAGCCGCCATACATCAGGGCAAGATCGGTGATAAACCATTCGGCGCAGTTTTTAGAGAGCACGGCAATTTTATCACCGGCCTCAAAGCCTAAATGGTGCAGGGCGCCCGCTAACTGTTGCACCTTTTCTTGCACTTCCGCCCAAGTAAAATCAAGGTATTGGCCCTTGATAGGTTGGCGTAAATAGACGTGATCCCCCTGAGTCTTAGCCCAGTGTGCTAGCATCTCAATTGGTGTCTTTATCGCGGTATTCATAGGCAATTCCCTGTTCTTACTTGTTATTTTTTACTTCACCCTGTGTCCCAGTATGGCGATTTTTGTGATGTTGCGCAAATGGTTTACTGGGGATTCAAAGAGTAAAATGAGGCGTAGAGCCTACAAGGGGAAAATGAAAACAAAATGAACCTAAGAGAGGTCAGAGGTCATGCCATTGACGCAAAAAAGGCGCCTTGGCGCCTTGGTATTATGACTGTGGGGGGGAGTCGCTCGCTGTTGAGCTAATGCTGGGGCCTATAACTCCATCACCCCATCCATCTCAACCTGTGAATCCTTCGGCAATTGTTTCACCCCAATCGCGGCGCGGGCTGGATAAGGCTGGTTGAAATAGCGGCTCATGATTTCATTCACTTTGGCGAAGTGGCCTAAGTCGGTCAGGAAGATATTGAGCTTAACGATATCGTTGATCGTGCCGCCCGCTGCGGTACAAACAGCGGTTAAGTTTTCAAATACTTGCACGACTTGCGCTTCAAAATCGTCGCTCACGATTTGCATGGTGCTTGGCACGAGCGGAATTTGGCCGGATAAATACACAGTGTTGCCCACTTTTACCGCTTGTGAATAAGTGCCAATGGCTGCTGGGGCGTTTTCAGTCGCGATAATGATTTTTTCTGCCATGATGCTCTCTCTAGTCATGAGTTAATTAACGATTACGGGATGTGCGTAGCACCTCGGGAAGCACTCGAATGCGGCGCATCACGTTGGCTAAATGGATCCTGTCTTTTACCGAGATACGCAGGTTGATCAAATACACCCGGCCATCGCGCTCTTCGGTACTTAAATTGTGGATGTTGGAACCTTCGGCGGCAATAATCGAGGTGATTTTTGCCAATGCCCCTTGGTGATTGACAATTTCTACACGCAAATTAGCTTGGTATTCAACGCCTTCAACATTGTCCCATTGCACCGGAATGTACTTATCGGGCTCGCCTTGATAGCCACGAATGTTGGCGCAGTTTTCCATGTGGACCACTAGGCCTTTGCCCGGGCTAACGTGGGCGATGACCGCATCACCAGGGATTGGACGGCAGCAGTTGGCGAAGGTAACGAGCATGCCTTCGGCTCCGCGGATGGGCATGAGATGGGTATCGCGGTTGTCTTGATGGTCTAGATTATCGCCAATTAAACGCTGGGCGATCACTATACTCATCGCATTACCGAGGCCAATATCGGCCAGCAGCGCGTTTAAATTAGCGTGCTTAGTATCGCGCACCACTTTGTCGATTTGCTCAGGAGCAATGCTATCGAGCTTAGTTTTACCTAATGCGTGATTGAGCAAGCGGCGGCCAAGGGCGATGGCATCGTCACCTTTAAGGCTTTTTAGCACTTGGCGAATTTTGGCGCGCGCTTTACCTGTAACCACGAAATTGAGCCATGCGGCATTGGGCCGCGCGCCTTTTGCCGTAATAATTTCAACAGTTTGGCCAGATATTAGCGGTTGGCTTAAGGGATAGGCTTGGCGATTAACACGGGCACCAACGCAGGTGTTACCCACGTCGGTATGCACTTCATAGGCAAAATCGACGGCGGTGGCATTCACCGGTAATTCGAGAATGCGGCCTTCGGGGGTGAACACATAAATCTCTTCGGGGAAGAGTTCAGTCTTAACGTTTTCGACAAACTCGAAGGAACTGCTGGCGCTTTGTTGCAATTCGAGCAGGCTTTGCATCCACTTACGAGCGCGCACTTGAGTGGTGGTCCCTTGACCCGTCTGAGCGCCACCCTTATAAGCCCAGTGCGCAGCAACCCCCTTATCGGCCATTTGATCCATGTCTTCGGTGCGAATTTGGATCTCTACTGGCACGCCATGGGGACCAAACAACGAGGTATGCAGCGATTGGTAGCCGTTGGCCTTGGGGATGGCGATGTAATCTTTAAAGCGACCGGGGCGCGGCTTATACAAACCGTGCATGGCGCCAAGCACGCGGTAGCAAGTGTCAATGGAGTCGACGATCACCCGAAAGGCGTAAATATCCATGACCTCTTGAAATTGCAGCTCTTTACTGCGCATCTTGTTGTAGATGGAGTAGAGATTTTTCTCGCGGCCTTTGACTTTGCCTTTAATGCCGGCATCGTTTAGACGAGTTAACACGGCGGCCTCAATCCCTTGGATGAGCTCTTTACGATTGCCGCGCGCCGCCTTGACCACTTCTTTTAACACGCGATAGCGCATGGGGTAATAGGCTTGGAAGCCTAAGTCCTCTAACTCGGTTTTGATATTGTGAATACCAAGGCGGTTAGCGATGGGGGCATAGATTTCGAGGGTTTCGCGAGCGATACGACGGCGTTTGTCAGGGCGCAGCGCGCCTAAGGTACGCATATTGTGGGTTCTATCGGCAAGCTTGATGAGGATAACGCGGATGTCCTGCGTCATCGCCATCATCATTTTGCGAAAGTTTTCGGCCTGAGCCTCTTTTTTATCGCGAAACTTCAGCTTATCGAGTTTTGACACCCCTTCGACCAGTTCCGCCACCGATGCCCCAAAGAGTTCGGTTAAATCCGCGCGGGTGACTTCAGTGTCTTCGATGGTGTCGTGCAGCAATGCGGCCATCAGCGTCTCATGGTCAAGACGCATTTCGGCAAGAATGCGAGCCACTGCCACCGGATGGGTAATATAAGGCTCGCCACTCGTGCGCATCTGCCCTTCGTGGGCATCACGCGCAACTTGATACGCCTGCTTGAGCAGTTCTACCTGTTCAGGCTCTAAGTAACCGGAAGCAGACTCCTTTAGACCTTCAAACAGATACAAGTGGCAGCGCTCCTTTTACCTAAACAGGGGGACGTAAGGCTTAGAGTGAACGACCTTCAGCAATCGCTGCAACCGCGGCAATTTCAGCGGCTTCGCGCTCACGCACGGTTTGACGCTCATCAGCATCTAAAGTGTGAGCGTTGACTAAGCCCAGTTCGATTTCACGCAGGGCGATAACCGTTGGTTTGTCGTTCATCTCTTCAACCATTGGGTCTTTACCTTGCACGGCGATTTGGCGAGCACGACGCGCTGCAACCAGGATCATATCAAAACGGTTGCCGATTTGTTCTACGGCGTCTTCTACAGTTACGCGAGCCATGTGTTGAAACTCCAGTTTATCTAGGGAAAAAATGACGCAAAATTGTACACTAAGGCAGTTAGTCTGCCAACAGATCGTTAAGCATATCATTTTGCGCGTGGATCTGACTAGCACCTGTTAAGCGTTGACTGCGAATGATCGCGCGCAGATCGGCAAGGGCGGTGTCAAAATCGTCATTGACGATAATAAAATCATATTCATTGTAGTGCGACATTTCGGATACGGCCTGAGCCATACGGCTGGCGATCACTTCGAGGCTATCTTGGCCACGGCCGGTTAGGCGGCGTTCTAGCTCTTTTCTTGAGGGGGGCAGAATAAATACGCCGATGGCCTCTGGCATTAAGGCTTTGACTTGCTGGGCGCCTTGCCAGTCGATATCAAGAAACACATCAATCCCTTGGGTGAGGGTGTGTTCGATAACATGGCGTGAGGTGCCGTAGTAATTGCCAAATACTTCAGCCCATTCGAAAAAAGCATTGTCAGCAATCAGTGCTTTAAATTGCTCGCGATTAACAAAATGATAGTGTTGACCATCGATTTCGCCGGGACGCGGATCGCGGGTAGTATGAGAGACAGAAACCTGCATGTCGGCCGGCTTGTCTTTTAACAGTGCCGAGATCAGCGAGGATTTACCAGCACCACTCGGGGCTGACACAATATATAAATTTCCGCGTGCGGTCATGAGCGAGATATCCAGTTTGTTAACGCAATAAGGGCTCAGAAAGCCGTGCATTATACCGATTTTGCCGCTAAAAACGCTAGGCTGTTGATCTGAGTTTTAAGTCTATTTTAGTTTTAGCGGGTTAATATGGGCATTTTTCTTGGGTCAGGGCCTTATGCCACTGACAATAGTGTATAAATTCGTTACGCTCGTGCCGTAAGGTCTGCCATCGTGGCCTATGGGTTGGGATTATTCAACAATAAAGGAAGGGTCGTGCTGTTAAAATCGCTTTTTTGCCTGCATGGGCGTGATTCTCGCGCTCGCTTTGTTCTCATCAGTGTTGGGGTGTACGCCGCTATTTCGCTTGCCTTTGCCGTGTTTGGGGCTGACTTTCTGATGTATTTCATTGCGCTGGCAGGCCTGCCGCTGTTGGCGCTCACCAGTGTGCGCCGCAGTGTCGATGCCAGTAAGCCTCGGTTGTTGGCCGGCTTATTGTTTCTGCCGCTACCCATTTACCTAGCACTGTTGCAGGTCGGTGCGCCGCCCTTTATTGCGGCGCTCGGTTTAGTGCTCGCCTTGGGTGCCACGGTTTGGGGGGCGCGTTTGCCGCCGCAGACCTGTGTGGACTACCGTTTGGGCTACTATGGTCCGGCGCTTGAGCTTGCGCTGCAGCAGGCGGTGCCCCGGCGCCGGGTTGAGCCTGTGCTGGCGGGGCACGCCGCTCAAGGCCAGACTCGTACGGCCCCCGTGGAGGCGCACGCCGCGGTCGATATGAAGGCAGGCGCGATTGAAGCGCATGCTCGCAAGGCGGCTGATGTTGAAGCGGTTGCTGGTGATCGTGATGCCCAAATCCTGCGCCGTGATGAGCTGCGATTTGATGCGTTGACTCGCATGGCGCCATCACCTGTTGAGCTGATGGTGCAAGACGCCATTATTGATGGCTCGGCTGAGGCGACTCATCCGAGCCGCGTTGAGTCCGCTTTTATTGAGCCGCTTTTTGCCGAGCAGAGGACCGGTGAGCCTGTGCGCCGTGCATCGCGAGCCGCGGATGAGGTGGAGTGGCGGATTGACTCAGAAGATCGCCATGCTGAGCCGCAAGAGCTTGAGGACGGCGATGATGCCGAAGAGGTGCGCCGTCGCCGGGCTGAGGATAAAGAATCCGG
>NZ_JBOFMC010000045.1:0-2470 GCF_051658185.1 Shewanella sp. | reverse complement strand
AACAGATGGGATCAGCGCTGGCACAAGTCACCGGCCGCTTTGTAACAGATTACAGCAGACTGACACAAGCTATGCATGACATCGTTAAGCGGAATGATGCCTAATGGACGATCTAATTGGTAAACAAACAGTCTCGACTGATTCTGGGGAGCATTGGCTATCTATTTCCGACCTAATGGCTGGATTAATGATGGTATTTTTATTTATTGCCATTGTTTTCATGCTTCACACCCAAAATGAGAATCAGAAAATAAAAGATGTTGCCGTCGCTTATCAACAAAATCAAGTCGCCATCTACCAAGCACTTAATAAAGAGTTTGCCAATGACTTAGATAAATGGGGAGCTACGATTGATCAAGAAACGCTGGCGTTTAGCTTTCAATCACCCGATGTTCTTTTTGGCAATAATGAAACAAAATTAACCGGCACCTACCGTTTGATCCTAAATGATTTTTTTCCTCGCTATATTAAAGTGCTAAAACCTTTTCGCGACTCACTCGACGAAATCCGCATAGAAGGCCACACATCTAGCGCAGGGATCCGAGGGACGTCAAAGCAAGAGGCCTATTTCTATAATATGCAACTGTCGCAAGGTCGAACACGCGCTGTTCTCGAGTATGGCTATGAGCTCATGCCTGAAGAGGCTGATTGGATCACTGCAACTATAGCCGCAGTTGGCTTTTCATCTTCTCGCTTGATAATGCAATCAGATATAGAAGATCCTGAACGCTCGCGCCGAGTCTCTTTTCGCGCTATTACAAATGCCGATATTCAGATCAAACGAATTTTAGAGTCGCAGCAATGAAATTAACCGTTGACCTCAGCGAACTCATTGCAGCTGTAGCACCACTTGGCAAGCTAGAAATAGATTTTGAATTATCAAAAACACTAGAAGATTTATTAGCCGACGGTATAGAACTCGAATCGGGTGATATTAACCTGATCGATGGCTCAGAAGGTGTACTCTCTTATGAGGGCCACCAAGTCATGCTTTATATTCCTGATCAAGGCAATAATATTGAAGACACACTAGATGATGGAAAGTCAAAAGGTGCACGTCGTGTACATATTGCCGAGTGTACAACCCTTGCAGATATGCGTGCAAAAGGCCGTTTTAATAATCGTTATGCCATAACCAACCGTACCGATGGTTATTTCGCTGTCCACGGAGTTATCCAGTTAAGTGGCAATAAATTACAAGGTGAAAGCAAGCTCGCCGTATGCAAAAACTGCCTGAAGGCTCTGAATTATCAAGATTATTTAGGCCTTAACGACTATGCGAGAAATCACTTAGTCGCTGCTTTTTCCTTTATCGATTTTTTTGATTGTTATCGTTCTTATTTCTCCAGTTTACCCACTTCAAATCTTGGCTCACTCGCGGGGAATTACACAGCCGATTGGAAATCGATATCAAAATCCTTACGCCATTCAGTTGATTTTTGTTGTGAGCATTGTGAAGTTAATTTAACTAAGCACCCTGAGTTACTCCATGTACATCATATCAATGGTAATAAGTCAGATAATGATCGCAAAAATTTACGCGCCTTATGTATGGATTGCCATAAAAAGCAGCCCAATCATGAGCATCTGCAAATAGTAATGCGTGATATTGAAAAAATTAATTATCTAAGACGACAACAAAATAAATTTGACGTGTTTGACTATGTATCGTTACATAAATATGCAGATACGAGCTTGCTCAGCTTAACAAAACTACTGGAGCGCTATCAATTAACAGTACCGCAACTTGGTCTCACAGTAAAAATAGGGCAAAAACATATTCCATTAGATCTTTGCTGGCCGAAAAATTTTGTTGCCGTACTCATTGAGAGCTCACATCGAACCGAATTAAAGAAAAATGGCTGGACAGTTTTTAGTACCTTTGAGGCAATTAACAAAATTCACAAGTTGCAAGCACTGTTACGATAATGCGTGATGGCCTGGTGAGTGGGCGTCAGCATGGCACTGACCCGCCCTTGTGGTAACCGTTCACCAAGGGTGTGTTGACATTAAAAAGAGACGGTCATCTCATGTTCCTCCTTTGTCTGTTGCTTGACCCCTCTCGTGTTGCATACTTGCTGGCATGACCAAAAAGCATGCAACACTGGCGGTTAACTCTCTGACCATCGAGCAGGCCCACGAGCTGATACATAAGCTGCTGGACCGTATCACCGAGTTGGAGGGTAAGCGTTCACCAGGACCATATTGACATTTTATTGCTGTAATGCATTGCATGTATGATGCATGATATTCGAGTCTAAAAAAGCTTTGTGATAGAGCATCTCGCTGGAAAATAGTACCAATGCGCATCGTGCTTTGTTTGTCAACTCACCAGGGCGGGATCGCACTTTTTTTGACCACGTTTGAATCGGCTGATCACCTGTGATCTAATCGCGTCTCCACGTAAATGGCGACGCATTATGAACCTGATTGAACACCTGACTCTTGTTAAAGAAACCCGTTCTGACAT
>NZ_JBOFMC010000044.1:0-7285 GCF_051658185.1 Shewanella sp. | reverse complement strand
GATTTCACCAATCAAGATCACATCGGGCGCTTGGCGCAAGGAACTTTTTAAGGCCGCATCGAAGGATTCGGTATCGATACCCACTTCACGCTGGGTAATGATGCTTTTACGATGATCGTGAACAAATTCAACAGGATCTTCTATCGTCAATATATGCCCACGGGCGTGAGCATTACGGTAACCCACCAATGCTGCTAACGAGGTTGATTTACCGGTGCCGGTTCCGCCGACCATGATGATAAGGCCGCGCTTACTCATCACCAGATCCTTCAAAATGGGGGGGAGCTTTAACTCGTCCACGTCAGGAATTTTAGTCTCAATGCGGCGCATAACACACCCCGGCGACTCTCGTTGCCAAAACGCGCTGACCCGAAAACGCCCCAGATCTTTTGCCGCAAATGCAAAGTTACATTCACGCGTGGTATGAAACTCCTTTTTTTGCGCCTCGGTCATCACCGATTCGACAAAGTCTAAGGACTGAGCGGGCGTAAAAGCACTTTCGGCTAGGGGACGTAACTCCCCGTCAATCTTAGCACTGGGCGGAAAGCCGGCAGTAATAAATAAATCCGAGGCCTTACGCTCGACGATAACTTTTAGAAACGGACGGACATCCATCATAAATCCTTAAAATATCGCTTGTTTGTTTGAACTCTTAGCCATGGCATCTTCACGAGTAATCAACCCACGATTGACTAAATTTTGTAAACATTGCTCAAGGGTTTGCATCCCATGGGCCATCCCGGTTTGAATGGCAGAATACATCTGCGCGACTTTGTCCTCGCGGATAAGATTGCGGATAGCCGGTGTGCCCATCATGATTTCATGGGCGGCAACCCGACCACCGCCAATTTTTTTAATCAGCGTTTGCGAGATCACCGCCTGCAATGATTCCGATAACATCGTGCGCACCATGTCTTTTTCACCCGCGGGGAATACGTCCACCACCCGGTCAATGGTTTTTGCGGCGGAAGTGGTATGCAAAGTCCCAAACACTAAATGGCCAGTTTCGGCCGCTGTCATGGCTAAACGGATGGTCTCGAGATCGCGCATCTCACCGACGAGGATCACATCGGGATCTTCCCGCAGCGCACTGCGCAGAGCAGCATTAAAACTATGGGTATGACGATGCACCTCACGCTGGTTGATCAAACATTGCTTATTTTGGTGCACAAATTCGATGGGATCTTCGATGGTTAAGATGTGATCATGGCGATGCTCATTGATGTAATCCACCATTGCCGCCAGTGTGGTACTCTTGCCCGAGCCCGTCGGCCCAGTGACTAACACTAACCCACGGGGGAAACTTGCTATTTTTTTAAATATTTCAGGAGCACCAAGCTGCTCAAGGGATAAAATATCACTTGGAATGGTACGAAAAACCGCGGCGGCGCCACGGGATTGATTAAAAGCATTCACACGAAACCGCGCCAAATTAGGCACTTCGAAGGAAAAGTCGATTTCTAAATGTTCTTCAAAGTCTTTGCGCTGCTTATCATTCATAATGTCGTACACTAAGCTGTGCACACCTTGATGGTCGAGCGCGGGCAGGTTGATCTTTCGCACTTCACCGTCTACGCGGATCATGGGAGATATCCCTGCAGAGAGGTGTAGATCCGACGCTTTGTGTTTTACACTAAAAGCTAATAACTCAGTGATTTCCATAGTTTGGGATATCCTAGCAACCAGATAATTACAACATGACAACAATAGCAGACAGACTCGCCGCCGCCCAGCACCGAATCGCCCAAGCGGCGCAAAAATGTGCACGCAGCCCCGAACAAATTCGTTTACTTGCAGTGAGTAAAACCAAACCCGTGGCAGACATTATAGAAGCCTATCAGGCCGGTCAGCGTTGTTTTGGGGAGAATTATGTTCAGGAAGGGGCTTTTAAAATCAATGCATTAAAACATGATTATCCGGATATTGAATGGCATTTCATCGGCCCTCTGCAATCTAACAAAACCAATTTAGTTGCCCAACACTTCGATTGGATGCACACCGTTGCACGGGATAAAATTGCGCAGCGCCTCAATGAGCAGCGTCCGAGTGGGATGGCACCTCTCAATGTCTGCATACAAATCAATATCAGTGATGAAGCGACTAAATCAGGGATCCCCGCCGCGCAAATGCTGCCACTTGCCCAATGCATCTCTTCCTTACCCCACTTAACCCTCAGGGGCTTAATGGCAATCCCAACGGCAACGACAGACTGTGCATTGCAACTACAGGAGTTTACCGAGTTACAACAGTTATTTGCGACATTAAAGCAGGCTTATCCCACCGTTGACACCCTCTCGATGGGCATGAGTAATGACCTCGATATGGCCATCACCTGTGGCTCAACCTTAGTCAGGATTGGCAGTGCGATCTTTGGTGAACGAGATTATTCAATTTAACCCGTTGAAAACCCTGTAGGTAAGCTGGAAATTTCACACTGAGATGTGGCGTCATCAATTCCGCCTAAACCAAGAGCTGCAGTCTAATTTTTAACGACATCGCCTTAACATGGTAAAGCTTAGCCGCCATAATGCGAGCCATCGCTCAATGGCAGCGTTTTGGGATGGCACTATCGCGAGCAACCACGGTGAACTCAAATGCGGATCTCACCACTTAAACATAATACTTGAACTGAACTGCTGAGCTTAAATCGATTGATAACTAACGAGGATCACATGGATCAACAAAGAATCTGTTTTATCGGTGCGGGCAATATGACTCGCAGTATTATCAGTGGGTTAATTCATAGCGGCTATCCAGCCCAGCTTATCCAAGCCACCAACCCTAGCCAAGGTAAACTGACAGCCCTTGAGGCAGATTTTGGCATACAAGTTTCTTTAGATAACCTCAGCGCGGCGCAACAGGCCGACGTGATAGTCCTGAGCGTCAAACCACAAATCATGCAGCAAGTGTGTGAAACACTGCGCTCACTGTCCCTGACCAACAAGTTAGTCATCACTATCGCTGCGGGTATCCATTCGAGCCGTTATACTGAATACTTTCAGCAGCCCATTAACCTTATCCGCGCCATGCCTAACACCCCGATGCAACTTGGCGTAGGGATGACCGGGCTGTTTGCGCCCTTCTGCTTAAACCTGCAGCACAAAATGGTGTGTGAGCGATTATTCTCCAGCGGGGGCGAAATTGTCTGGCTCGATGATGAAGCCGAGATCAATCAAGTGATTGGGCTGGCGGGCAGCGCTCCGGCTTATTTTTTCCTGTTTATGGAATCGATGATAGCAGCAGGCACAGACATGGGCATGGATGCCGCCAAAGCGCGCAGTTTAGTCCAGCAAGCCGCGCTGGGCGCAGCCATGATGGCAAAACAAAATCCACAGCTCAGCTTAAGGGAACTTAGAGAGAATGTTACCTCCAAGGGTGGGACAACCGCCCAAGCAATTAGCACCTTTGAAGATGCCGACCTGCGGGGCTTAGTCAAAAAAGCCATCGAAAACTGCGTTAACCGTGCAGAAGAAATGGCAAAAACATTGTAAAAGCGATACCGTTAACGCGTTTTTTTATCGAACTCACATAGGCAGAATACTCGATGAATGCATTCACTTTTTTAATCACCACATTATTTGATCTATATTTGATGGTGGTGATCTTACGGATCTGGTTACAACTGGCTAGAGCCGATTTTTATAACCCTTTCAGCCAATTTGTCGTCAAGGCGACTCATCCGCTCATCGCGCCAATGCGTCGCGTACTACCGTCCATTGGACGCTTCGATAGCGCATCCTTCGTGTTGGCTATCCTAGTGGTGATGGTAAAACTGCTGTTGATCAGCCTGATCGCCGGGGGTGGGCTTAATATCCTGCTATTTTTAGTATTTGCCGTGGTGTCTGTGGTCAAACAAGCCGGTGTACTGCTGTTTTGGATGCTGATTATTCGCGCCATTTTAAGTTGGTTTAACCAAGGATATAACCCAATCGTGATGATAATGGATCAGTTAACCGAGCCATTCTTAGCCCCGGTACGGCGGATCATCCCCCCCATTGGTGGCTTAGATTTATCGGTGATGCTAGTCATTATTGCCATGAATTTCATCAACATGCTGCTTGCTCAATACATCCCTTACTGGGCCATCATTTGATGAACGCAGTCAGTTGGCAGCAAGGCAACTTGCTGCTTAATTTATATATTCAGCCCAAGGCGAGCCGAGATAACATTGTCGGCCTCCATGGGGAGGAACTCAAAATCGCCATTACCGCACCACCGGTTGATGGCAAAGCCAATGCGCATTTAAGCAAATACTTAGCAAAGGTATTTAAAGTACCTAAGAGTGATGTACAGATCATTAAAGGTGAGCTTGGGCGGCACAAACAGATAAAAGTTGTGACTCCCAAACTCATCCCTGAGCAAATACATGCCCTGCTCCCAGACTCGGAGTAGTCCCTTGCACACCCGCGTCGGTGGCGCTTACGGGTAATGGTTTACAGGGCTGTTATGTTTCACACACACAAAGGGTTCACATCATGTTACGTCAATTGCTTGCAATACTTGCCCTCACCGCCAGCCTATGCGGCATCGCTCAGGCTGAACAAAAAGAAACCGTGGGTAATTTCGATATTCATTACATGGCATTAGCCAGCACCTTTCTCACTCCTAGCGTCGCCAAATCCTACGGGATCGAACGCAGCAGTTATAAAGGGATCATCAATATCGCAGTACTTGATACCAGCAAATCTGGCTCACCTGCCGTACCAGTGGCCATTTCAGGGGTCGCCAAAAATTTATTGGATGCGAGGATAACGTTAACATTTAGAGAGATCCGTGAAGGTGACTCTATCTATTACATTGCAGAAGTGCCCCACCGCGATGAGCAAGAAATCCATTTTGACATTGCAATTAAACACAGTAATGATCTCAATACTAATCTGAAATTTAAGCAAAAATTTTATATAGATTAAGTCTGCAGCCGTTCGTGAACACCGCGCTATCTGCACGGGGATAGCGCCCCTTTTGCTGTCCTTTACGCCTCAGCTTGGGTATCATTGCCGCACTTATTCAGCCTCAAATGAAAATAGGTATTTTATGCAACAGATTGTCCTCGCCAGTGGCAACAAAGGAAAACTTGCCGAATTCGAGCAAATGCTCAGCGCCTATGGCGTAACAGTGCTGCCGCAAAATCACTTTAATGTCGGCGAAGTCGCTGAGACTGGCACCACCTTTGTCGAAAATGCCATTATCAAGGCCAGACATGCCGCACAAATAACGGGCCTTGCGGCCATTGCGGACGACTCAGGTCTAGAGGTCGATCTACTGCAAGGCGCTCCTGGTATCTATTCGGCGCGTTACGCCGGTGACAAGGCAAATGATCAAGATAATGTATTGAAATTACTTGATGCATTAAAAGATTATCCCGCACCGCGCAGCGCCAGATTTCAATGTGTATTAGTATATATGCGCCATGGTGCCGATCCGAGTCCGCTGATTTGCCAAGCCTCTTGGGAAGGGCAAATCGCCTTTGAACAGCGTGGCACCCATGGCCACGGCTATGATCCCATTTTTATCCCCGAGCACCAAAAGTTAAGCGCCGCGGAACTTAGCAGTGATGAAAAAAATGCCTTGAGTCATCGCGGCAAAGCGTTAGCGCAATTGCTTGCCATGATGCAGGCCAAGGGAGTATTCACTGGTGGGAACTCACAATAATGTCAGTCAATGACCTTCCTCATCCTCAGCTAGAGTTACCACCATTAAGTTTATATATTCACATCCCTTGGTGCGTCCAAAAATGTCCTTACTGTGACTTTAACTCCCATGGACAACAGGGTGAATTACCGCAGCAAGCCTATGTAGAGGCATTGCTTGAGGATTTACGTCAAGACATATCCTTAGCTCAAGGCCGCAAGCTGCACAGTATCTTTATTGGTGGCGGAACACCTTCACTGTTCGATGCAAAGCACATTGAACAGCTTCTTGAGGGCGCCCGTGGGCTTATCCCTTTTAGTGATGATATTGAAATCACCATGGAAGCGAATCCTGGCACCCTAGAGCACGATGATTTTAGTGCCTATCGCGCAGCGGGGATCAGCCGCTTATCCATTGGAATACAGAGTTTTGCTAATGATAAACTCAATCTGCTGGGGCGTATTCACAATCAAAACGAGGCCCACGTCGCCGCCCAAAAAGCGATTCAAGCAGAGTATCGCAGTGTTAACCTCGATTTAATGCATGGCTTACCCAATCAAAACCTTGAACAAGCTATGGCTGATATCGACACGGCAGCGGCGCTCAATCCCCCCCATTTATCTTGGTATCAACTCACCATTGAACCCAATACTCTTTTTCATTCCAAGCCGCCGCAACTGCCGGATGATGAAGCACTCTGGCAGATTTACCAACTGGGCCAGCAAAAACTGGCAGCCTTAGGCTATGAGCAATATGAAATTTCTGCCTATGCCAAACCCGGTTACCAATGCAGACATAATCTTAACTATTGGCAATTTGGCGACTATTTAGGTATTGGCTGTGGCGCTCATGGCAAGATCACCCTGCCGACACAAAACCGTATTATTCGTACGGTAAAAATCAAACACCCTAAGGGCTATCTCAGTAGCAATACTTATTTAGCCGAGCAAACCGAGGTCGAGATAGAAGAACGCGCTGTTGAATATTTAATGAACCGCCTGCGCCTGATGACCCCAATCCCTAAACAAGAATTTGAGCGGCGCACGGGGTTGCCTCGAAACGTCTTAACTGAAGGGATGGAACAAGCCAAACACCGTGGTTTACTCACAGAATCTGCCGAACATTGGCAATTGACCCCGAAAGGCCACATGTTTGTGAATGAGATACTCACGCAATTTTGTTGAGTATTCTTCCCAATCAATAGGTGTTAGCAGTAAGCCTGCCTGAATGCGCTCACTGCTAACACCTTATTCTACATGGATATTTAATATTTATATCAAGCCGTTGGCTATCCGTTAAGGAATTTCCAAGGTGCAATGGAGAAACCCAGCGCAGGCAATCGCTGCACGCTAAAAGAAAGTCAGTCTCATCCCCAAGCCACTTTTCATAAATAGACAATTGAGATAAAAAAGAAAGGAATAGAACACGTTGCAGGAAAGTATCACAAGCAACAATGCCACAAACAACAATGCCGCAAGCAGAAAAGCAAAAAGCCACTCGCTAGAGTGGCTTTTTATATGGTGCCGGCACCAAGAGTCGAACTCGGGACCTACTGATTACAAGTCAGTTGCTCTACCAACTGAGCTATGCCGGCGTAAAGCATGGTAACAAATGGTTAAAACTCATTACCTTAATAGTGGTGCCCGAACCCGGA
>NZ_JBOFMC010000043.1:0-5939 GCF_051658185.1 Shewanella sp. | reverse complement strand
GTGATCAAGGCGGGCGATTTCATACCAAGTGCCAAGGTAGCGATCGAGGTTAAAGTCCTTGATGGGCTCGACATTACGTGGCATTCCAAGGCAGCCACTTAGGATTAACGTACAGATCATAAAGAGTATTTTAGGCATTATCAGCCTCCGGTGTCGGTGAATGGGCCTGTAGGACTGTGCGTATCATTGCCGTTATGGTGACAGCAATGATGGCCGTTATCCTCGGCATTATTATGGCGGTTAATCGGGGCAAAAGTCGGTAAATCATGGCAATCACAAACTTAGGGTAGGGCATATCCCATCACCACTACGGCTTAAGTGCAAAGCAAGATCAATATCGCACATGGGCCGCACCATCGTTAACCTAGCCGCGCCTCCCGCCCCGCATCGTACCTCGGATGCTGTCTATATCACGACTGAACAATGGCTGCCGCGCAGTTGCTTAAGGCGTTAATCGGACGATTTTGTTGTCGTTAAGATTATGGCAAGTAAGGCTATCTAATTGAAAAGATTTAATCATTTTTGAGATATTTGCGATGTGTGCTTTTGCTCTTATGGCGACAGTGTTAATCTGACTTTAGGCGGGCCGTGCTCAACCTAAGCCGTGCTCGAGCCAAGATAGAGGAGAATACCGTTGGCGATAGAACACCACGAGATGGTCAGTTGTTTACAGCGCCTGCAATGCCGCACAAACTTCACCATCAAAAATATTACCGAATACATGCTCCCTGACACCAAAGAAGCCTTTTACTTACACCTTGATGGTAAGTTACCCCACTTGATTATCCGTCCCGCGTTTGAGGTATTTTCCGGTGAGTTGGCCACCATTGCTGGGGTACATGCCAAATACGATTACTTTCATAACGGGCAGATGACGCGTTTTCCTAAACGTTTGCATAAAAGTTTGACTGAAACCCATTATGGCCTTGCCTTTAGTTTTGATACGGCTGAGGCGGTTAAACAATTTATTGAGCGCCTTAGTGCCATTGTGCGTGGCGCCTAGCGTGAGTTAACGAACACCGCGATGAGATGAAGTGTGGTTGATATCATGGTGTGAAGATGGCTTAAATGAGGGCAAATCTGGCGCAGCGCTTTGTATCTTGGAGTGAACGCCAGTGTTCAAGGAGCTAATGATGAGATTTAACGGGGTCACTCAAGGGGTAAAAATTAGGCTAGCCCTTAGCGGTGTGCTGTTATTGCTTGGCTGCTCAGATGCCGCCCCAAGGGTATTTGGTACGGTTGAACGTGATAGGTTGACCTTAACGGCCCCCGTGAGTGAGCTGATTAGCCAAATTCATGTCGTTGAAGGCTCGCGAGTTAGGGCTGGTGAACCCTTAATTGAATTGGATGCCACCTCGGCGAAGGCCCGCCTTGCCCTAAAGCAAGCTGAGCTAGAACAAGCGAAGGCCAAGCTTGCCGAGGCGAAGACTGGCGCGCGGGTCGAGGAGATTGCAAGGGCCAAGGCGGTCCTCGCTGGCACCCATGCGAGTGTTAAAGAAGCTCAGCGAGCCTTTGAGCGTAGCTTACAGTTATTTGCCGCTAACGTAGTAAGCCAAGCTGATGTTGATGCGGCTCGAGCCGCCCGTGATACCTATGTAGCCAAAGAGGCTGAAGCGGCGCAAAGTTTGCACATCCTTGAAAATGGCACTCGCAGCGAACAATTAGCGCAAGCACAGGCGACGGTTGCAGCGGCCATTGCCAGTGTCACCCTTGAACAAAAAGCGTTAGCAGACTTAACCTTAGTTGCGGCGCGTGAGGCCATTGTTGATACGTTGCCTTGGCACGTCGGCGACAGGGTGGCGGCGGGGACTCAGCTTATCGGCTTATTGGCCCTTGAGCAGCCTTATGTACGGGTGTATCTACCTGCCACATGGCTCGATAGCGTCAAAGCCGGTGATAGCGTCAATATTGTGGTCGATGGCCGGGCGGCTCCGATAGTGGGAACGGTACGCAACATCCGCAGCCAACCAGCTTACACCCCGTTTTATGCGCTAAACGAACGAGATCGGGCGCGGCTTATGTATCTGACGGATATTAGTCTCCCCAGTACCGCAGCGGATTTACCAACGGGGATGGCGATTGAAGTGGAGTTGCCATGAGCAGTACTGATTTGGCTATCGAAACCCAAGGAATGACTCGTTCATTTGCGGGCGTTAATGCGGTCGAGGAGCTGGATTTAGCCATTGCTAAGGGCACCATTTATGGTTTTCTTGGCCCCAATGGCTGCGGCAAGTCGACGTCTATTCGCATGTTAACAGGGTTACTGCGGCCAAGCGCTGGCCATATTCGCGTGCTTGGCGAAACCTTACCCGGTGCTGAAGAAAAACTGCGGCGGCGCATTGGCTATATGACCCAAAAATTCTCCCTCTATGACAATCTTTCCGTGCGGGAAAATTTAGAATTTGTCGCACAAATTTATGGGCTGAATCGGCGTCAAACTGCCCAACGTCTAACCGAATTGTTAACACTGTATGATTTAGCTGGCCGAGAAAGGCAACTTGCGGGGTCGATGAGTGGCGGCCAGCGCCAGCGTTTAGCCTTAGCGGCGGCGACCTTGCATCATCCTGAACTGTTGTTTTTAGATGAGCCGACTTCGGCGGTCGATCCGCAAAATCGCCGCGAGTTTTGGGAGCGATTATTTGATCTGTGCGCCCAAGGTACCACCATTCTTGTCTCGACCCACTATATGGATGAGGCGGAGCGCTGCCATGGTTTAGCGATTTTAGAAAAGGGCGTGAAGCGTGCCGACGGCTCGCCCCAGCAGTTGATGGCGGCGATGGGGGCCCGGGTTGTTGAAGTGGCTGGGGCGGATCTACGCAATTTAAAACAATCACTTATCCAAGAATCTGCTATTTTGTCAGCGGCCCAAATTGGCAATCGCCTGCGGGTGTTAGTGCAAAGCGACATCGACTCTCCCCTCGATTGGTTGGCCCCTAAGGTGGCGGGCAGAAGGATGGATGAGGTGCGCCCAAGCCTTGAAGATGTGTTTGTTACCTGCACCGGCCAGCGTGCCGCCCTGCCGGTGAGGGAGGGCGACCATGTGGCGTAGGATGTGGGCGATAGTGATGAAGGAGCTGCGGCAATTGTCGCGGGATCGCATGACCTTTGGCATGATTGTGATGATCCCTTTAGTGCAATTGATGCTATTTGGCTATGCCATCAATACCGACGCGCGCCATTTACCTGCAGGGCTCGTCAATTTAAGTGACTCGGCCTACAGCCGCGCTTTAGTGCAGGCGGTTGAGGCGACGCAAGTGGTCGATTTTAAACGGCAGTATTTTAGTGTGGCCGACGCTGAGCAGGCGATAACCCATGGTGAGGTTAAAGCCGTATTGCATTTACCTGCGGATCTGGATACGCGTTTAGTGCGTCATCCAAGCTTTGTGGGTCAGCAATATTTAGCCCAACCCGTCGGCCAATGGCTGGTGGATGGCTCAGATACGGTTGTCGCCTCAACGATTCGTAGCCTAAGGCAAATGCCATTGGATGACCTTGCCGCAAGGCCACAAAAGAGTGTGACGCCGAGTTTTGAGGTGGTGCAATACTTTAATCCTGAGCAACGTTCTGTGGTCAATATTGTCCCCGGCCTGCTTGGGGTTATTTTGACCATGACCATGGTGATGTTTACCTCTGCCGCCATTGTGCGTGAGCGTGAGCAAGGCAATATGGAGTTTTTGATCACCACACCAGTGCGGCCTTTTGAATTGATGCTCGGTAAAATCTTGCCCTATGTGATGGTCGGTTTTATTCAGGTGACAATTGTCCTCAGCGCTGGGCATTTATTGTTTGCCGTGCCGATCCGTGGCGGGCTTATTGATATTGCCTTTGCCGCCATGCTGTTTATTTGCGCCAGTTTGACTTTAGGTTTAGTGATTTCAACGATTGCGAAAACCCAGTTGCAATCTATGCAGCTCACGGTCTTTGTGCTGTTACCTTCAATTTTACTGTCGGGCTTTATGTTCCCCTATGAGGCGATGCCCATCGCTGCCCAGTGGATTGCAGAAGCATTACCCGCCACCCATTTTATGCGGATGTCGCGGGCAATCGTGCTGCGCGATGCCAGCGTGCTGGAACTGCATTTTGATACCCTGTGGTTAATGGCGTTTACTTGCGTGGGCCTTCTCATCGCCAGTTTGCGCTTTTCCAAGCGGTTAGATTAACCCTGTGGTCAATCTTGATATAACGCAAACTATTGGGAGAATTGCCTGCTAAACCATTGAAACAGATGTTGCTTTGGCAATGTTTGCCTTACAATTTGCTTAGAAAATGCGCAATAAGTCGATGGGATGAACAGGAATTGATGATGAAGCCAATAGTTTGCCAAAGCGCACTGGATGCGGTGTCGTTAATCCAAAGTGGTGAAACCCTGTGGACGCACTCCATGGGGGCTACGCCGCGCGTTCTGTTGGATGCGTTGGCTAAGCACGCATTAACCAAAGATAATCTGACGTTACTCCAGTTACATACCGAAGGCGCCGAGGCCTTAAGTCATCCCAGTTTATTCGGGCATTTACGCCATCGGTGTTTTTTTGCGGGCGCGCCCACTCGCGAATTACTGCACACGGGTGACGCCGATTATGTGCCGATTTTCCTGTCTGAAGTGCCCAAATTATTTCGAAGTGGCGAGCAAAAAATTGATACTGCCATTATTCAAGTGTCCCCTCCCGATCGACATGGGCTGTGTTCCCTTGGCATTTCGGTCGAAGCGACTCTGGCGGCCTGCCAAGTGGCCGGTAAAATCATCGCTCATATTAATCCACAAATGCCCCGCACCCATGGGGATGGGTTTATTCATATCGACCGCTTTGCGGCCGTGTATGAACAATCTGCGGCGTTACCGGTACACGCCTTTGGAACGGGAGATGCACTGAGCCTTGCCATCGGCCAGCAGGTGGCGCAATTAGTGCGTGATGGCGATTGTTTGCAGATGGGCATAGGCGCGATCCCTGATGCGGTGTTGTCCTGTTTAACCGCGCATCAAGATCTCGGCGTGCACACTGAGCTCTTTTCGGACGGCATATTACAACTGCTTGAAAAGGGCGTGATTAACAACAGTAAAAAGCGTTTTTGCCCAGGAAAACTGGTGACTGGCTTTGCCCTTGGTAGTCAAGCACTCTATGACTATGTGGATGATAATCCCTCGGTGCTGTTTATGGATATTGCTCAAGTGAATGACACCGCAATCATCCGTAAAAATCCGAATGTGATGGCGATTAATTCGGCGCTGCAGGTCGATCTCACCGGCCAAGTGTGCGCCGACTCCATTGGCACAAAAATTTATTCCGGCGTGGGGGGGCAGATGGATTTTATCCGCGGCGCTGGCCTCTCGGAAGGTGGCCGCGCAGTGATTGCGCTGCCAAGCACCGCCGCGGGGGGCACGATTTCGCGCATTGCGAGTGTGTTATCTGCGGGCGCAGGGGTGGTGACCACCCGCGCGCATGTACATTACATCGTCACCGAATACGGCGCGGCCAATTTACGCGGCCGCTCCTTACGCGAGCGCGCCCAAGCCTTAATCGCCATTGCGCATCCTGATTTTCGTGAGCAACTGAGCCGCGATGCCTTTGAGGTATGGGGATTAAGGGTGTAGGTTGTTAGCCCGTCAAGGTGCATTTTTACAGCAAGGGCCTCTCTAGCGCCTGGCCATTGTAAATACTGAGTGGGGGGCCTTGGCGTCAATGCTTACTCCCCGAAATGCGTTTGCTCGGGATAGCGCTGGAAGTTTAAGGGGGAGTCAGCATGGTCATCGCGGTAAGTATTGATAGCAAAGATGCCGTTGTTCCGCTTATACGTCGAGCCATAAATGGCTTTCCATAGTTTTAATCTATAGCAGTAAGTGATAAAAGCCATTTTACAGCGGCGCTAACCGCCAATATAGTGTTTTTCGAGGGCGTTAACCGCGTATGTGGTATTCGTATTATCTATCGCAGTTTTCTTTA
>NZ_JBOFMC010000042.1:0-4421 GCF_051658185.1 Shewanella sp. | reverse complement strand
GTATAGCTGGGAAACCTGAGAGAGATTGGAGGTTCCCCTAGAGCCGACACCCCGGCACACGAGTCGCTTGCTGCGGTTGCTCCCTTCCGGGCCTGGCCGAGTTCACAAGTTATCATTGCGGGGGGACCCTAGGGTCACCATAACTTCAAGTCACATCCCATGTTAATATGAGAACGTCACTAGAACGAGGCGGATTATCCCCTATGCCACCCAAGGGATCAAGTGTTAATCCATGCGTTTGTCTGATATCCCGTTTAACTGGCCAATCTATAAACAAACCGTTCTATCGGCAACCTAACGCCGCCCGCTATGAGCACATCTCACATCCTGTTTAGTTCCTTTGAATTTCATAACCCCTAGGCATGGTTATAGCTGAAACCTATTTTTTTAGGTCAACCTCAGTATCTAAAGGCCCGCGCTTGCCGAATCCAAGGCCGAGAAGCTTGTAACATTAACAAGGACCCTTGAGTGACTTCTCACCGCCTTATCAGGCGATGCTTCTTGTTTCACAGGCTATCGCTCAACATATCGAGTCTTACGTAAGCCTCCACAAGCAGACACGACCGTCCAGCCGCGTTGATAACTTTAAACTGCTGCGCCATAACGGTTCCCTTGCCACAATCTGCTACTAGGCTATGTGGGGTCTTCTTGGTCAGTCAGTTGAAAATTAGTTTTATCTTCTGCACTTGGTTTTCGTTACAGACAATTGAGAGTATTGCATTTAAATTGCTATCGCAATTTCGACTGATATCACCGCCCGCATTGGCCGATGGTTTACGTCGATATTGCTAAATCGATTTCAACTCGTCGATTAATCGATAAAAAAGCCTGCAGTGATTAAGCTGTAGGCTTTTTATAACAACCACCCGATAGGTGTTTTATCTTAGCGATACTCGCCGTATGCAGGCTTGGGCAATAAGCTGACGCTCACTTAGCCTAAACAGCCGTCGCTTAAAGTTTAATTAAATGCCGATTTTGCTCAATCAATTTAACCCCAATTCCTGAAACATTGGCTAAATCATCAACCGAGGTAAATTTACCATTTTTAGTACGGTAATCCATAATCGCCTTCGCTTTAGCCACACCAATACCTTGCAGCAATTGCAACTCCTCAAAAGAGGCGGTATTGATATTGACTGGCGCTATCTGTGCACTGGTTTTTTTAACAACTGCGGCCGCTTCTTTAGGGGCCATTTTGGTTTGAGTCTGCAATTTTGTCGCATCTTTAACGGGATCTGCTGCCATCACGGGCACAGTTAACAATGCTGTAAAAGCAATCGCACTCACAATCGCGGATAAACGTTGGGTCGTCTTCATAATGATTCCTCTATTCCTTGATATTCGGCCTTTCGTCCTACTTCCGTGGCCTCCAATCAAAAATAGTCTAAGACGATGGTAATTTCCAAACCGCCAGAATAAATATGAATCACGATTTGCGCGATATGTTGAGTTACCAGAGGACAGTTAACTGTCCTCTGAAGGCACTAATCCTGTTAATGCGTGATTGAGATCGGCAATAATATCGTCACAATCTTCTAAGCCAACAGAGATCCGCAGTAAATTATCGCTGATCCCTGCCGCAGCTCTCGCCTCTGGGGTATAGGGCGAATGGGTCATCGATGCGGGATGCTGAATGAGCGACTCAGCATCCCCTAAACTCACTGCAATAGAGAACAAAGTTAACTGCCCGGTAAAAGCCATCGCTTGTTGTAAATCCGCCTTAAGTTCAAAGGCGATTACCCCCCCAGCACGTTTCATTTGCTGACCCATTAAACAGTAGCCCGGATGAGAGGGAAGCCCCGGGTAGTAAACCCGCTTTACGGCAGGGTGCTGTTCTAAAAACTGGGCGACACGTTCAGCGCTGTCACAATGGCGCTGCAACCGGACATCTAATGTTTTAAGCCCCCGTAAAATAAGCCACGCATCATGGGGCGAAATCACCGCGCCGAGATCCTTTAATATTTCAAATTTAATCTTATGGATCTGATCCTTAGTGGCGCACACTATGCCGGCAATCACATCACCATGGCCATTAAGATATTTAGTTGCACTGTGCACCACAACATCAATTCCTAGCGCTAGCGGGCGCTGCAGCAAAGGCGTCATAAAAGTATTGTCCACAATACTTAGCAGTTGATGACGTTTAGCCAGCTGAGCTATCGCTACTAAATCAAACACTTGGAGATGAGGATTCACTGGGGTTTCACAAAATATGACCTTAGTATTGGATTTTATTGCCGCTTCAATCTCGACTATCGAGCTAAAGTCCACTAAGGAGACCTCGATGCCAAAACGCGCTAATTGCTGAGTCATTAATGCAAAGGTGCAACCATACACCACATGAGAAGCGACTAAATGGTCGCCGCATTGTAGGTTTGCCAATAGCGCGGCTGAGACCGCGCCCATCCCCGACGCCGTGGCCGCACATGCCTCGGCCCCCTCTAACACCGCCATTTTACGCTCAAGCTCGCTGGTCGTTGGATTGCCCAAACGCGTGTAAATATACCCCGGATCTTCACCCGCAAAACGGGCACCGCCTTCGCGCGCAGACTCAAACACAAAAGTTGCCGTTTGATAAAGGGGAGTCACTAAGGCGCCAAAGGCCTCCCGCTCATGTCCGCCATGAATGACCTGAGTGGCCGCTTTCCAACTTTTGCCTGAGTTATCTTGCATCGCTCACTCCTGATAATTAGCCTTAAGCTTAGGCGTATAAGAAAATGATTTTTAAGCAGAACCTCTATGGTTAGAAGCATTCCAGCCATCACAGGATCAAACTGTTGCGCGATGTCATGACTTTCCCAACGACCAGAGTTTTTCCCAACGACCAGAGTTGCGCTATCGCACAAGTCCTACCATAACGCGCTCGCGCACTTAAGCCAGCAATCGAGCAAAAATTGCCGCCCGCCGCGTGTAATCAACTTGTTACAGTTGACTGTTTAGGGACACTTGCATCTAGCGCTATTTAGCGAGCGGACATGTCATTAGAATCTTTCACCGAATGAGGTGGGGAGGATGTCAAAAAAATGCGCTAAGGGACGGGTCCATTAGCGCATGGTTTGGGCATTTGTACGGCAATTGCATTGATGTGCCATTGATGAACAGCGGCTATTTGCGCAAGTTGTCCTTAACCGATTGAACGGGCTTATCATCAATCTCGGTAAATTGCCTCTTTAGGGCATCACGGCCAGCCTGAGTAAATAACTTACCTGAAAACTGTTTGAGCTCAATTAACAACTCCTGATGCACCTGAGATAATTTTGGCCGCTGCTCCTCCCTAAATACAATGGGCCGGCACAGGGCCATGGCTTGATATCCGAGGCGAGCAGTTAACATGCCCCCCCCCAAGCCTTGGGCTAAGCGGGCAGATAATTTGCCAGTCATTTCAACCGATAACAGCTGCGTGCCTAAATCGGTCACTAACTCACTGCTACCCGCATAGATAATGTTAATAATAATGCTACGAATAAGCCGAATTCGGCTCCAGTATCCTAGCTCAATGCCATAGCAGCGAGCCACGTCCTGCAGCATGCGTTGATTACGCCAGAGGATAATTGCCATATCAAGAACCGCCAGCGGGCTCGCCGCCAACAGCAGCGCTGATTCTGCCGCATACCTTCGCACAATTTTACGCGCCAGTTCGTCCCGCTCCGTCAGCACTAAATCCTCGAATAATAAGATTTTCTCAGCATCATTATGCTCAGCGGTTAATGACTTCTTAAATTGCTGCAATCCTTGGCTATCATCATAGTGACAAACAATTTGTTTGATAAAACCGTCGGCCTCCCCCATTTGCATGCTTTGACAAAGCCGCGCGCTGGTTGCTTGGTTATCCGCGACCTGTTTGAGGCGCTTAAGTTTACGATACTCCCCTAGCGCCCCGATGATGGCCCAAGTCAGCACAGTGCCGAGCACTATTGCATAAAAACCAAATAACCAAGGGCTATCAATCCAAGCGGATCTTAACCCCAACGCCGTTTGCACGAGCACCAATAGCACTAAACTCAGCATGGCAAGGCGCGCAGGCCAAGACCAACGACCTGATTGCCGAAGTTTAGGCGCAAGAGCATTCGCATTGAGCATGTTCGGCGCGTCAGACAAGGTCGCATCCACCAGCGCCTCAATATCGGTAAAATCTTGTACTGGCGTATCAGGGGCAAAGGCTTGGGCTCCTTTAAGCGCCTCTTGAGCGGCATTGAGCTTGGCCTCGTTTGCATCAAACACTTGCTGTTTTTTCAGCGAAACAGGCTGATTGGTTAACGGCTCAGATGGAGCCTTATTTTGCTCATTATCTTGGGCTAGGTAGCTTGCTTTCGCGAAAGGCGTGGCCAAGTCATCTGCAGTTTGCGCCACGGTGAGATTCTCAGTCTGGAGGTGTGTTGGCTGGACCGCTGGATGCTCCGTCATATCGGAAGACTTAAGGG
>NZ_JBOFMC010000041.1:0-4505 GCF_051658185.1 Shewanella sp. | reverse complement strand
ATTGATCATTTTACGGTAAGCCAAACAGCGTGGTCCGATTATTATCAACCACTTAAAGCGCGTGTTGCCCAGCTGATACCAAGCATGCCCAACTCAACCGCCATTGCAGATCTCACGCGAGAAATAGCAATTTATGAGCGTTACTTAGGCGAGTTTGGTTATCATATGTTTGTACTACACAAAGAGACGTAACACCTGTTATCGCCCCTTGAAGGGCTGGAAAGAATAGGCGCGATTATGTCGATTTTCAGCCCATGTCTATAGAATGAGACACTTTGATGCCCGTTTCACTGAACGAGCCTTGCTCCGTTGGCTGATGGCTGATAACTGATGGCCATCACAAAGAACGCATTTACAGAATGGCATCGAAAAAGCCCCAAACGGTTAATGCCGGCTCATCGTCATGATTTGGGTCGGCGAGGCGATATCTTTAGCCTCACCGACACAGAATAAGGGCTTAGCGCGCTAATCCCCCCAATATTGCTAACACCATGGTGCAGTACGCTTTTGTTAAAAAGCTATTTGTTTGTCTTTTTAAAGGTGCGCCGATAAAAAGTCACGGCACTAAACAGGAGTATCATGCTGCCGATGAGCGACACCGTCGTGATAAACAACGAGTAGCTAAAGGGCATGTTCAACGCATCATGCAGCGGCCGAACAAAGCTGGCAACTTTGCCCGAAAGCGTTCTATCGCTGTGCTTTAACGCATCCAAAATCGTGCCTTGCTCAAAACTCATCGTGATACGGTCCGCTTCACGTAACCAAACGCCGCTGTGGCTATCAAAATGAATACTGTAGTTAAGCGGCTTAGGTGCCTCATCTTTCTTTGGCATTGGCTTGCTCACTGCCACTAAATTCGCCTCAGGCCACTGCGCCTGCGCCGTTTGCAACTGGCTCTGCCAATCATTGGGCAAACTTATAGGGTAAACAATCCCTGCACTCGATTGTTTAAGCGCGGGTGTCCACAGATTCTTGTAGGTGATCAAAAATCCGGTAATACACAACACAAACAGCGGGATAGAGATAAATAATCCAAGCTGAATATGGCTCTTCACTAAACTGCTTGAACGGGTATCGCGCGGAAAACTCTGTTTTAAGCGGAACCCCTTACGCACGCGCCACCACAAATAAATGCCAATTAAGGTGACTGCACCACCCAATAATGACGCCCAAGCATTAATGTATTTTCCGCCGAAATCCTCTAGCAAAAAGTTACGATGCAACCAAAAAATGGTGCGATACATGGGGATATCATCAAAGGTACTAACCGATAGCGGGTTAAGTTCACTATCAAAAGCCATGGATTTACCGCGGGTTGCCGCCTGAATATAGGGCGTATGCTCCGTCGGGAAACGCACGGTATTCATCTCAGGATATTGTTGAAATAAGCGCTCGACCACCTGCGCTTTTTGCTCAATCGTTAACGGCGCATATTGCTGCCCTTTATCGTCGAGTCTTTTGTACATATCAACACAGCCCAAATACACCCCAGTGGTGAGCACTATCAGCATAGTGATACTAATCAAAAAACCCAGCCAATTATGGAACCATTTTAACGCAGCTACAGCATTCATATTCACATTCTCAAATCTGTCTAAGTCGCAGTTACCAGTGCGCTCCACGCGCAAAGCCCGCCAGGCACTTTATAACGCCATGATTTTAATGAATTTAACAAGCATCATTAAAGCTTGAGTGCAAATGATAATAACTATCACTAACAAGTGCAATTAAAGAAGTGTCAAGATGCGTGATCAAACCGCATTTTTTCGCCCCCACACCACTGCAAAGCGGCAACTTACACGATGATCAGATCATCTTGAAAACACAGATGATGAACGCCCACAAAGGAACATCTGCCTGCGGGCAAGCGTAAGGAAGACAACAGTGCCGCATTGGGACGCCGCTAAATTGAAAGCGAATCCATTGGAGGTTGATGAACGGAAGGTTACTAAACAGGAGGCCGCTAAACGGGAAGCGACTTAACACGAGGCGACTAAACTGGAGATGACTAAACTGGACGGGAACAAGAAAACCGCAGCCTTAAGGAGTTAAGGCTGCGTCATACTGTGGGAAATTATTGTTCAATGCCCACGATTAACCAAGGTGAATTAGCTTGGGTTAAATTCCGTTCCAAATGCCACACCTCTTTGATATCTTCTTCAACCCCTTCAGCGGTATCACGGTAACGGCCGCTAAATTTAACGCTCACCTCCGCCAGAGTTGGGGTATGGGTTGCACGGACTAATTCGGCATCCATATACATCACTTCGGTATGTTGCTCACCGCCTAATTCACGGCGCTGATGACTAAGCTCATTGTAAAGCTCAATCGATACATACTCTTGAATTTTCGCTAAATCATTTTCATTCCAAGCCTGTTGCAGCGTCTTGTAGTGGCTACGCGATCCTTCCAAAAAGGCGGGTAAATCAAACCCTGGCGGCAAATCAAACGGCACGTCACTCGTCGCTTGGGCAAAACCATTGCTGCCACTGCTGGCAAAACCGCTTGGTTGCTCCTGCTGGCGAAACGCATTGGGGTTAGGCTGCCCAGGCGCGGCATAGGCCGGTCTTGGGGATGGCTGCGCACCCGCCTTTGAGGCCATGACAGTACGGATAATCTTAAACAGCACGAATGCCACTAAGGCCATAATCAAAATATCCATTATTTGAATATTTTCAAAACCTTCACCCATAAACAGTGCGGCCAATAAGCCACCCGCGAGTAAACCGCCTAACATCCCACCCATCATGCCTTTTTTCGCCGATGCCGCAGGAGCCGTAGCAGTATTGGTTGGGGTGGTGTTGGTTGCTGCGGTATTGGTCGCCGTCGGCTGACTCGTTGCCGTCTGCTGAGTCTTACCGATGGATTTGCTACCACCGAATTTTTTCGCTTCTACAACTGGGCTAGTGACCAAGCCAACTGCAAAAATCATCGCAAACATTATTAAAAACTTTTTCATTTTTAGGGTCTTTGTTTGTATAACCTATGGTGCAGGCATCATAGCGGGATGACATTATATGTCAACTAGCAAACGCGCAACCTTAAGCTGATAGCGCTTAAGCGAATTAGCCATCCTCTAAATTGCCCCAATAAAAAACCCGCATTGCTGCGGGTTTTCGAGGTTAATCAACTTACTCAAAGTGGTGTTCGGCAACGCCTTTGGCGCTCACGTTGACCCCCAGCACTGCGTCATGGATAAAGAACGGAGCGTTGGCATCATCGGCCTTGTTACTTTCATCAGGATCATCATTTTGTGCTAAACAGGTATAACCCAGACTGTAATCACCCGCGGCCACAAAACCAAATTCATATTCGTGACCAATCACTTGGCCGTTAGCATCCGTGATGCCATTGACCCTAGCGGCAGCAATTGGACCGATTGCAGTTGCGGTGTCCTGCGCGATTCGAAAATCCTGCATTTGCTCTAAGCTTGTATTGGCTGGATACAGATACACAGCATTTGAAAAGACAGAACCGCCGGCTTGCATTTCACAGCCAGCGATCACGCTTGCGCTCACAGTGCCTTTAATCGCCCCAACTTCAGACTGATTAAATAATTGCACTGAGGTCGGCTTTAAGGTCCAGTAATCTTTATTGCCGTGCGGATCTTGCAGTCCTTTGCTCAAATCAAACTCGGCGACAAAGCGATTGACGCCTGCCGCAATAGTAAAGGCTTTATTGAAAAACAACCGCCCAGTATCAACGTCATCTGCGCCCACCCCGCCACATGAACCATTACTGTTCGTCGTTAAACCATACACGCCGCCATCAAAGGTTTGCACATGGGAGCTTGCATCGCTCGCCGCAGCGTTGTTCTGCATATAGAGACACATTTGGTATTCGCCAACGGGGATCGATTGCCCACTGACTAACGTCTCAACAGCGCCGCCTTGGAACTTAAGTAAATCCACAAATTTAAGTTCACCATTGGCCGCCACATTGAATGAATAACGCTCCGTGGCACTCTTGAGCACGACTTGCTTAAATGCAATGGTGACAGATTTTGCATCGGCCGGATTATCGGAGACGCCTAGGCTAAAGGTTGCCATTTGGGCCGCAGGCTCGCTTGGATCAGACCCACCACAACCCAACAACAATCCAGCCAATGCCAGGGCTAGCGCACTTTTTTGAATATTCATACCGTACCTTCATGAGTTGGCAAACATAAGACTCAGCGCAGTCGAGCTTAACCAATTAAGTCCGCTTAACTGGCAAAGCGAGCCGAGAAAACACCCAATATCAACCCGATTACACCAATATTTATGGGGGGCGGAGATTAACACAACTATTACCATTCAGCAGCACAAGCCCCACTGTCGATAACATAAATTCTATGGGTAAGTGTGCCGTTTGTCGATGAACCTCGGCTGAACGGTTAAAGTTAAAAAAGAAGAAAAACCACTATATTCATGGCCCAGTGGCACGCACCATGAACACACTCAACATGCGGCATCACAATTAACAAAAAACTTTATTGTTAAAGACTTAAAAAGACATCGCCTTGG
>NZ_JBOFMC010000040.1:0-13230 GCF_051658185.1 Shewanella sp. | reverse complement strand
GTGTCACTATCCATAAAGGTGGCATAACCACGCAGATCCGCCATCAAGCCCAAGTAAGGGGTCAGCCGATATTCCACCCCGCCGCCAATCCCCAGCGAAAACCGCGTTTCACTCGACCAAAACTCTGGCTGCATGCGTGTCGCGCCGACACTGGCGGTAATGTAAGGCTGTACATCGCCCTTAGGGAAATAGAGAGTCCCGCCTAGGTGAATATAATCCACCACAAGGGGAGTGATGAGCCTTGGACTAAACATCCCCGCGCTGGCAAGATCGGTGGATTGCCGGCTAAATGACAGATAGATATTGCCAGGATCGGCGGTAGTCAAGCCCAGCATAAGCCCATAGTGCCCAGATTCATCAATGCTGACCTTATCACTATGGGAGGTCTGCGCAAGACTCTGGCCATCTACCTGCTTAAGATCAAATTGCCCGCCCCCTAAGCTATAGCCGCCATAGGGCGCAATCACCAAGGCCGTCTCGGCGTTAAGGGGCGCAGTTAACATGACGCCCAATACACTGAGCATCGACCACGGCGTTAAGTATTTCATCCTCACTCCTTTTTAGGACTCGCACATGCCGTTACCTGGCACAGGGTTAGCGCATGCCGCGCTCGGTTTTGACCCTATCGTAAGCGGCCTGAATATCCTGCGCCTTACGATTGGCCAGCTCCATCATTTCTGGCGGTAGCCCTTTAGCAATTAATTTATCCGGATGATGTTCATTCATCAATTTGCGATAGGCACGCTTCACCTCTTGATCGCTAACATCGGGAGTTAAGCCCAATAACTCATAGGCATCGCTAATGGATGTGGGATTGCCGCCATTTTGTTGATGGAAACGGTATTCCGCCTGCCAACGCTTAAGCAGTTCATCGAGCTGCGCGCGGCCATAGCCTAATTCATGGGCGACGGTCATCAAGATAGCGTGCTCGGCAGGATCTAAGTTACCGTCAGACAAGGCCGTCTGAATTTGGATCTCAATAAACATCTGCACCAATTCTTTGCGCCCCATGGTCACGGCGCGAAAGGCATGCAAACTGCTTTTAAGGTCAAAGTCCGGCGCTTTCCCCTCACGAAACGCCTGCTGGGCCTCTTTACGGGCCTCGCCAGTCAGGCGCAGCTGATCCATCAACAAGGTCGCAATGCGGATATCAGTCTCAGTAACATGGCCCGATGCCTTGGCCACATGGCCCATCACCGCAAAGGTGGTATTAAAAAAGAGACTCTGCCGATGTTGAGCCTGCCCGAGGAGCTGACTTAACCCGCCACCGGCAGCAGCCCGTTTATCATAAAGGTGGCCTAACCATAATCCCAGCATCGCGCCAAAGAATCGACCAAACATAAAACCAATGACAAAACCAAAAAACTTACCCCAAAGCCGCATCGTCAATCCTGCTATAAAAAAATGTATTGGATGTGCGATTAATCCATCGGGATCCATCGCAGCTAACTGCACTTGTGCTACTCAATAAACTGAATGCTCAATAAACTGAATAACAGGCTTAATGCTCAACAGACTCGGCCCCCTGCGGGCTAGCTCCCAAGCGTAAATGGGCCTCAAGTGCCTGTAATCGAGCAAGGGTACCGACATCGCACCACAGCCCCGTAAATAGCGCACCACTGACCACACCTTTGCCCATTTGTGAGCGTAACAGTGGCCCAAGTGCAAATGCCCCTTCAGGCGCGCCCTTGAAAAACGACGGGCGATACAAACCTACCCCTGAAAACGTATAACTCGGCTCGCCTTGGGATAACACCACGGTGCCACTTAACGCAAAATCCCCCTGGGGATGTTGCGCCGGATTGGGTACCAACCATAAATGCGCTAGCGTCTGCGCGGCCATCGAGGGTATTGGCGGCAACGCATCAAGATACACATCACCATTGATCACCAAAAAAGGGTCATCCGTCGCACCGTCGCAAAGCAAAGGCAGAGCTTGCTTAATGCCACCGCCGGTTTCCAAGGCGTTTTCCTCATGGCTATAGCGAATATTCACCCCCAATGCCTTACCGTCGCCTAAGGTCTCTACCAGTTTATGACCAAGCCAAGCATGGTTGATTACGATATCAACAATGCCAATCGCGGCAAGTTTTTCAATGTGATACACGATAAGCGGCTTGCCTAATACTGGCACTAAGGGCTTAGGCAGAGTATCGGTTAACGGCCGTAAACGCTCGCCCCGCCCCGCCGCTAAAATCATGGCTTTCATTTAGCAATCCTCTGACGCAGCTTGCGCGCCCAGTAATGGCGTAAATGCCGGTAAAACCCGTGTTTGCACCCAGCTGGCAAAAGGGGCTAACTCTGGATAAGCCGCAGCAATATCAATGATATAGCTTAATGTTAATGGAATATCTGCCATATAAGCGGGTTTATGGTCGCGGTAATGTAACCGCGCAAAAATGCCAGCCGCTTTGATATGGCGCTGCAACCCCATCAAATCAAACCAACGCTGGTACTCACTAAACTCGGTCTGAGCAGGGATAAATCCATGGGACAATGCTTGCTGATAATGCTGCTGCATTAAATCGGCAACAATAGCCTGCGGCCAGCGTATATAGCAATCTCGCAGCAACGATACTGCATCATAGGTCACAGGGCCGAGCACCGCGTCTTGAAAATCGATCACCCAAAGGTCGCCATGATTAAGCATCAGATTACGGCTGTGAAAATCGCGATGCATGCCGACCTGGGGTTGAGCCAGTGCATTTTCAACTAAAATATCAAAGCTTTGGTCTAATAATGCCTGCTCATCCACCGTGAGATTAAGCTGTAAATGCTCGCCAATCAGCCACTCTATAAAAATCTGCAACTCCCGGCGCACAAATGCCTCATCATACTGCGCAAGAGCGTGGATCTCACCGCTAGTAGGATCGGTACTTGCCACCACGTTAGCAATCTGGGGCAACAATGCCAGCGCCTGCTGGTAATACTCACTGACATTATCCACATTCAAGACCGAGAGTAATTGAGTATCCCCCAAATCCGTGAGCAACATAAAGCCCTGCTCAGTATCGGCGGCGATGACCTTAGGCACCTTAAGTCCGGCCGCAGCAAACGCATGGGACAGGGCGATAAACGGGGTAATTGGCACCAGTTGAACGGGGGAGTCAGCGGCAATAAAACAACCTTGCGCAGTCATGACCCGAAAATAGCGCCGAAAACTGGCATCGCCTGAAATCAACATGGGGGTGACATCTGCAGAAAAATAACGGCTCAGCCATTGGCTTAGGGAAATAAATCTCGGATCGGATAAAGTCATTTCATGGCTCTTAAAGAAAAATTGCTTTATTATAGCTGGCATGTAATTTGGAAACAGCTAAGAAATTGAGAGATTTATTTAGCCGTATTGCACTTGCTGCACTTGTACAGTGCCACTTTCACCATCGATACTTGTCCAGACTAAGAATTCATTATTGACCTAAGATGCAGATCCGTTATTTTCTGGCCTTGAGCCTGTTACCGCAATTAGTCCTGGCAGACGAATCTCCCACGCCGACGGCATCGCAATGCGTCATCGAACCGCCAGTACCCCGTATCACTGCGCAGCCGGGGATGAGTACGGCTGACCGCAATAACATCCGCATTATCTCTGATCACACTCGCGCTGAGATGGGCAAACAGGCGGTGTTTAGCGGCGACGTCACATTTAGCCAAGGCGACAGGCACATTGCAGCCGACGAAGCCATTCTAGACCAAAGCACCGAACAATTTGATGCCAATGGCAATCTGGTGTTTCAGGACAGCGTATTTACCGTAACGGCCGATTCTTTATCCGCCCAAATGCGTAGCAATCAGGCCACCCTCACCGGTGCCCAATATTGGCTGCATGGACAACAGGTCAATGGCGATGCTGAAAAACTGCAAATCACCAACAATAACAATTTAATTTTAACGAATACCAACTTCACCACCTGCCCACCGGACAATGTGTCTTGGCTACTCGAAGCAGACAAAATCAAAATCAATAGTGCCGAAGAATGGGGTGAAATTTGGGACGCAAGGCTGAAGATCCGCGGTGTACCGGTCTTCTATATTCCTTACATGACCATTCCGGTGTCGGATAAACGTAAGACCGGCTTTTTGTATCCGAGCTTTAGCTCCAGCACCACGAATGGCGCTGAGATCTCGGTGCCCTATTATTGGAATATCGCGCCAGAGTATGATCTCACTTACACCCCAAGCTACATGACTAACCGCGGATTATTCTCCAAAACCGAGTTTCGTTATCTTTCGGGGGCAAGCCAAAAGGGCCAAGTGAATTTTGAATACTTGAATAACGATCTCATGCTCGATGGCAATGAAGACCGTTACCTGTACCACTGGCAACATCAAGGCGCGATTGATAAAAACTGGCGGGTACTGGCGAACTTTACTGAAGTCTCAGATAACAACTATTTCAACGACTTAAAGTCTGACATCAACCGTGCGACCGATAACCAACTCTCGCGTATTGGTGAGATCAGTTATTTTGAACGTCATTGGGACTTAAGCACCCGCGTACAGGATATCAAAGTACTCGGTGAGGACGAAAAACCCTACCAAGTGATGCCGCAGGTGAACTTTAATTATCGGACGGTCAATTTTTGGAACAATCTCGATTTTACCTTTAACTCGGAGCTGACCAATTTTGCCCATCAGGATAACAACATCAATACGGCAACCCGGCTGCACATGGCGCCAACGGTCACCCTGCCGCTCCATGGCCCATCAGGTTCGCTAACCAGCCAAATTAAGTTGTTGCAAACTCATTATTGGCAAACCAACCTCAATCCTAATGAAGTGCTCGATGAAACCGTGAACCGCACCATTCCTCAAGTGCGCATTAATGGTCAAATCAATTTTGAGCGCGCAACCGAATTTTTTGAGCAGCGTTATCGCCAAACCCTTGAGCCACAATTTCAGTATCTTTACGTCGGTTACGAGGATCAGCGCGGCATTGGTATTTACGATACCGCCCAATTACAGGATGACTACTTTGGTCTATTCCGCGATAGACGCTTCTCAGGGCTTGACCGGATTGCTGATGCCAATCAAGTCACCCTCGGTGTCACCACCCGCTTATTTGATGATCATAACCAAGAAGTGACCAAGTTTAGCCTAGGGCAAATCTTCTACCTTCAGGACAGTAAAATGGGCTACGAGGACGTGATTTTCGAGCAAAATCAGTCAACCTCCATACTGGCCGCCGAGTTAGATACCCGCCTAAGCCAAAATTGGTATTTAGGGGCCGGCATTCAATACGATACCAACACCAGTGATAACAAAAAAACCGAGGTTACCTTAGATTACCGGCCAGAAACCAATAAGTTACTGCAACTTAGCTATCGTTATGTGCCGGACCTATTAAACTCAAATACCAACAATTTAGTGAATATTTCCCAAGCAGGTATTCGCGGCGCGTGGCCGATTAGCGATAGCCTCTATTTTGTCGGTAACTGGTACTACGACCTAAATGAGCAGCGTAATATTGAAAGCTACACTGGCTTTCAGTATGAATCCTGCTGCTACGCGCTACGCCTCAGTTATAACTACCGCATTAAAACCAACTATGACGATAATATCGGCCCAGTGGATGGTGGCGAGCGCGAGCGATTTGAAAGTGGGGTTTACTTGAATTTAGTCATCAAAGGCTTAGGTGGTTCGGGCCCATTAGGCGTCACCGACATGCTCAATGACGGCCTATTTAACTACCGAAAACCGCTTTATCTGAGGAATTAATCAAGAATTGTGATAGATTGCTGAACCTCGAGTAGGACGCACAGTCCAACAGCTTAACAAGCACGGCAAGCTGGCTTAACAGCACTGGCTAAAACACCAATGAGGTTGACCTTGCCCGCTTGCCTGCGTTACCGACCACCAACGGCAGGTAATGCATAAAGATTTGTGATAGATGATAAAGTTAACCCAATTAAGCCGTCAAACCTGACTTTAGAACGTGCCAAGGATTTTGTGGATGAAACCCAGTAAACATCTGATTTTTGCTTTATTTGCACTTGCTATCAGCCAACCGACATTGGCCGCGCCGCAACCGCTAGACAGAGTTGCCGTACAAATTAATGACGGCATTGTGCTCGAAAGTGAAATCACTAACATGATTAACACCGTCAAAGCCAACGCGAAAGCGGCCAACCAATCTTTACCCTCTGACCAAGCACTCCGCACTCAGGTCATTGAGCGCTTGATTTTGACCCGCCTACAATTGCAAATGGCCGAGCGTATTGGGTTACATATTGGTGACTTACAATTAGATCAAGCAATTGAAAACATTGCCCGCGAGCAAAAAGTGTCGGTCGCCCAAATGCAACAAAGCATCGAGAGCGAAGGCCTAAGCTTTAGCCAATACCGCGAGCAATTGCGTCAAGAAATCACCTTAGGTGAAATTCAGCGCATTCAAGTACAACGCCGTATTCAGGTGTCTCCTCAAGAAATCACCAGCCTAGTCAAACTGATCCAAGAACAAGGGATGAAAGATGTCGAATACCAACTCGGCCACATCCTGATCGACGTGCCAGAAAATCCCAGTAGTGAGCAACTCGAGGCGTCGAGCAAACGTGCCAACATCGTGCTCGAACGCTTAAAGGCTGGGGAAGATTTTCGCCGTACCGCGATTGCCTCATCATCAGGTCCTAAAGCCCTTGAAGGCGGCGTATGGGACTACATGAACATTAACGAAATGCCGACCCTATTTGCCGAAATTATCACTGGCGCTAAAACCGGGGATATTATCGGCCCAGTTAAAAGCGGCGCAGGCTTTCACATCATCAAAATCATGGATGCCCGCGGCCTGCAAACGAAAGAAATTGAAGAAGTAAGAGCCCGCCATATTCTGCTAAAACCCTCACCGATCCTGTCTGAAGATCGCGCCAAAGCCATGCTTGAGCAGTTCTTAAAACAAATTAAGTCAGGAGAAGCGAAATTTGAAGACTTAGCGCGCCAGTATTCTGAAGATCCAGGCTCAGCGACCAAAGGTGGCGAACTCGGCTGGGCAGAACCAGGGATTTACGTGCCTGAGTTTGCGCAAGCACTCAATAGCTTACGCCAAGATGAAATCAGCGAACCGTTTCGCACCACTCACGGCTGGCATATCACTCAGCTCGAAGAGCGTCGCAAAACCGATGCCACGGATCAATTTAATAGCAACCGGGCACATCAGTTGATCTTCCGTCGCAAATTTAATGAAGAACTGCAAAACTGGCTAGACGAAATGCGTTCAGACGCATACATTGAAGTCTTTGAACCAGAGACCAATCGAGGTTAAGTCGAATTGACCACTAAACGTATTGCCATTACCCCAGGAGAACCTGCTGGTATCGGCCCCGATTTAGTCGTACAACTGGCTCAGCGGGCATGGCCCGCTGAGTTAGTCGTTTGTGTAGACCCGCAATTATTAGCCAGTCGAGCTAAAAAACTCGGGCTACAGGTCACATTTAGGCCGTACTTACCTAACCAGGCACCCAAGCCCCAAGAGGCTGGCACCTTAACCATTGCGCCATTTCAGTTAATGACCGAGGCGGTATGTGGCCAGCTCAACGACCAAAACAGTGCTTACGTGGTGGATACCCTGCGCTACGCCGGCGAGAAAAACATGAGCGGCGAGTTTGATGCCGTTGTCACCGGTCCCGTGCATAAGGGCATTATCAACCAAGCGGGTATTTCCTTTAGTGGCCATACTGAATTTTTTGCCCATCAAGCGAACTGCCCTGATGTAGTGATGATGCTGGCAACCGAAGGATTGCAAGTGGCGCTTGTCACCACCCATATTCCGCTGGCATACGTGGCAAAAGCCATCACTCGCCAGCGCTTGCACCATATTATCAAAATCCTTCATGCGGATTTGCAGCACAAATTTGGCATCCACTCGCCAAAAATCTACGTTTGCGGTTTAAATCCCCATGCTGGAGAAGATGGACATTTAGGGCGGGAAGAAATCGATATCATCATCCCTGCGCTTAACGAGCTGCGCGAGGAATATCAAATGAATATCGTCGGGCCATTGCCCGCCGACACCCTATTCCAGCCTAAATATCTGCAGGACGCCGATGTTGTCTTGGCCATGTACCACGACCAAGGCCTCCCCGTCCTCAAGTCACAGGGATTTGGCAAATCGGTAAACATCACCTTAGGTTTACCCTACATACGTACCTCGGTTGACCATGGTACGGCGCTCGATCTCGCGGGCACAGGCAAGGCCGATATTGGCAGTTTTGTCTGCGCTTTGAATAAAGCCATTGAGTTATCCTCAAAAAACTAAACGATTACATTATTAATGAGCAACAAAGTACATTTAGGCCACACGGCCAGAAAGCGTTTTGGACAAAACTTTTTAACCGACAGCAATGTGATTAATCGCATTGTGGGCGCGATCGCCCCCGATAATGACCATGTGATGGTCGAAATCGGTCCCGGCCTTGGCGCCTTAACGGAACCCGTCGCCATGGCGGTGGATAATCTGACGGTGGTCGAGCTTGACCGCGATCTGGTTGAACGCTTACACCAACACCCGGTGTTAAAAGATAAGCTGACGATTCATCAAGGTGATGCGCTACAGTTTGACTTTGGCCAACTCCGTCAGAGCGGGAAAAAGTTAAAAGTGTTTGGCAACCTGCCTTATAACATCTCTACGCCGTTGATGTTCCATCTGTTCGAATTTGCCGAGCAGATCGAAACCATGCACTTTATGTTGCAAAAGGAAGTGGTACTGCGCCTTTCAGCAAGCCCGGGCTGTAAAGCCTATGGTCGCTTAACGGTCATGGCGCAATATTTCTGCCAAGTGGTTCCCGTGCTCGAAGTGCCGCCCCACAGCTTTACCCCGGCACCGAAGGTGGATTCTGCAGTCGTGCGCCTGCTGCCCTATAGTGAAAAACCTTACCCCTGCAAAGATGTCAACGTACTGCGCCAACTGTGTACCACCGCCTTTAACATGCGCCGTAAAACCTTGCGTAACAATCTTAAGCATATGTTAACCGACGCAGAATTTGAGCAATTAGGCATAGATCCAAGCCAACGCCCAGAACAGATAAGCGTTGAGCAATACGTGGCCATGGCCAATATGGTCTGTGACAAAAAAGCCTAACGTAATCACGAGTCCAAGAGTGATGGGCACTCCCTAGGAGTGCCCAAGTCAATGTAGGAAGCAGCATGAGCGCATTGGAAACCTCTATTAAGGTCGAAGTCAAAACAGAATATATTGAACAACAGTCCTCGCCCGAGGATCAAAAATACCTCTTTAGCTACACCATCACGATTATCAACCTTGGCGAAGCGCCAGCAAAACTCGAAACCCGCCACTGGATCATTACCGATGCCAATGGCCACACCAGTGAAGTCAAGGGTGCAGGGGTGGTCGGCGAAACGCCAACGATTCCCCCCAATACCGCCTATCAATATACCAGTGGCACAGTGCTCGATACGCCCCTTGGCATCATGCATGGTTCCTACGGCATGATCAGCGATTCAGGGGAGCGCTTTAACGTCATCATCAAGCCTTTTCGGTTAGCGACGCCTGGTTTATTACATTGAAATAAAAAGAAAGGATACTGTGGCCCATTATTTTGTCGGTGATGTTCAAGGCTGTTTTGCCGAACTGCAACGCGTGCTCGCTAAAGTGGATTTTAATCCCTCCCGTGATGAATTGTGGGCGGTTGGCGATCTTATCGCCCGTGGCCCAGATTCCTTAGCGACGCTGCGTTATTTCCACTCCCTCGGTGATAGCGCCAAGATAGTATTAGGCAATCATGAACTGCATTTATTAGCGCTGCACGGCAAACTCAAACGCGATAAACCCAGTGATAATCTCGCGGCCCTGTTAAAAGCGCCTGAACTAAACGGCCTCATCCATTGGCTCAGACAGCAACCCTTAATGCGAGAGTTCTCAGGCAAACCACTCATCATGACCCACGCTGGTGTGCCCCCCCAATGGTCACTTGAAATCCTAAGGCAAGAGTCGCAAGCGGTCAGCCAAGCCCTCCAACAAGCCGATTACCTTGAAGCGCTCATAGGCCAAATGTACACAGATCAGGCCAAAAGCTGGGACCCCACCGCCGTAGGAATTAACCGCCTCTGCTTTTGCATCAATGCACTCACCCGCATGCGCTACCTCTATGTCGATGGTCATTTAGATTTTGCCTGTAAACAGCCGCCCACCGCTTGTACCAATCCTCAACTACGCCCTTGGTTCGAATTTAGCTCAGCCCTGCGAGGCAGCCACACCTTAGTATTTGGGCACTGGGCAGCACTCATGGGCAAGGTCGATGACGCTCAATTAAAGGCGTTAGATACTGGCTGCTGCTGGGGTGAACACTTAACCCTGTGGCATCTTGAGAGTGACCAAAAAATCACTCAAAAAAAGTTAAAAAAGAGTTAAACTAGCCCCGCCTTAGGCCGATAGAATCCTATGCACTTTAGCCCTTCATCGTAAGGGCCATTCCCCTACGAAAAAATAATAATAATTGGAGTATGCTATGAAAGTGAATGTGGCCACCAGAGTCATTGGCGGATTTAGCATTGTTACCCTGTTGCTTCTTTTACTCGGATTGAGCTCATACCTGACCAACCTAAGTCTGAAAGACAGCTCAAATATGATGCAAACCTTGAGCTTGCCAGCCCTTAAATCCACCAGCCATATTGCTGAGCGATTAAATGAGCAGCAGCGGCAGGTGTTAACCGCCTATTACACCCAAGCCTCCACCAAGCTCCCCGACATTCGCAAGGCATTTGAGCAAGATAGTCGCCAATTCAGTGATGAGATCGCCAACCTCTCCCAGCTAGTTGCGCAGCAACCCCAACTGTTAGCGCAGGTATCCAAACTCAGTAGTAGCTTTACTGCCTTTAAAGAATACAGCCTAACGATGTTCACCGAGCACCAAGCGGCGCTCAGCCAACAGGAACAATTAATCCATTTAAAGAAAAAGCTAGAAAACGCGGCGGATGATGCCTCGTCAAACTTGCTCGATCTTATCGAGCTCGAAAGTAGCCCCAACCCCGATGCGCAAAGCATTGCCGCCTCGGCTGGCGCCATTGATACTAGCCTTAGCAATATCATTACCACGATTACCGATCTCGTTGGCAACGAAGAGCGTAGTAAACATGATCTTATCGCCAAAGAGCTCAGTTACATCCTGAGCGAAACCAAGAATAAACTGGAATATGTTAATCGCCATAGTGGAACTATTGTGGCAGGTGACACCCTCAGCGCCATCAATGACGAAATCGCCAACCTGCTGCGCCTAGTAGAAGGGCCAGAGTCCATGCTGTTAGTTAAAGCCAGTCAATTACAACACACCCAAGCATCAATGACCCAACTGACGCAGATCGAAGCGGCAGTCAAGACCATCAATGCCGATATGACGCAACTTAGCGACAGTATCGAACAGGTCGCTAACCAAATGAGCCAAGCAACGCTCGCTCAAATTGATGCCGCGAGCCTAAGAACCCTCGTGTTAGTGCTCTGCGCTATCCTAGTGGCCATTATTATTAGCGTGGTTGTGGTCGCCCCTCTCAAACGCGCGCTCAGCCAAGTGAACAACGCACTCACAGTGCTAGCCTGCGGCAATTTAACCCATAAATTAGACGACTCAGGCCAAGATGAATTTGCTGAACTTGCGAGCAATTGTAATCGCCTCGTCGATAGTCTACGAGGCTTGATCATTGGAATTTTAGATCGCTCGAATCAGCTCGCTGCCGCAGCGGAACAAACTTCTGCCATTACCGCACAAACCACCCGCGGCATTCAGGAGCAAAAGAGTCAAGTAGACCAAGTCGCCACGGCAACGACACAATTAAGCTCCAGCGCCCAGCAAGTGTCCCTCAGTGCAGACCAAGCACTGGCGCAGATCAAACAGGCCGATCAAGAAACGCGGCATATGCGCAGTATCGCCGAAGAAAACAAAGCCACCATTTTAGTCCTAGCCGACGAAGTCACCAAGGCGGGAAGCATCATCAACAAAGTGCAATCCGACAGTGCTGCAATTGGCTCAATCCTCGATGTCATTCGCGGCATTGCCGAGCAAACCAACCTCCTCGCCCTGAACGCCGCCATTGAGGCGGCTCGTGCTGGCGAGCAAGGCCGAGGTTTTGCCGTGGTGGCTGACGAAGTCCGCAATCTGGCATCCCGAACCCAAGCCTCTACCCGCGAAATTCAACAAATGATTGAAGTCCTGCAACAGGGAGCACTGCAAGCCGTTGCCGCCATGGACATGGGGCGCATTCAAGCCAATGCCTGCGTGACCAAAACCGAACAGGCCAACTTAGCCCTAGAAACCATTAGCCAATCGGTACATAAGGCCTATGATGCGGGCACGCAAATTGCCCATGCCGCCCAAGAGCAGCATATCGTCAGCCAACAAGTGTCCGAAAAACTTGAACATATCGCTTATATCTCCGAAGAAACCGCAGTGGGCGCCGATCAAACCGCGCAATCAAGCCAGCAGGTCGCTCAATTAGCCGAAGAACTGCAAGCCTCTGTGGGTGAGTTTAAAGTATAAGCTCACGCCTGAGTGACACCAGCGCACCGCAATCCCTGCTTTTCTGAGGTGTTTAAGCAAAAGCGGGGATAGAGAAAGCGCCCTTTAGTTTAAGATGCGACATTTCAACTGCCGTATAGCGGAAAAGGATTAAAATGGCGTTAAAGGAGAGCGTTGAAGGGGAGCGTTTAATCATCATTTGAGGGTTGCTAAGGATATTATCCTTGGCGGCCGGTGCAGCCTCTGAGTGCACTTAGACGTTAGCGCGAAAGATGTTCGCGTGGATGGGTATGATTCACTAGCGCCTTTCTCACGTTCGCTCTCACACGCTGTCTCTCACTGGGTAACTGGGTAACCAATGCCAAACTCAGTTAGCATTGGTTACGCCGGGTTCTAAACTCATGTTAAGCCAATAGCACTATTACTCTTCCTCTGCGCCAGAGCCTGCGCCTAATCGCTCCTTAACGGCGGCAATAATCGAACTAGTACCATGGCCATTGGCTTCGGCCCACGCCTGAATGGTCAGACCGTCGGTTTCTGCCACATTAAGTTCATTGACAGATAACCGCTTAGCGACAAACTCCCCTGCATCTGTGGCATTGGCCGTCAGTGCAGTGCGCAACAAACTCTGACCATCACAACTAATCCCGCTATAGACCTGACGTAACTTGACGCGGCTCTCCTTGAGTTTTTTGCGTAATCGGTTCTTATCATTAGCTTTGACATAATCACAAAGACTCGCCACCAAGGGATCTGCCTCAGCCGATGC
>NZ_JBOFMC010000039.1:0-4608 GCF_051658185.1 Shewanella sp. | reverse complement strand
TCATCGTTTTGCGCCTTTACCTCAGCGTTGCGCAGTTGGAATTTTTCGCTGTTACGTTCAAGCAGGTTAGAAAGCTTGGTTGTGACCAGCTTAAGTGAAATATCTTGGCCGCCAGCGGGAGCGACAACGTTAGTAATATCGCGCTTGTTCATCAAAAAGCGGAACGCTACCAGCGTATCGTCGGCCGTGATTTTTTTGGGATCGCCGCTTGGGGAGTGAAAGATAATGCTCACTGCTTGGCCGTCGCTGATTGGAAAGCGTGCGGTTAGCGTGGCAAAGCCGCCAGCCGTGCGAGGACTGCCAATTTCTGCCGCTTCCGCTTCAAGCTCTGAGCCTGCAAGCTGGCGATTTAATTGCCGCTGAAACGCCGCCATCGTGCGCTCTACGCGCTTATTCGTGGTGGTAATCGCTTCAAACATCAATTCACGGCCGTAAAGGTACGTTGCTTCGATTTCTTCAAGCGTTACGCTCTCAAGCATCATCCGGCCGGACTCGCCGCGCAACATGTCGCTATAGTCTTGATCTGATACGCCCTCAGCGTGGCGACACAGGCCATTCATCAATACGTTAAATTTAAACATTAATAATCGCCTCTAATTTTTGAATTTCAGCTAATAGCGCTTCTTCTTCTTCGCGTAGCGCCTTGATCTCACTGGCTACGCTAGCGCGCTGCTTATCTGCAAGCCCCTTGGCGGTATCGCTTAATCCCTTACCTTCCGTTGCAACGGCGAGGTTTTTCTCTGCCTGTGCGAGCGTGGCTTTAGCTTCTTCAATGCGCGACGCAACTGAGCGGGAGGCGGGTTTGACGTTTGAGGCGTCCTTAATTGCAGCCTTGGCCTTGCGCTCCAATACCTTGGCGTAGCGCGGCTCATTGGCGATAACCAGATCTGACACTTCCTTGGTGTAGGCGCTGATCGTGGCAAGGTTATTAATTGGCATCACTTTAGCGTTAAGCTTGGTACTCAACACGTCGCCCTGTTCCCCTACGGCAATAGTGACTGACTGACCATTTTCAAAGACAAATTGCACCGTCTTTTGTAGCTCACCGTTTACCTTGCGAGCGCGGTTGCTCGAAATTGTTTCTGCTACAACAAGCTTGTTTCGGGCGAAACCTTGCACCAACTCTTTTAAGTTTTGCTCCGTCAAATTGCCATAATTAAGCGTGAAATAACGCTTTTTATTACTACTGACTCTTTCGTCATTACTCACAATAACACCCCTTAATTTAACCGCATGTGATTGTTAGCTGTGAGGAACACGCGACGCCCTCCACACCCTTTTTCTTGATTTCTAAAATCCCCGTTGATACGCCATTGATCCAGCCAAAGGCCACAAAGTCCGTTTTACAGGACATAAGGAACATTTCATTTTCGCCCTTTAAGAAACCGCGCCAGCCGATCGCGGCGTCGCCTGCCGTGCGCTTTTTATCAAGGCCGGATGTCATGCTAAAAAAGCGATTAATTCTGAACTCCACATCATCGGCTTTGACGCCTTCCAGTTGCCACGAGCCAATAACAAACGGCTCTCTGTGCTCTAAATAGCCGTATATTGCGCCGTTCCGGTGGATCATCACTTCAACGCTAGCGCTTCGGCCATTGGGATCAGAGCAAACAATCTCTTGGGGCGCGATTGAGCCGTGGGGCTGCAATTGCTTTGAGGCAGGTTCCGGCGCGGCGTAGTTGTTCGACGTAATGTCGATCTCTTTTGAATACTCAGTGACGCAAGGGAATAGGCGGTATAAAAAATTTAACCTTGAGGCCACCGATTCGACTTTAACGTGTAAGCGCCAACGGCCGATTGATAGCGTTGCCGTGGGAAGGAATAAATATTCTGAGTTGGTTTTATCATTCAAAATTTCTAGCGGTTTGGCGCGACCGTGAATTACCGTCGTCGGGTTGTTCATGTCCACCAGCCGATAGGTTACCCGCGACCAAATCGGTACGCAGGACACCACATAATTAATCGAGAAGCGGATCAGGCCACCCGCGACCCCGTGATTTTTAACGGTGTGAATATCTGCTTTGCCGCGCTGTAAAAAAGCTCTATCTATCAATCCCGCTAGCACGCAGGCGAGTAACGCCAAATATGCAAATAGATTCTCATACATCATTTTGAACCGCCTATAATCGAATTAATCTTGTGCTTGATCACCTGTGTAATAAGCCCCATAAACTCTTTGCCATTGTTCGCCGCCGCTAACGCAACTAAACACGTCAACGCTTGCGGATAATCTTGCCATGCCCCTAAAAACATCACTGTTAAGCCTGCCACAATCGACGAGGCCATTTCCCCAGCAAACGCCAATAACGACGGCTCAAATTGTTTAGTCCTGACCCCGTTAACGTATGACGCAAGCCCTGACACCACAGCCAAAACCAACACTATTGACGCCAGTGTTACAGGGAGGCCGTGAAGCAAAACGGTTGCTGCATCCATACGCCTTCCAACGTTATAAGTATTTTGCGCAACGTTAGCAGCTAGGCGGCTATATCGGGATTTTTCGGGGAAGTTAGCTTTTTGCGGTAGCCAAAAAGCACAAAGGCCAGCAATTGCCAGCCTTTGCAGGGGGAGGGGAGGTTACTTGAATTTGATGTTAAAGCGGTTGATCGTTTCCATGGTTCGATACAGCGCATTTTCACGCGCTTCGACTTCATACCGATTGTCTCGATAGCCCCGCCTAAAAAACTCTTTCACATAGCGCCATGTGAACTTAAGCGCGCCGAGCTGGTGGATCTGCTCAACATGCGTAAGCTCATGCGCCAATAAACGCTTATCATGCCAGCGCTCTTTTCGTATGAGCACTGTGCCCCAGTACGTTGTAAAGCCAACGATATAGCCAGAGAAGGTGATAACACCCCACACGCGCATAAACACGCGCCACAGAAGGTTAGGTCGCTTTACTGTTACGTTGATTTTTTTCATTTTTATCTCCACTGGCAACCTTGTTTTTACTGAGCTTATTATTCAAGGGACTTAATTCTTATCGCTAAAGGTTTGTCATTAATGTAAAAAGTTATCACCACATCAGGCTCCCCCGACCACCATGTTGAATCAATATGAAATACTATATTATTCAGGAAGGTGATATTGACCGTTTCACTGCTCGCATTATTCGGCCGCAAAATTGGGATATACTGGGCAGTATTGTTAACTCTATAACTAACCTCAATGTCTCTATCACTATAACTGCATGTAACCCTGACCTTTAGTACCGTGCCATTTGTTACACTTGTCCATGCGCCTTCATCTGCCGAGCTAGGGAATAGATCATATATTATAAAGCGCCCCCCTAGGCATAATTCTATACCCCCCAATGAAGTATAAGAATCCGCCCAATACATCGCGCTATTTGGCACAAAATCAGCAAAACTACTCTTACCCGCCCAATCCGCTGACGAATACATCCCACTTGGCTTTTTCGCCAAATCCCTCACATCGGCATCATTCGAGCTAAATGCCCGAATAGTGCCTCCGCTGGCCTCTTGAATAACCTGTGCTGACGTGAAATTACTACTCGGTATCGTCGCCATTAGTTACCCCTTTGCGCTAAGGTATCTTGCACCAGCGCGGCAAGCTGGCTGACCTGATTTTTAAGCGCGGCCATTTCGGCTTTCATGGCGCTAATTTCTTCATCGTGCTCACGCTTTAATTGCTTAATAGCGCCTGCTAGCAGGGCGTCAACCTCAAAGCCGCCGCCTTTAATGGTTTTTAGGCCGCTTTCGCTTTCGTAGACGAGGCCATCAACGGCTTTTTCCAAGTCCTGAGCAATAAAGCCGGACTCTTTGACGTATTCCGTCGGATATGCCCCGTTTTCATCCGCTTCTGAGCCTTCGATGATTCGCTGCTTTTCATAGTAGCCCGTGCGCAACTGACATACTGCACCAAGCGGATCGGAAAATTCTTCGAGGTTACGCTTAATGCGTATATCCGAGGTGTAACCAAAGGTTACATGGCCGTAAGTGCGAATATCCCCCGTGCTAGGCTGGCAAGTTATTTTCGAGCTAGTGGCCTTGTAAATAGTATTGCCGGACGCCCATAACATATCAAAAAATGACGTAGACGCCGAGGTGTTAACAGTAACCGTACCAGCGTTACCAGTTACAGCAATAGGCCAAGTGCCGGACGTGCCGCCACCTGTCAGCGGGGCATATGAGTGTGAGTGACTGGATGGCGCAGCGCCGATCCAATTTCGAATCGCGGCGGTATCAGAGCAAAAACGAATGTAATTGTCTGTGCTGTTGTTGGTTCGAAATGCAATTGCGCCGCCAATCGTCGCTTGGTTTGCATATTCTGAGCGAAATAAACGAGTAATTATATCCCCCGCGCTATCACGAACCGGAACCGTGTTAACGGTAGAAGCCGTGGTATGCACCGTGTTGGGGACGTTGCCTAAACCAACTTGTGACGACGTATGTGTATGCGAGGCCGCAGCCGCGCCAACGTTAGCCGCGCTAATACTGATATTGGCTGAACCATCAAAGCTAACGCCTGCAATAGTCCGAGCGGTTTGCAGTTTAGTAGCCGTGGCCGCATTACCGGAACAGGCCGCCGAGGTGCCGCCGTTAGCCGCCGCCGTGATTGTAATCGCCGCTGTGCCGTCAAAGTTCA
>NZ_JBOFMC010000038.1:0-3916 GCF_051658185.1 Shewanella sp. | reverse complement strand
GCGAAGCGGGCGTCATTCATGCATGGACTCTGGTCATCGCGCTGGGGCAGGCTGTTGCTTAGGATCCGATTTAGGCTTTAACTCATACTAGGCTTATAGGCTTATAGGCTTATAGGCTTATAGGCTTATAGGCTTATAGGCTTAGGCTTAACGCAGCACCTTACTTAAAAAAGCTTGAGTACGTGCTTCTTTTGGCTGAGTAAATAACGCCTCCGGCGGACTCGATTCGACCACATAACCGCCATCCATAAAAATGACTCTATCGGATACATCGCGCGCAAAGCCCATTTCGTGAGTCACGATCACCATGGTCATGCCTTTTTGCGCCAGATCTTTCATCACATCCAGCACATCGCCCACCATTTCAGGATCGAGCGCCGAGGTCGGCTCATCAAACAGCATCAAATCTGGTTCCATTGCCAAGGCGCGCGCAATGGCAACCCGTTGTTTTTGGCCGCCGGATAGGCTGGCGGGATAGGCATGCGCTTTATCCCCTAACCCCACCTGCGCCAATAACGCTAAGGCTTTGGCTTCGGCGTCAGCACTTGACATCAACTTTAAGCTCACTGGCGCCAAGGTAATGTTTTGCAACACGGTTTTATGGGGAAAGAGATTAAAGTTTTGAAACACCATCCCCACTTTTTGCCGCAACTTATCGACACAGGCATTTTTGGCCGTGATCGAGTGACCCTCAATCTCAATATCCCCTTGGCTTGGCTGTTCGAGCAAATTAATGCAGCGCAAAAAGGTACTTTTCCCGCTCCCGCTAGGGCCAATCACACTCACCACTTCGCCACGACGAATATGTTCGTTGATCCCTTTAAGGACTTGGTTATCGCCGAAGTTTTTATGTAGGTTGGTTATCTTAATCACTTTGTTTCAACCTCTTTTCAAATTTCGACAGCATAAAGGTAAAGCTGTACGTCAGGAACAAGTAGATCAGGGCGCAGGTAAACAGCGGAACGCTGTCCTCAAAGGTGCGGCTGCGGATGATTTCACCTGCACGCATCAAATCGACGCCGCCGATAAAGCCTATCACTGCGGTTTCCTTAAGAAGTACGATAAATTCATTCCCCAAGGCTGGCAGAATATTCTTGATGGCTTGAGGCAGAATAATCAGCTTCATGGTCATCCCCTGAGACATCCCAAGAGAGCGAGCCGCTTCGGCTTGACCTTTATCAACCGCCTGAATGCCGGCGCGGATAATCTCCGAAATATAGGCGCCACTGTTAAGACCAAAAGCGATAATTGCCGCGGTGATTTTATCGACATCTAACGCCGATAACACGATGAAGTAAAGGATCACTAACTGCACGACCACCGGAGTCCCGCGGATCACGCCAACATACAGCTCAGCAGGCCAGCGCAGATACCACCGGTGCGACATCTTCATTAAGGTGGTGCCGACACCCAATAATGCCCCCAATAGGATGGCGAAGAATGTCACGATCAGCGTTACTTTTAAGCCATTTAAAATCAGCAGTATGCCTATCATGCCATCGTCACCGATGGGGCTAAACAACGAATTTTGAATTGCGTCTATCATGGCGATCACTTGATATGGGCGGAAACGAGGGCCTGATATTGGCCGTTGGCTTTCATTTTCGCGAGGGTGCTATTGATACTGTTAAGCAACTCGCCTTGATGTTTAGCTACGGCAAATCCGTAAAATTCCGCAGGAAAATCTAAGGAGATCAATTTCAGCTCGGGATTTTTGGCCAAATAATTAGCCGCAGGCTCGCTGTCGAATAACACTAAATCGACCTTGCCATTCTTCAGCTCCATAATAGCTTCAAAGCCAGAATTAAAGGCTGTGACTTTATCGGTATATTTTTTCGCCATTATATCGGCGGTCGAGCCAAGCTGCACCGCAAAATGCTTGCCGGTTAAATCATCAATACTTTGAATGCTATCGTTATTTTTATTAACGAGCACCACTTGAGTCGCTTCGTAATAGGGCTCAGAAAAGTCCACACTGGCCTGACGCTCTGGCGTAATCGTCATGCCTGAGGCAATAAAATCAATTTTGCCGGAATTCAGCGCGACGATCAGCGAATCGAAGTTCATATTTTCGATTTTGAGCGTTTTGCCAGCATCCTCGGCAATTTGTTTCGCCAGATCAATATCAAAGCCTTTTATTTCATCGCCATTGGGCCCGCCGACATATTCAAAGGGCGCAAAGGAAGCATTGGTGCCCACGACCAACACATCCTGACTTTTACCGCATCCCGCTAACAACAAGGTGGCCACGAACGGCAAGGCACCCAATAACGTGGATTTTTTCATTTTTGACTCTCTTATCAAGTAATTTACGCTGGGGCGACTATAGGCAGATTACAACATCGTGTCAATAATTATGCTTTTTAAGTGATTAAAAATTCACTAACGCGCTAACAGGAAATGCCGTAATGACAAGACAGCATATCAACCAATCACAAGATATCGATTAAATGTTAATCATATGGTTGCAAAGCGTATTGCCATGGATTACATATTAACCCACGGTTCTAAATGAATGACTTAGGACACTTTGACGGCCTTGTTGCCGCCATCTGTTGCAACGAACTTTATGCAGCAAAAAAAGAGCCCCCAGCCCATACGAGCCATAACCTATCGTCACGCGCAGTCTGCCCCACTGAATAGATTGACGCCAAGAGTCACATAGAAGGCAAACGGTACACAGCGTCAGTCTCACCCAAGTGAGCCAGTTTTAAGGCGTGACCCCATTTTATGCTTAGTCCACCGAGACGTTGGTCTAGGCTCTATGCGAGATTATCGGAGCAAAAAGTGAAACAAATTAACTTAGTGTTAGCGGTCTTGGGATTAGGTTTATCAACTTGGGCACATGCTGATGAGGCCACGCAATGGCATTACAGCCTCGGGATCCACGATTTTGTGGTGAACGACGAACATTCCCATACCTTTGGCGGCAATGCCAGCCTTATCATTGAACATCGCACCCCATCGGCTATTTTACTTAGCGCATTCCTCGATGCTTATGTCGATGTTGATATCGATAAACTCGACCCAGATCATATCCCCCTATGGTTCAAGTCGGATTACGCCGCCATCGGCGAACTTTACCGCAGCACGCCCTCATTGACCTTTGGCTGGCAAGTCGATTTGCAGGGTAAACGCAATACGGTTAGCTCGGTCGAAAAACAACTCAAATTCTTTCCCGCCTTAACAGCCAATTACCAAAGCGGACAGTTACTGACGCAACTCAAAATGGGGGCGGGTTATTACTTCCTTGAGATTGATGACGATGTGCCTAAAACCTTCGGTTATAAGCGCAGTGACTATGGCAATAGCGAGTTTGCCTACACTGTAATGGGCAAAATGGGTGGTGCAATAACCCCGACATTATCCCTGCATGGTGCCATCCAAACTTGGCATGATGGCAACGTGTGGCTCGAACACCAATATCGATTTGAATTAACATATCAGAGCGATTTCTGGGTTAAAGGCAGTCAGTGGGCATTAACTGCAGAGCACACTCAATACCATCTGGATCACTACACTAAGACCGAAGTAGGCTCCCCTACTGAGCCGATTTTACCGTGGAATGATGATACTCTGCTGCGCTTAAGTTTAATCGTGCCTTGGTAGTGAGTTAACATTGCCAATCTCTCATAGAGTCAATGACTAGGCTAATAACTGGCGAGGAACTTAAGGGGATAGTGCGAATGACTGCACTGCCAAGCGGTTAAGCGCCCCCCCTTAGGGAGCATGCCGACACCAGATCAAGTGGCGAGTGGCCATGTGGGCGCCAGCGACGATGGCCGTTGCTCTCGTCATTTATCGCGAGCGCCAGTGAATCCGTCAGTATCCACTCACTCTCCGTTTAAGCGCACTGACAGGCCTATTGCCAGACATCGCTATGGGCTTAGGTGCACCACTGTTTCCCCGCATAGTG
>NZ_JBOFMC010000037.1:0-5006 GCF_051658185.1 Shewanella sp. | reverse complement strand
GGGCCGTGATAAAGGGTTTCGGCCGCGCTTTCGTTCGCGCTTTCGATCAGCACTTCGCTTTCGGTCACATCACGGCGCACGCGCGTAACGCCATAACAGTACCCGCCATAGCCAAGGTCGGTGCAATCAGCCAAAGGCTAAAGGTTGGCGCCATTAGCCTCACGCAAACTGCCACACGCTTGGGTGGGATTAGCTTATTTCGCCGATTTTTCTAATCGAGCTAATAGACTTGAAGTATCCCAGCGGCTGCCTCCCATGGCCTGCACTTCAGAGTAAAATTGGTCGACTAATGCTGTAAGTGGCAAATGCGAGCCATTGCGGCGGGCTTCTTCAAGAGCGATACCTAAATCCTTACGCATCCAATCCACCGCAAAACCAAAATCGTAGCGTTGACCCCACATGGTTTGATAGCGATTCTCCATTTGCCAACTTTGCGCCGCCCCCTTGCTGATCACCTCGATCACTTTTTCACCATCCAATCCGGCCTTACGGGCAAATTGCAGGGCCTCCGCCAAACCTTGTACCACGCCAGCAATACAGATTTGATTGACCATTTTAGTCAACTGCCCAGCACCTACCTCACCCAAACGCTCGGCGCAGCGAGCAAATGCGGCAATCACAGGTTTAGCGCGCTGGAACACCGCCTCATCACCGCCAACCATGACAGTTAACACCCCGTTCTGCGCGCCCGCTTGGCCACCAGACACGGGCGCATCTAGAAAATCAATGCCTTTGGTAGCTAACACTTGGTAAAGCTCCCGAGCCACATCGGCTGATGCGGTCGTATGATCGACCAATACCGCACCGGGCGCCATGCCATGGATTACCCCATGCGTTCCTAATACGACCTCACGTAAATCGTTGTCATTGCCAACACAGGTAAACACAAACTCTTGGCCCTCGGCCGCTTCCTTTGGCGTTTTACAACAACGGCCGCCGTAAGTTTCTACCCAGGTTTGTGCCTTCGCAAAGGTTCGATTGTAAACCGTCACTTCATGACCCTGACTCAGTAAATGCCCCGCCATGGGATATCCCATTACACCTAAACCAATAAATGCGACTTTTGCCATTAGGAATTCCTTAACTAGATATACAAAGTGGAACAATTGCCATGATGCGTGGACATGTTGGCGTCAACAGAGCATTTGGCCGCTCGAACACCGCTGCGAGTTAACTTGGTGCATGCACCGATGTGACTGCCAATGCATGCTCGGCCACCACTCAATAATGCCAGCCAATAGTGAAGCTTATGCATCAACATGGCCCAATTGTGATGAGTTGCGGCAGTGTAACATTCCGTCGGTCTTGCGTCAGAGTAAAAATCAGCGAGGAGGCAAACGCACTTTTCGCGAGAAACAACAAAGGCGCTCACAGCGCCTTTGAAGAGAGAATTGGAGATGACGTGACCAGACTTTCCCTAAAGGACTTTCACTAAAGGACTTTCACTAAAGGACAATCACCCACCGCGTCAATGTAGCAACGTGCTACTTTACATGGGCTTCCATCTCCGCACCGATTTTTTTACGCATTTCCATTAAGCGCAACGCTGAATCGCGCAGATGGATATCCTGCGGTGTTTGCGGGATCCATTCAGGCACCGGCGTTGGTAACCCCGCCTCATCCACAGCAACCATGATCACAATGCAATGGGTCGTAAGCTGGCGCTCTGACACCTTAGGATCCCCCGCTCGCACATCGATACCAATATGCATGGACGTCTTGCCGGTATAAATGACTTTGGCACTCACTTCCACGATGTTACCCACCAAAATGGGCTGAACAAAGCGAATGCCTCCCGCATAGGCCGTAATGCAATATTTGCCACTCCAGCCCGCAGCGCAGGCATAGGCTGCTAGGTCAATCCACTTCATCACCGCGCCGCCATGAACTTTGCCACCAAAATTCACGTCCGCCGGTTCTGATAAAAATCTTAAGGTAATTTGTCTATCGGTACCCGCCATACTGCCTCAACCCCGCCCAGCGTTAATGCTGGGACTATTAAATTTTCTTAAACAGTAATGAACCGTTAGTGCCACCAAAGCCAAAGGAATTACACAGAGCATAATCCAGTTTGACATCACGCGCCGTGTGCGCCACGAAGTCTAAATCACAGCCTTCATCCGGATTATCCAAATTGATAGTCGGAGGCACCGCTTGATCGCGCAGTGCAAGTAGCGTAAATATTGCCTCAACCGCACCCGCCGCGCCAAGAAGATGGCCGGTCATCGATTTAGTCGAGCTCACTAATAACTGATAGGCATGATCGCCAAATACCGACTTAACCGCCGCCGCTTCGGCTTTGTCACCCGCAGGTGTGGATGTGCCGTGGGCATTAATGTAACCGATTTGCGCTAAGGCTAATTGCGCATCGTTAATGGCATTCACCATCGCCGCTGCCGCGCCCGCGCCATCACTTGGTGGCGATGTCATATGGAAAGCATCCCCACTCATACCAAAACCGACAAGCTCACCATAAATGGTCGCGCCGCGGGCCTTAGCATGCTCATACTCTTCGAGCACCATCACCCCTGCGCCATCACCAATCACAAAACCGTCACGATCTTTATCCCAAGGGCGACTCGCCGCGGTGGGATCATCATTACGAGTCGATAATGCCTTAGCGGCCCCAAAACCGGCCACGCCTAACGGCGATGTCACGTCCTCAGCGCCACCCGCGATCATCACATCAGCATCACCATAAGCAATAGTGCGCGCGGCAAAGCCAATATTGTGTACCCCGGTGGTGCAAGCGGTGGTCACGGCAAAGTTAGGCCCTGTCATGCCATACATAATGGATAAATGACCCGCAATCATATTGATAATGGTGCTAGGCACAAAGAAAGGCGACACCTTGCGCGGGCCACCCGCTAACAGTGCGCTATGGTTTTGCTCAATCAACCACATACCGCCCATACCCGCACCAATGGCGGTACCGACACGACCTGGGTTTTCTTGGCTCATGTCTAAACCCGAGTCTTGGATAGCTTGGATCCCTGCGGCCATACCGTATTGAATAAACAGATCCATCTTGCGAGCATCTTTTTTAGTGAGATATTGCTCAACATCAAAATCTTTTACGGAACCACTAAAACGAGTTGTAAACTCACTGGCATCAAATTTAGTTATCGGCGCAATACCACTTTTCCCAGAAAGCAGGGCTTTCCAAGATGAATCAACAGTATTACCCACGGGAGTTACCAACCCCAAACCAGTTACCACGACACGACGTTTAGACACGGCAGTCACCTTTTACATGCTAAATAAATGGAGTAATGACAGAGAAACACGGTTTTCTATCATGAAAAGGATCGCCAATCTGCGGGCGAGCATCTCTTGGATGACAGTGATACAGGATCCAGAGACGATTGAATGGCACTATTGCAGAATTTAGCGGGGATAAAACAAAAACAGGCGGCATATATGCCGCCTGTTCTCTAGAATTCAGGATTACTGATTCTTAGAAACGTAATCGATCGCTGCTTGAACAGTAGTGATCTTTTCAGCTTCTTCATCAGGGATCTCAGTATCAAACTCTTCTTCCAGAGCCATAACTAACTCAACAGTGTCCAGAGAATCTGCACCCAAATCGTCAACGAAAGATGCCGCTGGCTTAACGTCTTCTTCTTTAACGCCCAGTTGCTCTACAATGATTTTCTTTACACGTTCTTCAATGTTGCTCATTAGTTTTCTTTCCTATTCAAATTACGCACTTGCGTAAGATTGCGAGTAGTTTATTAGATTTGGCTGACAATGCAAGCTTAGTTTTCGTGGTCTAACCACGAAATTTAGCGACCGATTGATACAGATCACTACTCAGTTGCGACAGTATCCCTGCCATCTGCCTTTAAACCATGTACATTCCGCCATTCACATGCAAAGTCTCGCCTGTGATATAAGCGGCAGAATCCGAGGCCAAAAAGAGCACTGCATTGGCAATTTCTTGTGCTTGCCCTAATCGTTCCATCGGTACCTGAGACATGATAGCTTTTTGCTGATCTTCGGTCAGCTCATCAGTCATATCGGTCTGGATAAATCCAGGAGCGATAGCATTAACCGTAATTTGACGAGATGCAACCTCTCTTGCAAGAGATTTTGTAAATCCTATCAAACCAGCCTTTGCTGCTGAATAGTTTACTTGACCTGCATTGCCCATAGTGCCTACCACTGAACCGATGTTGATGATCCGGCCAAAGCGCTTTTTCATCATGGTACGCATCACAGGTTTTGATAGTCTGAACAATGATGTCAAGTTAGTATCAATGATATCTTGCCATTCATCATCTTTCATTCGCATCAGCAGGTTATCACGGGTGATCCCCGCGTTATTGACGAGAATATCAACATCACCGGCTTTTTCTTTGATCGAATCGAATAAATCGGCGACGGATTGACTATCGGTAACATTAAGCACTAAACCAAAACCTTTGTCACCCAGATATTCTTGAATTGCGGCGGCGCCCTTCTCACTTGTGGCAGTTCCTACCACAATTGCACCCGCTTCAACTAAGGTTTCGGCAATCGCACGGCCAATACCACGGCTCGCGCCAGTCACTAACGCAACTTTGCCCGCTAAACTCAGATTGATACTCATACAAACTCCTTATTCAGTTAACGCGCTAAGGGATGCAACATCGTTAACTGCTTGAGCAGAAAGCGATTTATTAATGCGTTTCGCAAGGCCTGTTAACACTTTTCCTGGACCGCACTCAACTAAGTGGGTAATGCCTTTTTCCGCCATCAATTCAACGGTTTCGCTCCAGCGCACCGGGCAATATAGCTGACGCACTAGCGCATCTTTAATGTCGGCAATCGCGCTTGGGGATGCCACATCCACGTTATTGATAACTGTGATGTTGGGCTGATTAAACGGTACATCGTTTAGCGCAATGGCTAATTTTTCTGCCGCAGGCTTCATTAAGGCACAGTGAGATGGCACGCTTACTGGCAGGGCCACCGCCATTTTGGCGCCAGATGCTTTACATGCTGCAGCAGCGCGTTCAACCGCG
>NZ_JBOFMC010000036.1:0-10481 GCF_051658185.1 Shewanella sp. | reverse complement strand
GTGTACAGCTCACCGTTCGCCTTAGGATAACGCAGGGCAAACTCATAAAAACAACTGGGGATCTCCAACACGCCATCACTAAATTCCACGGCAATGGTATCGGCCATCGTGGAAGATTGCTCTAATAACACCTCGGGCGAGCCTTTAATTTCGCCGCCTGCGCTATTGAGCACAAATCCCGCTTGCTTAAGTGCGGTATTGACGGCCTCAAGGGTGTCAAAGCCTTCTAAGTGATTAATAGAAACCGTGAAATGATTGGCGCGATAGCCCAAGGCGGCAACCCATGCGGCGTATTCGCTTTCTGCCAAGAGTGCCTTATAGGTTGGTGAATCAATACTCCAATGGCGGCCCGAATAAATAAAGTTATCCGCTGTTGTCGCTTGTTCATCCACTTGGGCAATTAAGCCTTGGATGGTGCGTTGCAATGATGGGCTAAATTCTTCGACCAATAACTCTGAAATAAACACCTTAGGTTGAGTGGCGTCTGGGTGCTCAAAATGCTTAGCGACCAGCTTTTTCTGCTCAAATCGGTAGTCACCGCAGGCCACATAACCTAAGGAGGTAAAATGCTCAGCCAGCACCGCTAAATTCACCTTAGCGATGTTAAAAGTACGCAGAGCGATATGATCATTGATGATAGGCTTACCATGGCCTAATAGCTGGTGCACCTTGGCTGCCGACGGGGTCATTTGAATATAGTCTTGCCACAGCGCGGCAAACAACGCGTTGATATCAGTATGCATAAAAACTCCTTGTAGGGTACGTGCGGCGATGACACTTGTTCTGCCGCTCACAGTCAATATCACTCGCCTAGCCACCCGCTGCCCGGCGACTCAGTTACAGCTTCAGTAGCGTGACGGCTTGTTATAAAAAAGGAAGAACCGCGATCCTTCCTCACTTGTCTCACGATAAACTCAATCCTGGACTGAGGGTTGCCGGCAAGCTCACCGCATCGGCCTCAACGGAGGCGACGGGATACGCACAGTAATCGGCGGCATAAAACGCACTCGCCCTATGGTTACCCGAGGCACCTACGCCACCAAAAGGCGCAGCTCCCGAGGCGCCCGTGATCTGCTTATTCCAGTTCACAATACCGGCACGAATACGGGCGAAGAAATACTCATAATCCTCACGGCTATCAGCCAAAATCCCCGCCGATAGGCCATAACGGGTTTGGTTCGCCAGCGTTATCGCCTCGTCAAAATCGCGGTAGCGCACCAGTTGCAGCAGTGGTCCGAAGTATTCCTCATCGGGCAACTCGCTCACCGCAGTCACATCAATCAGTCCGGGCGACACTAAACCTGTTCCCGCTTGCAGATGCGTAAGCTCAACCAAAGGCACCCCGCCTAAACTCAGCAAGTTCGCCTGTGCGGCCAGCATACCTTTTGCAGCCGCTTCGGAGATCATTGAGCCCATAAACGGTTGCGGCTGCGCATTCCAAGGGCCCACTTTAATCTGTTTAACCGCATCAACCAGCTTGGCCACTAAGGCATCGCCCTGCTCGCCTTGCTCCACATAGAGCCTACGGGCGCAGGTGCAACGCTGGCCTGATGAAATATAAGCCGATTGCAAAATCTCGTGCACTGCGGCTTTAATGTCGGCTACGCCTTTGATAATCAGCGGGTTATTCCCGCCCATTTCTAAGGCGAGGATCTTACCCGGATGTCCCGCATATTGTTGATGCAATAAGTGACCCGTGCGAGAACTGCCCGTAAAGAACAGGCCATCCAGTTGTGGATGCGACGCCAGCGCTTTACCCGTCTCGACCTCACCTTGGACTAGGTTAAGTACGCCGGCGGGCAGGCCGGCTTTTTCCCAGAGTGAGACCATCAATTCGGCCACTTTGGGCGTCAATTCAGAGGGCTTAAACACCACAGTATTGCCCGCCAGCAATGCCGGGACGATATGGCCATTGGGCAAATGCCCTGGGAAGTTATACGGCCCAAACACGGCCACCACGCCGTGGGGTTTATGGCGCAGCACAGCGCGCCCTGCCGGCGTGTCATTGGCTTGCGTACCGGTGCGCTTATTGTAAGCACTGGCTGATAAGCCAATTTTACCGATCATGGCCGCCACTTCAGTGGCGGTTTCCCATTGGGGTTTACCGGTTTCTTGCGCAATCGTTTCGGCTAATTCGGCTTTATTGGCTTCGAGTTGGCTACGATAAGCTTCAACCATCGTTAAACGCGCATCAAACCCCAACATAAACCAAGCAAATTGTGCCTCACGGGCGGCATCGACGGCCGCGTTAACTTGTGCAGCGGTCGCCGTTTGGCCGCGCCAGATAATGTCGCCATTGGCGGGGTTACTCGAGGCCACATCATGACCCTTACCGGCATGCCACTGGCCTTTAATGAAATGTGTCATTTGCTATTCCTACATTGCCAAAATACGGATGTGATCGCCCTTGGCGACCATTAATGCAGCCCCGAGTGCGGGACTTAGCGTGACATGGGTAGATTGCTCATCCACGGCTAAATATGCCGCCGTCGCGCGGTAATGCGCTAATTGGGTATTAGAGATAATAAATTGCTTATCGGATGGGGCCATGTCGCCAATGTCTACGGTCAGTAAACGGCTTTCACGCACGGCGCGAATATCGGTTAAACGACATTCCACCGTAGGGCCGCCGTCAAAAATATCCACATAACCGCGACATCGAAAGCCTTCAGCTTGCAACAGACTTAAGGCGGGGCGAGTATTGGTATGCACTTCACCGATGACTTTTTGCGCCTCCTCTGGCAGCAGGCACACATACACAGGGTTACGGGGCATCATTTCGGCCATAAACGCTTTTTTGCCTAAACCCGACAAGTAATCGGCTTCGATAAAATCGATACCTAAAAAGTGCCGTTGCAGCCAACCGTAAAATGGCGAATGCCCCTGCGCATCGCTCACGCCGCGCATTTCAGCGATGACCGTTTCGCCAAACCGCTGTGAATGTTGAGCTAACAACAAAAACCGACTGCGAGAGAGCATGCGGCCATTATTGCCCTTGCGATAAGGCTCCCGTAAAAACAAAGTACACAGCTCGGCGGCGCCGGTGTAATCGTGGCAGAGCGTTAAGGTCTCCACCTCATTACGCACCGCAATTTGCGCAGAATGGTACACCTCTGTCCCTAAACGATAGTGATAAAAGGCATCCTCCATGCCAACGGCGGCCTCGATAGCGCAGGTGCCCGCGATTTGGCCGCTGGCGGTATCCTCTAACACCATCAAATAACCTTCATTAAATGGGGTATCGACGTGTTTGACAAACGAGGCTTCGGCGCGGGCAATTTTATGCCGCAGTAAATCCGCATTGACCGGTAATGAGGTAAAACCGTGGCCTGACTCTTCGGCTATTTGATAAAGCGCTTCAAAATCAGCCGCTTGAATAGGACGTATGATTAACACCATTAGCTCCTCATGTTGACTTGCTGCGGCAAGCACGCCTACCAACGCAATGGCAAGCCCCATACCCGCAAGCATTCCCAGACAAAAAAAGGAGTGCGAATCAATTCAGCACTCCTTTCGTCATCAGGCGGCGATACTTGCGACAGCCCGCTCAAAACGCGCGAGCCCTTCGGCGATATCAGCCTCGGGGATCACCAACGAGGGCGCAAAACGCACCACATTGGCACCGGCCATGAGGCTCATGAGTCCTTCGGCAATACTTGCCATCAAAAAGTCCCGTGAACGTCCTTGATACTGCTCATTTAGCACCGCACCTAGCAGCAAGCCTTTACCACGGATTTCAGAAAACACATGATATTTATCATTAATTTGATTTAAGCCATCACGCAACAGTTGCTCGCGATGTTTTACCCCCTCAAGAACCTCTTGAGTGTTAACGACATCTAAAACCGCATTGCCAATGGCGCAGGCTAACGGATTGCCACCGTAGGTTGAACCGTGAGTCCCCACCTTTAAGTGCTCCGCAATTGCCGTGGTAGTCAGCATCGCCGCAATTGGGAAACCGCCACCGAGCGCTTTAGCCGTCGTTAAAATATCCGGCACGATGTCGGTGCCCATATAAGCATAAAGTTGACCGGTACGGCCCACCCCTGTTTGCACTTCATCAAAAATCACCAGTGCATTATGTTTCGTGGCCAGCTCACGCACGGCGTGAAGGAAGGCAGGATCTGCACTAATAATGCCGCCCTCACCCTGCAATGGCTCGAGCATAATGGCACAGGTTTTATCCGACACCGCCGCCGTTAACGCGGCAATATCGTTGTAAGGCAGATGGGTAATGCCCTGAGGCTTAGGCCCAAAGCCATCAGAATAGGCAGGCTGGCCCCCCACACTCACGGTAAAGAAGGTACGGCCATGGAATGCCTTATCAAAAGCGATAATTTCATCTTTCTGCTCGCCGTACTTTTCTAAGGCGTAACGACGGGCTAATTTTAGCGCCGCTTCGTTCGCCTCAGCGCCCGAGTTAGCAAAATACACTTTCTCAGCAAAGGTGCTGTTAACTAACTTGGTGGCTAATGCCAGTGCCGGTTCATTGGTCATCACATTGGACAGATGCCAGAGTTTTTCGCCCTGTGTTTTTAAGGCGTTAACCAGAGCGGGGTGGCAGTGGCCAAGGCAATTAACGGCAATGCCTCCGGCAAAATCGATATATTCTTTTCCTTCTTGATCCCAGACGCGGCTCCCTTCTCCTCGAACCGGGATCACCGCAGCTGGCGCATAATTAGGCACCATCACGACATCAAATTGCGCACGATCTAATTTCATCTCAACACTCATTTCAGCATCCTTTATGTTTAGGTGGCGGCAGCCCACGCCGCGAGGTCCCACGGTATCTTTATTTGGAGTTAGTGCTACCGGGTATGCTTGTTGCTATTAATAGTCATTATTAGCGAAAATGTGATCAAAATACCAGTTTTTCATAGACATCAAAGCGGATGCATTGCTGCAAACTGCATAAAGATTGCCGTTAAAGAACTATACAAGCGCTTAATATGAGGGGCTGCAGCATAATTAGTCAGAAAAAAAGTTATTTACTCCGATTTTTGCGGACTATTGATTGAATATCAACAACAGGACAGCCTAAGCCTATTAAGATATGCCGAGTCAAGCAGCCAAGAGAATGCCTAATAGCCACTTCACTAACCGCGGGGGGATTGTCGAGTGATGGCCTTAACCCTAAGGAGCGGCGCCCAAGCACGTGAGGCCACTCATAGCAGCGTCAACTTACGATAATTTTGCGCCTTAAGCTGCAAAAGCTCCTGCCCCGTTAGCTCGTAATAATCAAACATGATACGTTTTTCTTGAGGCTCTATTTGGCGCATTTCTTCTAATAACAATACTTTAGCATAACAACTCGCCCTCGCGACCAAAGCCGCTTCCTGGGACAATTGCCGATAGGTTAAGCTGTGATCCAACTCCTTTAATAACCGAGTTAACGGATGATGCTCAAACTTAAGTTGCGCTAATAATTGCCAATTAAACTTTAAACCATGGTTAAGGACTTGCTCAAATACCGCGCTCGCCGGAAATTCCGTTGCGCTCACCGCATCGAATACCTCTTTATCGCGACTGCTGCTCGCCTCGCGCAGCCAAGTGCCCCAAGTGTTATCAAATAGGCGCGCACTCAAACTCAGCACCACAGACATGCCTAACTGATTGAATAACGCGCCACTGTAGACCAACGCCGAATCTGCGGCATTTAGCTGGGCAAGGGCATTGGCAGCAATACCGCTGACGATGCTGTAACGCCAGATTTTACGGGTGGTCCACAACAACTTAGGATTGTCACTGGGCAACCAATTGCGCAAACACAGATAGGGGATAATCGTGCGCAGATTTTCAATGCCGATATAATTCATCACTAATTTGATATCGGTGACGCGCACCTCGGAACTTTGCACTGGCCGCGCCCGAAACAGCGGGCTGTTAACCATATTGGTTAAATCTCGCCCCAGCCAGCTTAAATGTTCAATTAACGGCCGGATCCGCTTGGCATCCAGCTGTTTTGCAAGGAGTAACTCTAGCAGGATGAGCTGCGTTTCATCGATGGGAGTGTTTGCCAGCACTAGGCGAGGCGAAGCCAAATGATGCTCAATAGCATTGTTGACTGTCTCAATTAATTGAGCCGAGACCGCTTCAAAAACTTGCCTGGCTTGAAGCTGTTTTTCAAGGCGCAATAGAATAGCCTGGCGCTCCACCTCAAGCTTATGGGCATAGGACTCAAGCTCGGTATCAAGCCCCTCCCACAACGTCGCAGCCACCTTTGGCGCACCGAGGATCAACTGCTGATACAGCCGGTGCTCAATCTCGATCACCTTGCCAGGCCTTAGGCCGCCCGCTACGGATATAGCCACTGCTTGCCATTCCTTATTAGTCCGTTGAAGAGGCTAACTAACATCGTTAAATTCCTGATGATTCCAGCATATACAAGGCATCTTCGCAACCCCGCCTCCTTGCGTCATGGCGTCAAGCCCGCATGCACACGGCGCCAGTCGCCAAAAAAAAAAGGCCTTATAACAAGGCCTCTTACAAACGAGATTATTTCAACTCTTGCTCAAAGAGCTTATAAATCCGGCGATATTCGTCCAGCCAACTAGAAGGCTGGCGGAAACCATGGGGTTCGACGGGGTAAATCGCCGTTTCGAACATCGGCTTTTCAAGCTCAATTAAGCGTTGTACTAAGCGCACACTGTCTTGGAAAAACACGTTGTCATCGAGTACGCCGCTCATGATCAATAACGGTTTAGTCAGGCCTTGGGCATGTTCTATCGGTGAGCTACGCTCATAGGCGATAGGGTCGACATCGGGGGTATTTAAGATATTCGAGGTATAGGGCGCATTGTAATGGGCCCAATCCGTCACCGGGCGCAGCGCCGCCCCCGCTTGGAATAACTCAGGCTCAGTGAACAATGCCATAAAGGTTAAAAAGCCACCGTAGGAGCCGCCATAGGTACCTACTCGCTGGATATCCACATGGGCGTTGTTCGCCATCCACGTCACGCCGTCCTTTAAATCCTCGACTTCAGGATGCCCCATCTTACGGTAAATGGCGGTGCGCCAATCACGGCCATATCCCTTAGAGCCGCGATAATCCATGTCCAGCACCACATACCCTTGCTGACTCAACAGATTGTGGAACATAAACTCTCGGAAATAACCGCTAAATCCATAGTCGGCATTTTGCAGATAACCCGCGCCGTGATTAAAAATCACCGCTGGGTATTTTTCAGCACGAGAAGGGTCATAGCCTTGAGGCAAATATACCCGCGCGTACACCTGCCCTGCGCCATGGCTCGAAGGCACGGCCACCACCTCTGGCGCCTGCCAAGGATATTGCTTAAAGGCATCGCTGGTGTAGGACGTTAGCTGGGTTAATTGCCCACCAATATGCTGCACATAAAGCTCATTAGGCTCAGTGCGCCGCGACGCATTAAGCAGCAACTTAGTTCCGTCGGGACTTAACTGGTAATCGAGATTACCATCCCACTGGGTTAACTGCTCATTTTTAGCGGTAGCAAGCTCCACGCGGTGGACATTATAAATCCCAGGGTGGCGCTGGTTGGCTTTGTAATAAATGTATTTGGCATCGGGTGATAAACTAATATCGCTCACCACAAACTTGCCCTGAGTCAATGCGCGCGGCGCCTCGCCTGCGGCTTTAAGATAGAGATGGGAATAGCCTGATTCTTCAGACAGATAATAGAGCGTATCCGTTCCTGGCAGCCAACCAAATTGATTATTTTCGTAATTAACCCACGCTTCGTCATGCAGCCGGTGTTCCGTCACCAGCTTGCCCTTGGTGAGATCCACGGTCGCAATCCAGCGATCTTTATTATCAGTCGCTTCTACCATCACCGCGACTTTATTGTCCGCGTCATGCCACTGAATTGCACTTTGGCTCCAGCCCCAGTCTTGCATGAGTTGGATCTTACGTGGCGTCTTGCCATTGTCACCGCCCGCGCTCTGGGCATCCGCGCCCTTGGCATTCGCCAACGCATATGCCTCGCCCTTGGCGGCCGCATTTTCAGCTTTGACCTTCGCTAAGACATCCTCATCAAAGCCTGTGAGTCCCTCAATCGTGATCGCCGTTTGTTTATGCTCTTGAAGATCAAGCACCAACAAACGCTGGCCAGGAGGCGTATCTTCGGCTACCCGAGTGCGTACGGGGACGGGATCAATATAACCTTGAGCCCCAAGATAATTGGGCATAATGTCGTGCGGGGCGCTGGGGCGATAATTTTTATCGGTGAGTGCCAATAAAATATAGCGGCCATCGGGAGATAAACTCAATTCAGACACGACTTCATTGTCACCTAAATACCAGGTCAGCGGCGCAAGCGTCGGATCATGCTTTTGCAGCTCATCGTTAAACTGCTGCTTGGCTTGCGCATGCTGTTGCTGCAGCGCCACATATTGGATGAGCCTATGCTGCTGTTTTGCTAAATAACTGCTGGGTTCTTGCAACGTCTCCGGGGCTTTGGCCATTTTAATTTCGGCAAGCTGCTCAACAAGACCGGTATTGAGATGAATTTTAAAGACACTGTCACCCTGCCAATAGGCAATGTCGCCATTATTTAAAAACCGCACGCCATCAATGGCACCGCGCTGGCGCGTTAACTGGGTGATCTTGCCTGTCGTTAACTGTTTAACAAAAATATTGCCTTGATAGAGATACGCTTTTTTAGACTTGGAAGGATCAAGCACCCCATATTGCTGATCCGCAGCATGCAATTTATCAATGGCTAACTCACTCGCACTGCTAGCGTAAATCCCCTGCTGGTAATAACTCGGTAAAGCAGCCGCACTGGCTTGACGGGCAAACAACACGCTTTGACTATCATCACTCCAATAGGCCTCTTTAGCCAAAATCCCCATCCAATCGGGATTAGCCATAATTTGATTGAGTGTCAGTGGCTGTGAAACTTGAGGTGGTTGCGCCAAGGGCACTTGCACCGAAGGAGGTGTCGTGTCTCGCAACTCAATTCCCGTCGGTGATGCAGAGCATCCCGCCAGCACCGCTACAGCTAATCCACTTAAACCCCAATTTCGCATTGCGCCTTTCATTCGTCCTTCCTTTTTATTGTTATTGTCTTGGTTTACTGCCCTGATACGATGATCGATGGGCTTAAGCCTTGAACATTATTTGGCGCCAGTTATATCACATTTACACCGCAACTTTATGTAAAATTAGGATAAATCTTGTAACAGAGATTGACGCCCCCATAACAGAAAACAGGCGCATATTCGACGTTAGACTTTAGACATTAGACTTAAGGGCGGTAAACTTAGCCTAAAGAAGCTAAGCGGGGGAAAGCGGGGTCTGAGCTAAAAAATTAGCGAGCAGCTCATGACCTTGCTCAGTCAGAATGGATTCTGGATGGAACTGCACCCCATACAGGGCTAACTCAGGCTGGCTCATCGCCATGATCTCGCGCCCATGCACAGGATCATCAAACCATGCATCCAGTACAAAGCCTTCAGGCACGGCATCCACTAATAAGGAATGATAACGGGTGACGGTTAAGGGGTGAGCTAATCCACTGAATAAACGTTCGCCACTATGGTTAATGTGGCTAACTTTACCGTGCATCACCCGCTTTGCTCTAATCACATTAGCGCCAAAGACTTGAGCAATGGCTTGATGACCTAAACACACACCCAAAATAGGAATATGACCCGCAAAACGCGCAATCGCCGCAAGGGAAATCCCCGCCTCATTAGGAGAACACGGCCCGGGCGAAATCACTAAATGACTCGGCGCTAAGCTGGCAATTTCCTCTAGACTAATGTCGTCATTACGCTTAATTACAATCTCCTGACCTAGCTGCTGAAAATACTGCACTAGATTAAAGGTAAACGAATCGTAATTATCGATCATCAGCAACATAAGCGTTTTATCCATTTCATTTGCAAGACTTTTGTTCCTGCCGATCTGTCTTAATACCCGCATTTTTTGATACCCTGCGCCGACGATCGGGAACTGCCTGTACTTAAAGGGCTATTTTCTCACGTATTAGACTGCGTATAAACCACCGAATACGACCAAAAAGCTCCCGGGTTATCAAGACGTGTGCACTTTCCTTGCCCGACCCACTGCACGGTTGAGCTGACGCAAGCAATGAGCGCGGTGGTGCCACGGTTATTTCGTCAAGGGGGGCGCCATTACAAAATCGGCGTAGGTTTAATTGAGTTAGTCAAAGTGCGCCATAGCCAGTTAGATTTATCAACCCCTCCTACCGCTAAGTCTGAGCTGATGCAGGCGCTCGATGGTATTAATCAACGCTACGGCAGTGACGCCTTATTTGTCGCCACCCAAGGCATAACGCATTAATGGGTCATGCGTCGCGAGCTGCTGACACCGCAATACACCACCAACTGGCGGCACTTGCCACGTATTTGTTGTTACTGATAATTTCAATGCGTACATGCTGAAGGTAAACCAAGAAAATTGTTCCATTGATGCTCGGATTTTTTGGTTGTGCCTTAATGTGTTAGGTTTAGAGCCCGCCATGTATCCAAGAGAA
>NZ_JBOFMC010000035.1:0-4433 GCF_051658185.1 Shewanella sp. | reverse complement strand
GCTTCTCTTTCGCTTGTGGCGTTTCGGCCAATTCTTCAGCGAAGTTGAAACGTTGGTGACAACGAGAACAGTTCGAAGGCATGCCACCACCGATACCGCCATCTAAGTGACCGCCTGCGCCGTGACACTCTTCACAGGTCACACCCTTTGAAATCGTGTGCTTTTGCAGCTCTTTCGGGTTACCTAAGGCAGCGAAAAACTCATCTTTCGTTTGGAAGTCAAACTTGAATGAATGGCACATTTCGCAGTAAGAACTCGCAGGTTGGAACAGGAATTCTTTCTCGTATTTCGCACCGTAAGAGCTCATACCCCATTGGTGTGAACCGCTATCACCAAAGTCTTCCATCTTCGTTGGGAAAGAAGGAATCACTTTATTGATTTTTTTAGCCATTTCAGGGGTTAACCATTCGGCCCATGGGCGGGAGAATTGGTTACCACCAGCAACCATAGTCCCACTACCGTCCTTTAATAGACCGTCGCGAATATGGTACGAGCCACGAACGAGATAGCCATCGATAAAACCGTATTTAGTCCGTGGCGTACCAATAGTGGCGTAAATATCATCAGCATTAATACCATCAGGCAAAATCGAGGTATCTTTGGTGCCATACATGGTTTTGTTCAGGTTGTTATCCACTTCTGGATGCTCACCTGGAAAACGTACAACTTTAGAGTGACGTGAGCGTTTCCATTTCTCGTACTCAGGTGCGTGACACTCACCACACTTTTCTGGGCCAACAAACTTGTTAGGGAAATCCAAAATTGATTTGGCCCCTAAACGGTATTGCAGCGCCATTGGGCGAGTACCGTCGGTATATTTGCTGTAAGTGACCGCTGTACCGTCGTTAGAGTTAACTTCTTTATTGTGCTTACTATAAGCAGTACTACTGCCTTCTTTTAAATATTCTTCACCACGGTCGCTAATTTTGTATTTACCTAATAAGCGTCCTTGTTCCTCATATTTAAAAACTGGGTGATTTTCAAAAAGAAAATCAAACAATTCTTGTTCCGCAACAATATAATCCTGCAGCGTTCTCACGCCGCGGGTTTCTAATGTGGTATCTGGGTTGGCTATAATGCCTTGGGCATAAGAAGATTGTTGTTTATTCCCATGTCCTGGTATCACTTTACCATCCGATTTAGCATCGGCGGCAATTGCGCTAGCGCATACTGCAGAACCTAAACCAAGCAGCACACTTAAGGCTACTGTGGATTTCCATCGCGTCATCACTCACTCCTAATTATCATTAGTTTTATATTTTCCACTGAACCTAACTGTTCACTGAACGACACAAACAATTGACCAGTGGCGCCATGATGGAGCAGGCAAACCACGAAAAATTAGAGCTAGAGCACATATCAAAATCCATAGATATCTCAATACTTGCTAAAACAATAAAACCATTACTTACAACAACATAAGTAATGATAAGCACTATTTTTAACACGTTAAAAGTGCACTTTAACCTCTAAAAAAACGCTAAAAGGCCTCTGGTTAATCGATATTAGGTTGATTGACCCGTTTGCTATCCAGCCCCGCTCGCTAGCATCGTTAACCGTTGGGTTAACCTTGCTCGATAAACGGCCATTGCTTTGCGACTATTCACCGACCTGTCGGGCGAAGGTTTAGGCTGGAATGACTAACAGGGGGATAAGTTCAACCTGATGAAGGGATTGATGATTGTTATCGCGCGGGCTTGACGCTTGCGGGGGCTTTTTATTGCCAACGGTTATTACAGATTGTGCGTGCGCCGCCGTAATGAGATAACTCATTTTATTTGATTAAGCGTAAAACCCCACCCTTCTAGGGTGGGGATGTAAGCGCTAGGCTATTTGTGCTGTTAATAACGGATATTGTTTGCCGAATATTCCAAGCGCACTCGGTTCAAATGAAATGCACAAAAACATTGAAATTAAGAGTGAAAGACAAACATGCAACAGCATTAGGCCAACAAACTAATGCCGTTAACTTTGTCTGGAATTAGATTAACGAGTTAAGCTCGCGATCCATCAAAGTGCGGGGGCGGTTTTTGTCTGTATTTGATATTCACCCTTACACCAAAAGCGCAAACAAGGAATTAGGGCTTCACAGTCAGACGCTCCAATGTATCGCCAAAGAATACGTTACTCGCCGAATTCAATTTAAAAAGGCTCGCCTTAACTGGCGCAAGGCCGCTGGTACTTTAATGTCGTGGTTGAAGTCGTACACAACCAAGCTCAGGTACAGCCAGTGTTGGTATCGACCTTGGTAGCAAAGAGGCGGTTAATCAAACGTACTGCGCGACGAGCCACTCAATGGTTTTTTTAAGACCGGAGTCAAAAGCGGTTAACGGTTGCCAACCAAGTTCACGCTGGATTTTACTGGCATCAATGGCGTAGCGCACATCGTGACCCGGGCGATCAACAACATGGTGAATTAACTGCCGAAACCCTAGGCCATTCATCGCTAAAGACTGGGGATGAGTCGGCACTAACTCCTCAAGCAAATCACAGATATGCTGCACAACCTCAAGATTACTACGCTCATTTAAGCCACCAATATTATAGGTTTGCCCAAGCTGACCTTGAGTCGCCACCAACCACAGCGCATTCACATGATCATCAACATATAACCAATCGCGCACCTGTTGCCCATTGCCATAAATGGGCAAGGGCTTCCCCTGTAGCGCGTGATTCACGATTAATGGGATCAGTTTTTCAGGATATTGGTAAGGCCCATAGTTGTTAGAACAGTTGGTGATAACAACCGGTAAACCATAGGTTCGATGCCACGCGCGCACCAGATGATCCGCTGAGGCTTTGCTGGCCGAGTAAGGCGAACTGGGATCGTAAGCACTGGTTTCAACAAACAGCCCACTCTCCCCCAATGAACCGTATACCTCATCGGTAGAAACATGATGGAATCTAAACCGCGCTTTTGGTGAGGCCTCAAGCTGCAGCCAATAGTGGCGTGCCGCTTCTAACAACGTGTAAGTACCAACTATGTTGGTTTGGATAAATGCTGCAGGACCGGCAATAGAGCGATCGACATGACTTTCGGCGGCTAAATGCATTACCACATCAGGCTGAAATTGCTGAAATATGGCATCGACTTTGGCGCGATCACTAATATCAGCCTGCACAAATTGATAGCGCTCGTTAGCGGCAATATCCGCCAAGGCATCAGGGTGGCTGGCATAGGTTAATTTATCAAGATTGAGCACATGACAGTGTGTTTGCGAAATGAGCATCCGCACTAAAGCTGAACCAATAAACCCCGCGCCACCCGTAACCAAAATCCGCATTATCTCTACCACACAGCGACAGCTTAAAAAGCCAAAAGTACTGCAGTATACAGGAAAAGCAGAGTCGCCTTCTAGAAGCGAGCGAGGGCACTCGCGGCTAGGGCGGCGCTAGGTGACGGGTAGATTATGGAGTATTAACCATTTTGCCGTAAATCCTCGCTCGAGGTGGGCGATAAGCCTGCAAAGCGTCCCAGCCGCCGCGTAGTCATGTCCTTGAACGAAACGCCCGATGCAGTCATATGCTTTAATCATGTATACTCGAACCATATTCATTCATCGGCAATGGGTCTATGCAACAACTAAATAAAAGCATTATCATAAACTTATTGCGAGATAACATTCCGCAATTAAAATTGATTTACCTGTTTGGCTCCTATGCACAAGGAACGCAACATCACAACAGCGATATTGATATCGCGGTACTTGCCGATGCAAGCTTAGACAATATCACTCGCTGGCACATTGCCGAAAAACTGGCCTCAGAATTAGATATTGATGTTGATCTGGTCGATTTACGCACAGCATCGACAGTGCTATGTCAGCAAGTCGTCACCCAAGGCAAGCGACTTTGGGGAACTGAGCAAGATGAAGATATTTTTGCAGTTAAGACCATCTCAATGTATCAACATCTACAAGATGAAAGACGCGCAATTATTGATGAGCTGACGACTAAAAATTGCAATCAACGATCACAGGAAAAATCGCTTTGAACGATATTATTGTCAATAAAATAGCTACCATCACACGTTGCATAAAACGTATCCAACAAGTCTATGGCGACGGCAGCACGTTCAAACAAGACTTCACTCAGCAAGATAGCGTAATCCTCAATTTACAACGCTGCTGCGAAGCAAGTATCGACATAGCCAATCATATTAACCGCCAACAACAATTGGGTATCCCCCAAAGTAGCCGAGACAGCTTTACCTTGCTGGCGCAAAATAACATTATAAATCAATCGCTCGCTGATAATTTAAAAAAAATGGTCGGTCTACGTAACATCGCCGTTCATGACTACCAAGAACTCAATCTCGATATCGTTGTACATGTCATACAAAATCATCTTCAGGATTTTGAGCAATTTATTGAAGTATTGACGTCCTTTCCCCTTGCTTGATCCCCTCTCAAAAGGACGGGGTGATACGCGCA
>NZ_JBOFMC010000034.1:0-18931 GCF_051658185.1 Shewanella sp. | reverse complement strand
GTCATGCGGTTAGAAATTTGTAGACCGGCGGCATCATCTTTGGCGCTGTTGATGCGTAGGCCTGATGATAAACGCTCCATCGAGGTTTGCAGTGCACTGTTGGCTTTATTGAGGGTCTTTTGCGATTGCATCGATGTAACGTTGGTATTGACGGTAATAGCCATGTGAGGTTCCTCTTTATTTGTAATGCCAAGGCCCAGAGCTTGGCTCAATCAATCGGTCGATAGTGTTAACCATCTGAATTTCATCAAGATGTGAATATGTTTTTCATTTCAATATTCACATCTTGGCCATAAAGTCATATTTACCATCCACTTGTCGCCTACCTTAGAGGTAATCAAACAAGGAGGTTGAATTGATTTTACTAAACACACTGCTCACGGCATTGAGTGCTAATTGTTGCTTTTGAAACTCACTAAATGCCTCAGCAAAATCCAGATCTTCAAGCAGTGTTAATGCAGACTTATTCACGAGCTGTTCTTCTGTATGCGACCCGCTGTAATGCTCAAGTTGTTTAAGTGCAGTACCGGTTGCCGCTCTCGCCGTGCCTAATTGATTAAAACCGCTATCAATATTATTCAAAAGCTGTGCCAACTCGGATTGACCGGCCGGAGAATTAATGCGCGTTTCATCACTCACCAGCGCGATGGCTTGATTGAGGGAATCTAAAATACTGACCTCGCGTTGGGCCTCGAGGGTAAAACCATCGCCGGCGGTAGGAAGGGAGGCGAGCTGGATATCAATGCCATTGACGCTTAGCGGCGCGGCGGGATCAACAGGGTCCACGTTCCATACATCGCCACTGCCACCAACAATGGCGGCACTTATTCCACCTGCGCCATTATCATTAAAAGTCACGCTATAAGTATTTGGATTTTGTGGGATATGGGCGCCGCTGTCAGTGATTTTGGCGGAGCTTACCGTTAATTCCCCTTGCTGGTTTGCCAAATATTTGACACCAAAATCCCCCAAAGGGTTTGCCGCTTGCATAAAGGCGACATTGCCAGGAATATTGGTCCCCATCGATACCCCGGAGGCCACCAGACTTTGACGCACGCCGCTGTCACCGGCGTAAACCACCTTGCCTGAGTTATCAAAACTAAACGGGGCGGAATCGTTATTAAAACCGCCAAAAATATAGTTGCCCGCTTCATCTTGGCTATTGGCTATCGCCATGAGGGCATCGAGATTGCCCTGCATTTCGCTGGCAAGAGTTTGCCGCTCGGTTGCCGTGAGGCTGCCGTTACTTGCGGCCAACAGCAGATCCTTGACAGACATCACCGCATTTTCAGCGCTGCCGAGGAGATTTTCCGTATTGGAGAGGCGATTCTGGCTGTAATCAATATTCTTAATATATTGTTCAATCTGGCTATTTTTTTGATTCAAGTTATCAATGGCAATCGCAGCATAGGGATCGTCCCCTGCGGTGTTCACCTTTTTACCACTGTCGAGTTGTTGCAGCAGTTTATTGGTCGAACTTTGCTTATCAAGAATGCTACTCACACCTTGGTTGTACATTTGGGAGGTTGAAATTCGCATAGCGTGTCCTTTCAATATGGCGCTAACATCAGGCTCGTTTAACGGAGCGAGCTAAACAAGGTATCAAACAGGGTGGATGCCGTTGACATTACTCGCGCCGAAGCCTGATATGATTGCTGAAATTTCATCAGGTTAGCCGCTTCTTCATCGAGGTTGACCCCGGATTCTGATTGCACCCTGTCGTAGGCTTGTTTATATATCGCCTCCGCCGTTGTCGCGCGCACCAAGGCGGACTTGGTTTGGCTACCGATATCTTGTTTGGTTTGTTCAAACACATCGGCAAGGGTCGACTTACCATTATTCATTAACTTGGCGTCACTTAATTTCGCCATTTCAATGGCATTGGTGTTATCTCCGGGGGCAAAACTTAAATCGAAGGTAAAGCGCTCGTTCGTCCCACCGTTAGCTTCAATTTCAAAGGTAAAGCCAAAAGCGCTCACTTGGGGTGGCGTGCCGGTGGCGGCGCCAACAGCCAGTGAGTTGCCATCGGTATCAAATACTTCATAGGTGGGAGGCGTCACACTGGTATCAAGCTCAAACACCAATTCACTGCCCGTTTGCGGGAAATTCGCCGCATTGCGATCGTCAATACTGACAAGCTTTACGCTGCTGCCCGTGTTAGCGGCATCGCCACTGATTTTGGGGGCTGCGGCCGCGATGCCCTTAGGATCAGTGAGGGTCACACTCAGCTGCGATGCGGCATTGGCGGTGGGGCGTATTTCAAATTTATCCCCTGACGCCATGGCGCCAGCATCTATTTTGATACTAAACCCGGCGCCGCCCTCAAGCTTATCCCCATTGAGCGTTAAGGGTGTGATCGCACCGGTTTTGCTGTCTTTTAACTGATAACTCGAGGGTGCCGTAAAACTCAGCTCATAGCTGCCACCGCTGAGGGCGCCGACATTGTCAATATTGACGCTGAGACTGGCATTACCGGTATTATTTGCCATGGCGCCCACTCGTCCAGCGGCCATGGTGGGATCATTGATATCGGTAAAAATCGGCTTACCGACTAACCCGTTAAGATCAAACCCTTTGGCCTGCATTTGATTAAAGGCATCGGCAATCCCTAACGCCATTTGCCCCAACTCTTGGCTTGCGGGCAGTAAAGTTTGCTCACGAAAATCAAACAAGGCACCCAGTTGCCCGCCTAATTTACTGGCATCAAGTTTCATCGCGGTATCACCGACACGGAAGGTGAGTTCTATCTCATTGGCAAAGGGATCGCCCTCTTTCACGCCCATGGTCGAGGCTTGATCGCTCGACACCAACATAAACGCACTGCCCAGCATGATGCTGCGCCCGCCGTTATCCAGCGGGATCACATTCACCTCGGCGTATTGGCTCAATTCTTGGATTAAGGCATCTTGGCGATCGCGCAGCTGCGAGTCATTGCCCGCGCTTTTCATCAACTCGCGATTGATTTCGGCGATTTCAGTGCTGATATCATTAATGCGACCCACGACATTCTTCATCTCATCATGGGTCTGACTCATTTGCCCATTGAGGCTCGATTGCATTTGGTTAAGGCTATTGGCCAATTGCGAAGCGGTGGTGAGGATAGCATTTCGGATACCGATATCCTGTGGTTGGTCACCCAGGCTATTTAAGGTATCAAACAGATCATTAAGCGACTTGGGTACGGCTTTACCGATTTGCGAAAACAACTGATCCATCTCGTTAAGTTTAGTCAAGCTGGTCTCAGCGCCGCTCAGCCCCGTTTGCCCAATGCGCAATTCTCTGGCGGCGTACTCGTTATAAATTCGTTTCACTTCAGAAACGTAAGTACCTGTCCCGTAAAATTGCCCACCGAGATTTTGACTCCCCATCGAGCCTTGGATGGCCACTTGACGGTTGTACCCGACGGTATTGACGTTGGCAATATTGTTACTGGTGACCCCCAACTGCGCTTGGGACGCCATGATCCCACTTTGGGCAATACTGAATAAATCATTAGCCATGGACTACTGCTCCCCTCGTTGGATGGCGGCGACATTGGGCATTATTGGGCTTCCTTAACCAGAAATTCTGCAAAATCAGACTTAATAGTGCTAAGCACCTTGAGCACTTTATTGGCGTACTGAGGATCGGTGGCGTAGCCTGCCCGGTGTAAACTGCGAATAAACTCGGCGGGCTTATCGGCCTGGGTACGGGCATGCTGATAGCGATCATTCGTCGCGATAAAATTGACCAAGTCGTTGAAACTATCCTCAAAATTATCATAAACACGGAAATTGGCATTTTGCCTAACAGCAATGCCTTGCTCATATTCCAAGGTACTCACCTGTGCTTTGTGCCCCTGCCAACGCCTATCGGCCTTGATATTAAATAAGTTGTAGCTTGGGTCGCCATTACGACCTTTAACCATTTTTTGCCCCCAGCCGGTTTCGAGGGCCGATTGAGCCAATAATAACTCGGGCTCAGTGCCAATCGCCTCGGCCGCTTTCACCGCGTAGGGATAAAGCACCCGCACAAAGTCCGCTTGACTGTTAATCTGCTCACTGCCGGCCACCTTGGCAGGCGTAGGCAAACTCTTGCCGCTAAGTACCTTATCAAGCTCAGCCAGAGCGGGCGCCTCGGCAAGCTTTGAGGGTTGCAAGGCTTGCACCGCATCAAAAAACAAGGAGGTCACATCATTGGGGTCGGCCATCGCCGCCATCGTGGCTTGGTTGTTTAATGTTGCAGTGTCATTTAACACCGCGGTACTGGGCGGATTTTCAGCGGCAAGCTGACTCAGGGCTTGTGGATTCACATCATCTTGAGCGCGCTGGCCGAGTTCTGGTGCCTTGCTGGCTTTGCGTGTCAGGGGCATGGCTTGGCGCTCAACAGATAACCCTTGGCGTTCAAGGGCATTTGCCTCATTTTCGGCAAATGCCGACTGGGTTTTGGTGGCCTTGGGTGATAGTTGCTGAACCATCACATCGGCCAGCCCCAGCACGCCCTTAGATGACAATTCGACAGACATTTGCTGATCGTGCATCTGTTCGTAAAACTTGGTGTACTGGCTGTTCATCGGGCTGTCGGACTCAAACACGGCATTCGCTTCACGCATGCTTTTCATCAGCATTTGCACAAAAATTCCTTCAAATTGTTGTGCAACTTGTTTCAGGGCGCCCTGTTCATCCCGCTGCGCCTGTGCACGTAAGGAATCAAGGCCGCCCAAATCAAGGAAATGTGATGAATTTGACAGCTTTTCCATAATTTTCCCGACAGAAACTAGATGATGATAAGCTCACCATGCAAAGCTCCGGCCACTTTTAACGCCTCGAGGATCGCTAATACATCAGAGGGCGCGGCGCCGACTAAATTCACCGCTCTTACAAGCTCATCTAAAGTCGTGCCCGGATTAAATAAAAACATGCGACGGTCGCTTTCATTCACCCCGATGGTGGAGTTAGAGGTGACAACAGTATCGCCATTAGCCAAGGCGTTGGGTTGAGAAACCTGAGTGGCTTCAGCAATGGTCACCGTTAAGCCGCCATGTGTCACGGCCGCCGGAAATAACTTCACATTTTGGCCAACCACTATGGTGCCGGTCCGTGAATTAACAATCACCTTGGCCGACTCATCCGCAGGCTCCACCTCGATATTCTCAAGGGTGGCTAAAAAAGAGACGCGCTGGGAGGCATCCCTTGGGGCGCTGACCTGAACCGAGGTGGCATCTAATGCCCGCGCCATATCGGGGCCGAGTAATTCATTAATGGCATTGGCCATGCGCTGGGCGGTCGAAAAATCCGAGCGGCGTAAATTAAACGTCAAATAATCGCCGGAACTAAAAGGGCTGGGCACACTGCGCTCGACAATCGCACCATTGGGGATGCGCCCAACGGTGGGGGTATTTTGGATAACCTTAGAGCCATCAAGGCCGTCGGCACTAAAACCGCTGACCACCATACTGCCCTGGGCAATGGCATAAACATTGCCATCAATCCCCTTGAGTAAAGTTTGCAATAAGGTGCCGCCCCGTAAGCTTTTGGCTTCGCCAATGCTCGATACGGTAACATCCATGGTTTGCCCCGGCTTGATAAACGCCGGCATATCGGCATGTACCGCCACCACCGCGACGTTTTTGATTTTAGGCCGCACATTATCGGGCAGATTAATGCCAAAGTTCTTTAGCATGGTTTTAAAGGTTTGTTCGGTGTACGTCGTTTTTTCCCCTGTTCCCGGCAGGCCGACCACCAAACCATAGCCCATCAATTGGTTATCCCGTACCCCTTGCACATTGGCAATGTCTTTGATCCGCTGGGCGCTCACTGGCTGCGCCAAACTGAGCAGCAGTGCCGCAAACGCTATGTGAGGGAGAGAGAAGTTAACTAAACGCTGAATATGTATCATGATCATGCTCCGTTAAAACGGCCACCACTCGCCTAGGAAGAATTGGCTCAGCCAACCCACTTTTTGCGCATCGGCAAAAGTACCTGTGCCACTGTATTGAATACGCGCATTGGCGACGCGCGGCGAGTCGATGGTATTGTCCGGCGTGATATCCTGCGGGCGCACAATCCCCGTCACGCGAATAAATTCATCACCATTATTGATGGTGATCCACTTTTCGCCGCGGATCACCAAGTTACCGTTAGCCAAGACTTGCATCACGTTGGCCGAGATGCTGCCGGATAAACTATTGCTTTGATCGGCATCGGACTCTCGGTTGGTATTCATACTATCTTGATAGCGCGCATCTAACGGATTGCCCTTAATCGTTAAATTATTCCCGCCCAAATACAGCGGGTTAATATTCACATCCGTCGCTTTTTTGACTTGATTGCCCGCACTCTTTTTCGCCTTGGTCGATTCGGTTAAGACCACGGTAATAATGTCGCCAACCTTATGGGCCCGCAGATCGGTATACAATGAGGTGGCTTGGCTATCTAAATAAATCGAGCCCGTTGGTGCCGTGCGCGTCACGGGCGTATCTGGATAAACCGGCGCATAAAAGGGATCATCGGGGATCGGTTTTTGCTGCGAACTGGCACAGCCCGTGAGCCCCAACACCACTAGCCCTAATAACAAACAACGGCACATGCTAGCCCCCTTATAAATTCTGATTAACATAGGCCAGCATTTGATCTACCGCAGAAATCACCTTGGAGTTCATTTCATAAACCCGCTGACTTTCAATTAAATTCACTAACTCTTCTGTCACATTGACGTTCGAGGTTTCCAGTGCGCCCTGACGGATGGCGCCTAAGCCATCGAGGGAGGCGGTACCTTGAATGGGCACCCCACTGGCGCCGGTTTCGACGTAGAGATTTTGCCCAATCGGATCGAGTCCTGAGGGATTGATAAAGTCAGAAATCGTTAATTGGCCAACGACTTGGTTTTCGGCGGCATCGCTGGTTTTTACCGAGACTTCGCCTTCTGCCGACACGGTAATGCTGATGGCATTGTCCGGAATAGTGATCGCCGGCTGCAGCACAAACCCTGCGCCTGAGGTGACAATTTGCCCGGTATCATCCAACGAAAATTGGCCGTTACGGGTGTAAGCCGTGGTGCCGTCAGGTAATTCAATTTCAAAAAAACCTGGACCTTCAACCATTAAATCTAAGGCGTTATCCGTAGTTAACATGTTGCCTTGAGAGAATATTTTTTGAGTGGCGACGACTTTTGTACCGGCCCCTAAATTCAAACCATTGGGTAATTTTGTGTTGGATGCACTCACCCCGCCCGCTTGGTTCACGGTTTGGTAAAGCAGATCTTCAAACACCGCTCGGCCTTTTTTAAACCCAACGGTACTGGCGTTAGCGACGTTGTTTGAAATGACGGCAATATCGGTTTGTTGGGCATCTAAGCCAGTTTTACTTATCCATAACGCAGGATGCATGATCGTGACTCCTAGCTAATGCGCATCAAAGAAGCAGAAGCACGGTCGTTCTCTTCTGCGGTTTTCATCATTTTTACTTGCATCTCAAATTGACGTTGCAGGCTGATCAGCGACACCATTTCATCAACAGCATTAACATTGCTGCCCTCAATCATGCCGCTTTCAATACTCACGCCTAAATCGCTTGGTGCGATCTCGCCATTGATTTGACGGAACAACCCATCTTCGCCGCGCATTAATTGGCGATGATCAGGATTGACCAGCTTGATCCGCCCAACGGTTTCAATCACCTCAGCGGTCGCACCCATAGGCCGGACCGAAATCGTACCATCTTGGGCGATTTCGACTTTTTCAATCGGTAGCGGTAACACGATAGGACCGTTATCCCCCATCACAGGGGTGCCGCGCTCATTGGTCAACAAGCCGGTATTGTCATAACGCAGGCTGCCTGAGCGGGTATAAGCCTCACCGCCTTTGCCATCTTGCACGGCTATCCAGCCTTGATCTTTTACCGCAATATCTAAATCTCGGCCGGTTGATTTCAGCGGGCCAGAGCGAAAATTGGCGGAGGGTTGCTCGGTCATGGCAAATACCCGCGTCGGCATGCCTTCACCAAAGGCCTGCATGGCTCTAGCTTGCACCATATCCGCCTTGAAACCATCGGTATTGGCATTGGCAAGGTTATTACCCCTTACGGCAAGGGCATTCATATTTTGCTTGGCGCCACTCATAGCAACGTAGAGTAATTTGTCCACGATACACTCCGTCAATCTTTCAACTTAACGGCAATACAGCAAGATTTATGCCAGAACTCAAACCCTCCCATGCGCGGCGCGATTGCCGCTCCCCTCAACGTAAGTGTTCGCGAAGAGATAGGCTGCCAGTACCAGTAAAAGGCAAGCGGTCACGGTAAGCGGTAAGCGATGAGTAAGAGGCAAGCGGTGAGCAAGAGACAAGCTGCCAGAGCGATGAAGTGGCCATTCATGATACTGACCATTAATGACGAGGCGGGAGGCATGACGCCAAGAGTAATGCGGGCGCTAGGCCAGGTTCAGGTTCAGGTTCAGGTTCAGGTTCAGGTTCAGGTTCAGGTTCAGGTTCAGCACGTTGAACTAATAAAAAAGCGCCAGCAATCGCTTACTGGCGCCTAGCAAACGGCTTAGCCCATTAGCGGATCTGCAGGATAGTTTGCTGCAGGGTATTGTTGACCTCTAAGGTCCGAGAGTTCGCTTGGAAATTACGCTGGGCTGAAATTAAATCAACTAATTCAGCCGTCAAGTCCACGTTAGATTGCTCAAGCGCCGATGAACGAATGCTACCAAAGGTGCCGTTATTCGCCTCCCCTGCCAGCGCATTGCCCGAGGCTAAACTGGCTTTCCAAGACGTATTCCCCACTTGGGTTAAGCCCTGTTCATTGGAAAAGTTTGCGAGCGCCACTCGCGCTAACGGCACCGTTGAGCCATTACTGTACTGGGCTGAGATCAGGCCATCGGCCCCCACTTCCACATTGGTTAAACGGCCAACGGTCACCCCGTCTTGGGATAATTTGGTGGCATTAAACTTTTCAGAAAATTGGGTCGGATTATCAAATTTAATGGTGATGGTTTGCGCGCCATCGGCTGCCGGGCCAAGCACGTCGGCGCCACCCACGCCTAAAGCTTCGGTTTTAATCACGGCAGGATCGGTGCCGACATAGCCACCAGCAGAGTTAAATTTAATGGCCGCGCCAGTCCAACCCGCAGCGTTTTGCGCTAGGCCTGTGCTATCGGGTAACCCGTCTCCAGTGGTATCGGTTTGATAGCTGCCCGCGCCGCCATCTAGGTTAACGGGTTTGCCATCAATGGCATAAAATGCCACCCAGTTACTCTCGCCCGTATAGGCAGCATCTTGAGGACGCACGAAGTAGGTGGTCAGCGTGTGGGCTTCACCGAGCGAATCATAAATGGTGATCGCGGTGGAGTTATTAAAGGTATCGGAGTCATTGGGATCAAACAGCGCCGGATCTTTGGCTTCTTGGGTCGAATCAAGGTTCATGCTGATATCGACATTCCCGGTTTTAATCGGGCTACCGGCAGTATCGGGCACTTGGATCGGCTTGGTGGTGGTTAAACTCACCGAGGTAGAATTGCCGTCTTTATCGACCGGAAAGCTTTGCAGATAATTACCGACAGAATCGACTAAAAATCCATCTTGATTACGCTTAAATGCCCCAGCACGGGTAAAAGAAAAGTCCTGAGAATCCACACCCGATGACGTAATAAAGAAGCCGCCGCCATTAATCGCCATATCCAGCGCGTTATTGGTAAACTGCATGCTCCCTTGATGGAACTGCTGAGCGACCTGAGTCGTGGTCACCCCGCCCCCGACGGTTGTCTTACCATTCGCAAAAATCGAATTGGCATAAACATCCGCAAATTCAGTGCGGGACTCTTTAAAGCCAATGGTATTCACGTTGGCAATGTTGTTTGCTGTGGTATTAAGATCTTTTTGTGCTGCTGCGATGCCGCTCAGTGCAATATTAAATGACATACTTTACCTCTTTAATCTGTCAAATCCGCTTCACATCTTGGGAAAATGCGGAATAAACAAGTCGAAAATTAACCTAGGTGATTGCTTATCAACGATATTAACAAGCTACACTTCCGAAACCGCTAAGACGTCCGACAGTAAAATCCCACCGATGCCGCGTAAGTTTAAAATGGGCCCAGACTGTGAGGCGCCTAAAGACACACTGCTCACATGGGCGTAAGTTGACACCGCTAAATCCTGCGCTTTTCCATCCACAATACCATTGGCTTTGATGCTGTATTTGCCGGGGTCTACCGGGTTGCCATCTTTATCAAGGCCATCCCAACTCACATCAATATTGCCGCCTTCACTGCCATCAACGGTAAAGGTTTTGATAACTTGGCCACTCTCATCTTCAATGCTGACTTTGATGCTCTCAATTTTTTCAGGAGTACTGATCACCCCTTTCATGCCGGGATCGTCGGCAGAAATCACCCCAGTATCCGATGGAATTAAGACTTTTCGTCCGACCAAGCCCGAGGCCTGCAAGGCTTGGCTTGAGGTCATCACGGTATTGAGGTTAATAATTTCTTTATTAAGTTTGCCAATCCCATCGACCGTCGAAAAAGATGCCATTTGCGCGATCATGGTATCGTTATCCACCGGCTTAAACGGATCCTGCATGGAAAGCTGTTGACTGAGCAGCGCGAAAAAATCCTCTTGGGTCAACTCCTGATTGCTATTTTCCGACACCGTACTGGCGGTTTTGATATTGGCATTGCCCGCAAGGGGGTTAACTGAATTGATACTCATAATCGCTTATCTCTATTGTTTACCCATACCTAATGTTTGCTGCAGCATCGACTTTGCGGCTTCTGCAACTTGAACATTCATCTGATATGAGCGGGAGGCCGATATCATGTTCGCCATTTCTTCCATCACATTGACATTGGGCTTATAGATAAAGCCATCGGTATCGGCCATAGGATGATCCGGAGAGTATTCTTTGATTAACGGCTTATCGCTTTCCACTATGCCTTTAACTTCAACCCCTTGAGAGCTTTGCTGCTGACTCTGCGCTTTGGCCATTTCAGCTTCAAAAATCGGATGACGGGCTCGATAGGTTTTATCCACGCTACTTGAAACCGAATCGGCGTTGGCGATATTACTGGCGGTGGTGTTTAATCTGACCGATTGCGCCGACATCCCGGAACCGGCAACATCAAAAATGCTAAATAAACTCATGGTTAATCCCCTCTCAGCGCTTTTTTCATGCCGCTGAATTTACTGTCGAGAAACCCTAATGACATTTGATACTCAAGGGCATTTTGCATAAATGCCGATTGTTCTTGCTGGATATCGACGGTATTACCATCGCCGGTATCAGGTTGATTCGGCACACGAAACTTGACATGCTGCCCCGTTAACTCGGCTAAGCCAAACTGCGATTGCCCGCCGTCTCTCTCGAGCTGTTGACGCTGCTGCTGTTGGCTTTGAGCATTTTGCATGGCGGCGGCAAAATCGACATCGCGGGCTTTATAATGTGGGGTATCAGCATTGGCAATATTGCTAGAAATGACCTCGGCTCGCTCTGCACGAATACCTAAGGTGAACTGATGCACGCCAAGTGCCTTATCGAAATTGATCGCCATAAAATTGCCTCTTTCGTATTGCTCGACGAAGTATTGCAATTCATGTGCCAATAAACTGCCTAGGCAAGGCAATACACCATTTTAGGGGGGGCTATACCGCAATCGAGCGCCGCAATTATGCTAGGGCGGCAACAATGCAGGGTAAAAAATTACCGACGAGCGTCGGTAATCAGTAAGGGAGACGTGAGCTTAAGACAAGATTAGTTTTTTTTCTGATAGTAGATGCCAGGATTGCAACGCACCATATCAAATTCATCCGTTAAGCCAGAAATGGATTCTGAAGCCCCTAAAAATAAAATCCCCTTCGGGTTAAGGGCGGCAGCAAATTGCCGCAATATTTTTGCCTTTGCCTCTGGCGAAAAATAAATCAACACATTGCGACAAAAGATAATGTCAAACTTACCCAATAAGGAATAGCTTTCGAGCAAATTGTGGGCTCTAAAGTTGACCAAACGCTTAACCGTATCTTTTACCTTCATATTGCCAGAAGGCAGGGGATCAAAAAACTGCCGCTTACGCTCCTCAGACAAGCCTCGGGCTAAGGCCAAGCTGTCGTATTCGGCACTCTTACAACGCTCTAACATCGACGGGGATAAATCGGTGGCCTGAATTGCCGCGCCGCTTATCAATGCGCCAGGTTTTCGTTGTTGGTATTCCAAAATGGTCATGGCTAAAGAATAAGGCTCTTGCCCTGATGAGCAGGCCGCCGACCAAATTTTTAAGGGACGACCTAAACGACTGTATTCAGGCAGCAATACGTTATTGAGTAATTCAAAGGGATAGCGATCTCTAAACCACAGAGTTTCGTTAGTGGTCATGGCATCAATCACTTCTGCCCGTAAACTGCGCTCGGTCGGCTTCATGGAGTGTTTCACCACATCCGACAAAGAAGGCAGATTATACTTCCCCATTAACGGCGCCAGCCGGCTACGAACTAAGTACTGCTTATTTTCGCCTAATACAATGCCGCTATGCTGCTCTAAGAACAGCCTAAATTGATTATATTCCGTCTCGGCGAGGGATTTGTTTGGCACATTCACATCCTAAATCCTATGGCGCTCAGCAATGGTGCTGCACCATCTCGTTACTCGGGGCTGAGAATAGCGCAAAGCCACGCTAATCGCTAACCCACCCCCTTTAATGCTCACTTTTTTACACATTTAACTTGAGCCATTTGCAATAACGTACCGTTAAATGCACACATATTTACATACTAAAATATTTAAATACTTATGCTTTAAATTGTTATCTTTTAAGCGCTTACACTTTAAAGGCTTACAAACTCAGGTGTTTATTCACCGCAGCAGCCAGTTCATCGGGATTAAATTTGGCTATAAAATCATTGGCGCCCACTTTTTGTACCATGGCTTGATTGAACACCCCACTAAGAGAAGTATGCAGTACCACTTTGATATGTTTAAGCTTAGGGTCATCACGAATTTCAGCCGTTAAGGTGTAACCATCCATTTCGGGCATCTCAATATCCGAAATGATCAGTGGGATTTCATCGGCCACATTGTCCATTTCGCAAGCAATCGCTTTTAATTTATCTAAGGCTTCTCGGCCATCTTTTGCCGTATCTATATGTAAATTTAACGATTCTAAGGCTCGAATAATCTGCTTTCGCGCCACCGCGGAGTCATCAATAACCATCACATGATAATGCTGAGCTCTATCGAGCGTCAGTTGCTCATTGAGCTCCTCACTAATGGCGGTTTTTACCGGGGAGATCTCATCTAAAATTTTTTCAACATCCAGGATCTCTACCAATTCGCCTTCGATTTCAGTCACCGCCGTCAAGTAAGAATAGCGTCCAGCGCCTTGTGGAGGCGGCATAATGGCCTCCCAATTCATATTGATAATTCGCTCAACAGAACTGACTAAAAAGCCCTGAACACTGCGGTTATACTCCGAAATAATGATAAAACAATTTTCAATATTGGTCAGAGGCCGCCCGCCAGTAGCAGCGCTTAGATCGATCACGGATATCGTCGTACCACGAATATGAGCCACACCTTTCACGTAAGGATTAAGCTTAGGCAACGCGGTCAAAGGAGGGCACTGCAGCACTTCTTTGACCTTAAAGACGTTAATTCCAAACCGCTGCCGACCATTTAACTTAAATAACAAGAGCTCTAAACGGTTTTGGCCAACCAATTGGGTGCGCTTATTGACTGAATCAAGGATACTCGACATAACTCTGCCTTGTTGTTCTATTTATGCACGGGCCTATGACTCATTGAGCATAGGCATGGTTATTGCTTACATTTGCTGATAGGCAAACAAATCGTCAAAAGAAGGTCAATGGTTTGACGCTGATTGTATTGCTAACACGCTCATCAAGTTCGATAAAACTGATATATAGGTACATTCTAGCGCGACAAGCTAGCCTCTTCATTATGAAAGTAAAATTAGTTTTTTTCTGCTGCATTTTTATCCTGTGTATGCCCGCAATGGCAAACACTGCGCCGTCTGCGGCCAATGCTCAAGCAGGTGCCCCCAGTGTATCGGCGATATCCGAATTAGCTAAAGCCCTTATTTATAAAAAGATCACAGCACCGGCCAATGCTAGGGTAGACATCACCCCCCAGACAATCGATCAGCGTATGCTGCCATCGCAGTGCGCCTCACCACTGCGAGTCGAGCTCGCCAGCGAGCGGGAAATCAACCGCAATAATACCCTCAAGGTCAGTTGTGATACTCCAGATCTGGCCTACCCTTGGCAAATGTTTATGTCGGTGCGTGTCGATATTTTATTTCCCGTTGTCGTGGCTACTGCCACCTTAGCGCCAGGGGAATTAATTCAGCCTCACCACGTTGCCGTTCGCTATATTGAGCAAAATAACCTACGCGGGATGCAATTTAGTTCACCAATCGAACTCGAAGGCGCACGGGTAAAACGCCGTGTAGCAAAAGATGCCCCTATCCAGGCCAATAATCTGTGCTTTGTCTGTAAAAATGATGCGATTTCAATTTATGTACGCTCGGCCTCCTTTTCCTTAAAAACGCCCGGCGAAGCCTTACAGGATGGCAATCAAGGTGAGCGAATTAAAGTCAAAAATAGCAGCTCAAACAAAACACTAGATGCTATAGTGACAGGCATTGGCGAAGTTGAAGTTAAAATGTAAAATCCGCTAAAGCTTTTCAGTAAGCTGCCGATACACAGTTTAGCATTCCCGTATACCCGACGCTGGAGCCAAAAATGGCCATTGATATTAAACTCAACACTGGTACAACTTCGCAGCTGCGAGCTGGTATCGCCAAAACGAACAGCGAACAAATCAACAGCGCACAGGCAGAGCAAGTCACGGCAAAATCCACGCCAGCACAATCGAAGCCAGTACAAAAGGGAGACTCGGTTGTCATTACGGCCCAAGCCCAGCAGCTCCAAGGCGCGCAGGCAAAAATGGCCAGTCTACCTGAAGTCGACCTTAAAAAAGTGGCCGAGATCAAGCAAGCGATTGCGGAAGGCCGCTATAAAATCGATCCCGAAAAATTAGCCGCAAACATCGCTAGTTTTGAAGCACAACTCCAAGATTTAGATAAAGAGTAATCATGACAGACATCGCAAAATTGCTTGACTCACAACACGCCCTCTTGGCGGCCTTAAAACAGATTATCGCCGAAGAAAAAGCCGCGTTGATGAGTCAAAATGCAGATTTGCTACTGTCCTTGGCGGCGCAAAAATCCCAAAGCCTTGCTGAACTTAAAGCCAATGATGACGCTATTGCTAGGCATCCGGATAAATTATTACTGACTCAGGAAGCCGCCCTCGCCGATAACATGAAGGCCGTTCAAGAAGCCTTAGCGCAATGCCAAGCATTAAATGAACAAAACGCCAGTTTAATTGAGATGAATTTGGCAAGTTTAAACCGTTTAGCCCAAGCGCTACAGACTAGCCGCAATGCCACCAGCCTGACCTACAATGATAAAGGTAGAACCTCCACCATTTCGACCTTAGGTAATAATATCAAGGCGTAGACGTAGATCTAAACCTAGACCTAGGCGCGCGCCTTTACATACCACAGCTGACGACTCGCCATGGTGAATATCTGGCTAGATTGAGCCGCCTGACAAGCGCATCTCCGCGACTTTAATTAAAAACCGCAGGACATCAGATTCCGCCATCAGGCCGCCGATTGCTTGCACAAAAAAGCCGCGCATGGGCGCGGCAGCTATTGCCATACAAGTTCAAGCCGATCTCTGGTCACTACACAAACTCGAGTCCAACTCCCCTCAACCAATCAAAAGTAAGTAACAGTTTTTATTCGTTGTGGGCGACTTTGCTGTTGATATAGCGCCCACACTTGGGCAAAGTCCAGCTCTAACTCAGTCACATAATGCTCACCAGCGGGGTAACTCTTCACGACTTTTGCCCCACGGATCACCCCAGAAACCGACGCCTTGACATTATCATCCGTCAGCATCCATTCACTGACACTGCTATTAGCGCTAATTTTTTGGCCGTAGACCTGCTCAGCCAATTCGCGGTAGGCCACAATTTTAGAGGCTTGCATCGCCATTAATACCCGTTGGGAGGGCTCTTTGGCTGGCTGAGTCGCTAAGGGGGCGTAACCAATGGCGGTCAGCTTAGGAAAACTGGGGGGCGGTACATCTTCCCATTGCACATATTTGTCCTTAGCGACACAACCACTCAGCAACAGGCTGGCGACCAGTAACAGATAAGCTTTCATTTCCCATCTCCTAATACACGCACTTCATTCATCCCAGGGCTTGCTTGCCGATATAACATGCCGTCCTGTGAGATCACTTGTTCCGACAACTGTAGATAATTCGCCAACGCTTGTTGAGTCACATAGGTTTGTGAGGCCGACACCACCCGATTATTATTGATATTCACAATACGGGAATTGATCGCCATACCGGTGGTGGTCATGCTCATCGTCGAGACCAGCAAATGTTCCACAGGTAAGGTGGTTGATAGCTTTTGCCAGTCACGCGTGAGCACAAAATCCCCCTGGGGCGTGACCCGGAGCCCTTCGGCTAAATTTAAGTCCACCACATTAAATTGAAAACTGTGTAAAGATGTCATCAATCCTTGCTGTAACTGCTGCGCTAAGGCGTTGGTGCTATTCATGTCACCGACCAACACCGGGGTTGCCACCACAATCGGTTGATCCGAGCGCAATGCATCATTTTGCTTGACCAACTCGGTCACAATTCGTTGGGAGAGATGATTAATCACGGAGGTCGGTGGCAAACCATTGCCGTCCACCAAGCTAGGTTTAGGGGGCGCCACCGGTTTTGCGGTGCATCCACCTATACCTAACAGCAATAAGGCGAAAGGGAACAGCATACGCTTTAGCATTGAGATACCTCGTATAGACTGGGATGGGATCATTGCATGACGCTTAGGTCTGCTAGGTACAATTAACTCAAATGACTGCAATTTTTGGACCAGAAAAGCAATTCAGCCCAGCCGGTAGCCGATTAATGGTCCATTGGTCCATTGGTCCATTCATTGTGCCCACAAGCCATTCAACAAACCGCCAGCAAGTTAAGCTATCGGCAACCAAGTAGTTAAGCTATCTGCAACCAAGTAGTTAAGATATCGGCAACCAAGTAGTTAAGCTATCTGCAACCAAGTAGTTAAGCTATCTGCAACCAAGTAGTTAAGATATCGGCAGCCAATCGAATAACTTTATGTCAGAAGTTGTCCATAAGGCATGAAATTTGCTTTAGCCTTAGCACCAGCAAAATATTGCTGTCAGTAAATTGACCCTAGGCGCGCGCGCTAAACCGTTTAGCAAAAACACATCGCCAAAACTTAAGCGTAAAAGATTAGATTAAGGACGAAATTGATGCTCATGTTACGATCCGCTTCGCTCATTACCTTGAGCCTTGCCCTACTCTCAAGCGCTGTCATGGCGCAATGGATAGAAGCCAGTGGCGAAGCCGTGATCATCAATGGCAATATCGCCCAAGCGCGAGAAGAAGCCATCAACCAAGCGGTCAGCTATGCCACCCTCAGCACCGGCGTTCACATCACGAGCGAACAACAAACCATCAACGGCCATCTGACCCAAAACAGTTTTGCCGTCAATCGCAATGCCCAAGCCATGAACATCCAGCTGATTAATGAGCATATTCAAGGCAATAAAATCAAAGTTTCCTTACGGCTCGATATTGATGATGACCCCACAGAACAATGCCCTGGCGGCCAGTTAAAAGCCGCAATATTGATCCCACAAGCCCATATCGAGGATCGTGCCCAACTCCGCTATGGCCAACTGATGGGATTTGAACAAGTGATTGCAGAAAAATTGGCCAGCAGTATTGATAGTTACTCCAATAGCGGATTCACTCACCTTCACGCCAAAGAAAAACTCGACATCAATCAAGACTTAGTCGATGTACGCGGCTATCGTCTACCCAGCTGGCTCAGCGAAATTACTGACAGCCAATATATTTTGCTGCCACACATAAAGGATATATCGGTAGAACCCACACAATCGCGCTTTTTTGGCCTTAGCAAGACAGCGCCGCAAAGGCACTTTCAACTGCAACTGAACCTCTATCACGGCATTAGCGGCGAAACGCTGTGGAGCAAACATTACAGCATCTCCGCCCCTTGGGAATTTTCAGCCCAAGCCGCGATCGCGCCAAACTCAGAGCGTTTTTGGCGCTCGGCCTACGGCCGCAACATCACACAGCTAATGCAACAAGTGAGCCGCGACCTAGACGAAACACTCAACTGTCGCCCGCTCCTTGGCCAAGTCGTGAGTCGCCAAGCAGACCGCATCATTCTCAATCTGGGCAGGAAGCATGGCATCAAGGTGGACGATAAATTCCAAGTGATACTACAGCAAAACTTACCCGATCGACTCAATGAAATGCGCCCCATCGCCAGTAAAAGCCGCGCGACAGTGCAAATAGAACAGGTGAGCGAAGAAAGCGCCACCGCAGTGCTAATAGATCAAAATGCTGTCTACAATGTACAGATAAACGACATCGTGCTTAAGATTTAAGCAACTAAATCTTAAGCCTTTTAATCAAAGCTAAAACCAGTATAATCAGCCACGTCTCTTCATAGCTCAACAGGATAGAGCAGCCGCCTCCTAAGCGGCCGATCGGGGTTCGAGTCCCTGTGGAGAGACCAGCTTAATTTTTCCGCCTTTTATTTCAGTGCGTTTATAGCAGCGCTATCATTTCAAATCACCCATAGACCACCTATAGACCACCCCAGAACGAATTAGCCCTATACAACGCCCTCTTCGGCGCTATGTATAAATCCGCTAAATGTTATTGGTGATACCTCAACTTAGGAAAACGCCCTGAAATGACCTTTATCTGAACAAGAGACTATAAAATTTTCTGTGTAAGTGGCGGTTTATCACAACGATACTCGGTCACCGTACATGATCATAAACGGCGTCCAACTTTA